>JAZSAS010000078.1:0-4271 GCA_045602005.1 Clostridia bacterium
CCGGCAACGCCCATACTCATAAATCCCACAAATACAAGATTTAATATAATATCTATCCCCATACCTGAAATCATTCCTACCATCGAAAGTGTAGGTCTGCCATCATTTCTTACAAAAAATGCACCTGCAATGTTTAAAATAAAAATGGGAGCACCTAATAAAATAATCTGCACATATGTTTTTACCTTATCAAAAACCAGTTCATTTCCTGCACCGAGCAGAAATGTTATCTGCCTTGAGAAAAATACACCTGCGAAAAACAGAATCATAGATAAGAAAACAAGACATATTGCTGAAACACTAAAAGCCTTATTTGCGCCCGCTTTATCGCCTTTCCCTGTATCAACACTTACAGCTATGCACCCTCCGATAGCAAACAAAGCGGCTATCATATTGATTATCATATAAATCGGCGTTGCATAAGTTACAACCGAAAGGGACAACTCATCAAGATACTGACCTATTATGACAGCATCTGCCATTGAGCCGATTGCTGTTGTAAGATTCATAAGAATTGTCGGCAGGAGAATAGACAGAAAAGTTTTAATTACAAGAGGACTTCGTTTAACGCTAAATGAATTTACCATTTTTATCCTCCCTAATTCTGAATTCTGTGGTCTATTACACTTCTTATCTTGCCGCCTCCGGAGCTTAGTTCAAAGCTGTCCTTATCTTGTTTTACAATGTTTACAATGCCTGTTTTATCTGTTAAGCACTCATTGATTTCAGGATAATTATTTTTAAGAATTTCAAGGGCATTAGATTCGGAATCAGCAAAATCAGGTTCAACGCAAATTGTCATTACACTTAATTTGTCATAGGATAAAATAACCTGCAACCATCCGTTATAGTTCATTTTTTCCGCAAATACGGATTTGATGGTTTGATAATTTACATAATTAGTTGCAAATTTAAAAACATCACCAAATCTTCCAAGAAGTTCAAATCTTGGTGAAAGTCTTCCGCATTTACACGGTTCTTTTACAAACCTTCCAAGGTCACCTATTTCGTATCGCTTGATTGGTGTATTTTCCTGATTGATAGGTGTCCAAACAAGTCTGCCAACCTCATCGGCTGCTACCGGCTCATCTTTATCAAGCTTTAATATTTCAAGGTATTTGCTTGGAGCAACGTGATGAATACTTCCCTCGCAATACTCACAGGCATACCCCATAGAGCCGATTTCGTTGCAACCATATGTAATGGACGCAATTCTTTTTACATTAAATGTCTTTTTAATATATTCTGCCTGTGCAGGATCAAAATGCTCTCCGCCATAGAGTATAAGGTCAATACCACCGTAATTCTTAAGCGTTTCTTCCTGCTCGGAAAACAGTCTCAAAAGGTAAGTAGGCATTCCCATCAGAACATTTACCTTGCTCTCTACAATTTCGTTTGCCACATGTTCCATATCCATAACTGCCGTCATAGGAAGCTGGATTATTTCAGCACTTTTCAGAGCTTCATATATACTTATAAAGCCCCCATATAATTCGCCTGAGTAGAACAAATTCATACAAATATCCTTTTTAGGATTAACACCTGCTGCTATTATAAAGCGACCGGTTTCTTTATATGTAACTTCAGCATCAGCATATGTGTGAAGTGCATATTTTGCTTTTCCGCTGCTGCCACCGCTTTTTAAAACAAGATAGCCCTCATTTTCAATTTCTCTCTCGGCAGGGAATTCATCTTTTTTAAGCACGGGAGTACCATCATCAAAAGGTTTATGCATCTTGTCGCTCATCTCAACAAGGGACATAGTTCCTGCAGGTAATCCGTGATTTATAAAACTAACCCTTTTAAGATAGCGTGTCATAGCATAAACACCATCGTGAGGCTCTCCTGTATAGCCGCCCATCATAAGTCCAGGTTCTGTTATACGATTAACACCGCCGGCAAGCAAAAGGTTTGTAAGCGGAACAATTTCATCTGTACCGCACGCAAGACCAACACTCTGAAGATATGAACGGAACGGTCTGAGCACACCGACAAGCTCACATCTTTTAATTCCTTTAACAATAACCGTGCGATAAAGCGGCGATGCACAAAGTTCATTATCAAACTTTACAAAAATACGGCAACCGTTTCCGTTTAAGAGTTTTGCATCTCCCATAATTTCTTCAAGATAGCACATTTTAGTTTGTGCCGTTAGTTCAGCCTTTTCAGGTTCTGTCATAGGATGGAGAGGATATGTATCCGATACTTTTTGAAGTTCGTTATAAAATTCTTCTGCAAAACGCAGAAGCTTTTCCTTTGAATCTGTTTCATAGTACACAATCTGAGGTGCACTGCATGCTTGTTGGTCGTTTACACATACATCATGAGCAAGTGCCTCAAGCTTTTCTCTTGTACATCCTTTTTCCGTAAAGTAACTAAAGCTTATTCTGTTACCCCATTCAACAATATTAACGCCTTTGGGTGCAAGCTCTCTGACTCCTGAAACAGCCCCATCAGAACCCCATACAGCAACTGTATTACACAAGCCAAAAAGCTCGGTTAAAAGTTCCTTATCCTTTGATGAGAGAGGGAACACATAAAAATACGGGCATAAGCTCTCATCTTCTGCACAAAGCTTTTCAATCATCTTCATTGCGACCTTGTGCGCTCCTGATGCCGTTTTAATAACATTTATATTTCCTGTTAAAAGTCCTTCCACAGAACTGAAAAACGGGAGCATTGCATCATTTGAGCTTGTAACATGCCCTAAAACACCAACGGGCATCCAGCCCTCGAACTGTTCTTCGCGGCTTGTCTGACGTGAAATTTCAAAAGGCAGTCCGCCAAGCTCTCTGTTTATCTTTTTATAAAGCTCTTTTTCAGATAAAACAGCAAGAGAATCTTTTTTTATCTGCATTGCTTCATCTTTTGAAAAGCCGAGTTCCATAAGTTCCGAAACCAAAAACTCTTTATCTTCTGCCACGAAATGACCGAGCTTATCAAGGCTCGAAATAACTTTTCTAATATCTAAAATATCGTTTGAAAGGTCTATTATTATCTGTTCATTTATTCCATCCAAACAATTTTCTTTTTCAATGTTAACTTTTTTACCTCTTATAATAAATTCCATAACCATCTTCACCTCTATCTTTTCAAAAGTTCGCTTGCTTTTATTGCACAGCTTTTTGTTGCACTTGTTCCGGCTCTTCCAAGAATCTCCATATACGGTGTTTTTATACCGCATCCGCATTCCTCTGCATCATGAAGCACCGCCATATCGCCCATAAGAACCGATACCGCAGGTACACTCATAAGGTGAGGAGTAATGAAGTTGGCAAAACCGGGAGTGCCATTAGGCAATGGCTTGAGATTTTCAACATCACGGATAATCATTCTGCTATATACAGGGATGTGGAAATGATGGTTTTTACACTCAAAGTAAGGAACAGAATGTTCTGTTGAGCCATATCCATCACGGCAATTCTGCTGAGGGATTCCAAGCATTTCTTCCACAAGTGCATAAAGCTCTCTTTTCTGAATTTGCTTGTCGGCGTATCCTTTCCAACCTCCGCCAAGCAATGTCATTGACTTTGTATTAAGTTTTAAAGGTCTGTGTCCTGTGTCTTTCATTTGTTTTACTGTAAAATACAGAAATGACGGAAAACCAAAAATTCTGACAGGCTTACCTTGTCTTTCATATTCTTCTAAAGCTGCTATTGTTCCGTATACATCAAAATCGTGTCCCTGACCATTATAGCGAAGGGCAAAGAAAGTATCATTTACAGGAGCATAGCTCAAAAGTCCAAGGTCTGTTTTTGCAGTACCTAAATCCTTGCTGACCTCTGCAGGTTCATATGTAAAGAGAAGATAATTTGTAAGTTCGTCAGAAAGAAATCCATAATAGCGAAATTCGTTCTCTATCATAGAATTTCCGAAATCGAAGCTGTCCTTATCAAAAAACATCTGGCTTTTCTGTCCGCCTGTGCCTGAGCTTGTTGCATGTTCTGTAATTGTTTCAAAGGGAACAGAAAGAACCTCATATTGTTTAAAGAAGTTTGCATGTATAGGTGGGATTTTTTCTAAATCCTTTTCTGTTTTCAAATCCTCAACCTTAAAGCCTGCATCGTCACACAAATTTCTGAAAAATTCACAATTTTCAATATGATGTGTTAAACATTCTCTCATAGCATCCAAAAAAAGTTCCGATGAATTTTTCTGGTCGTAAACATCTTCAATGTTTAAAAGCTCATGTCTTGCAGTCATAAATATCACCTCGTTATTTTTATAGTTTTTAAATGATTATCGAATTTTATTTTTAATGTGATGCCATA
>JAZSAS010000079.1:0-9100 GCA_045602005.1 Clostridia bacterium
GTGTTCATAAGGGATTATATTATAATTCTGTTCTATGGTGATGATTAGTCATTTCTGTAATCATATGTATCTTTGGTTACATTCAATTCAATGCTATTTATTGTTACGGTGTCTTCGTTAATCCATTCAATTACAGCTTCGGTACAGTGATAATTCCAGTATATATTCTTTTCCTTTTCGGTTTCATTGTTTCTGACCGAACACAGCACGGTATAATCTGTTGTTGCACCGCCATTGTTCAAGTATGCAGAAACCGTATATTTACCATCAGGCGAAACTACTTCATTTATCAATTCTTGTCCTTCTATTCTTTGAAGGTCAAAAAAAGCCCAATGAATAGCATAAACTCCAATAGCAATAACAATCATAATGGGGATAATAATTTTCAGAAATTTTTTCAATAAAATCACATCCTTAATATTGGTAATTGTATCATAACATAATCACCGTCAAAAAACAACCCACTTGACATCTTTACAGTAAAACTGAAAGTGTCATAGTAGGTTACACACTTTGATATAAAGGTATAAAAAATTGAGTATTAACAGGTCAAATCCCTTATGAATACTCACTATGGTTGCGGAGACAGGATTTGAACCTGCAAAGGCCCTCTTGCGGTTCCCAAAATTCATTACGGCTTGGAGCGCCTATGAATTTTGACCGCTGCGCCATAATCGCACTCCCTTCATCCGCCACCGGCGGCGGTCGTGCTCTATGCCCCGGGTTACACCCGTCGGTTGCAGGGCTTTGAAATAAAAAAAGTACCCACCATTTGGTGAGTACTTAAAACTGGTTGCGGAGACAGGATTTGAACCTGCAACCTCCGGGTTATGAGAGCTGATTTTTATAGTTTTATGAAATTTCACGAAGTGCTGCAAAGTCCCACGGTGTCTATACTTTCAGCACTTTTATCTTTCGTGAAGTTTCGTGAACTGTAAACGCCAAAACGCCACGGTAAACGCCAAATAAACGCCAAAATTAAGAGCAGTTTTTCAAGTTTTCGTGGAGCTCCCTTTCATTTCTGATTGCAATAAACTCAACAGAAGAAAGACCGCTGTTTTTAAACTGTCCTATAGAGTATCTGTAACTTGCACTATCGTCATAGTGCCCTTTTCTGATAACGGCCGTGTATAGCTCGCTGTCTTTTTTTAAATCTCTTATTGCTTTTGTTCTGAGGGCGTATATATCTGAAAGTGAAAAGTTAAGCTCTGAAGCCGTTTGTTCATATGATTTGTTTTGAAAATAGTAACAGTTGATAACGTTCTTTTTATGAGGGCTTAATTTATCAACTGCCTTGTGCAAGACTTCTTTGAAATATTCATGTTCTTTTGCGTTTGATACTTCATTTTCAATGTCGATATCTGCAGGGAGAGTATCTTGCAAAAAGAGATCCTCTGAATCGTTCAAGGGAACGTCAAAAGAGCAAGTGTGAAGGCTTAAAATAGCTGTCTGCAGTTTGTTGAAAGTATCCTTTGTTATGTTTAACGCCCTCATAAAATCCTTCTCTTTTGGTTCTGTACCGTATGCCTGATAATGGTTTTGCTGAAAAGTATTGTATTTCCATATAAGCTCCTTTAATGCTGAGGGCATATTAACCGGTGATGAAACCCTGAAAGAAAAAGACGAGAATCGCCATTTTAACAGTTTCCCGAAGTATGAGATGAATTTAACGCTGAAGCCTGGAGAATAAGTTTTTGCTGTATCATCAAGTACAATGTAACCCTCTTGCATTAAATCGTCAATATCGACTCTGTTGGTGTATTTCAGAGCAGTTTTATATATAAATCCTCTGTTTTGATTGTAGAGCTGTTCAAGGTAATATGTTTTGCTTTCGGGAAAGCTATTGATTTTTTGAATAAGTTCTTCATTCGTCATATTTCATCACCTCACACGACCATTTTACATCCTGAATCGCACAAAGTAAACAGTAGAGTCCGAAAATACGGACAAAAAGACCGCTGAACCTCGTTAAAAGGAAAGCGGTCTGATTCATTATACAGTTTTCTTGTTTTTGCCGGGAGAAAGTATGTCGGCTATTGCTTCGGCTGCAGCTTCGTCAGCGGATTTAATTGCATGGGCATATATTTTCGTTGTGGTACTTGCATTTGCGTGTCCGAGACGGTGAGCAACTGTTGTGATGGGAGTACCTGCAGCAATCTGCAGGGTGGCGTTTGTATGCCTTAATCCGTGAATGCTTATACCTTCAATGCTATGCTTTTGCTTAAAAATTCTGAATCTGCTTGTCAGATAGGTAGGATTAAGCGGCGCACCGTTCCAAGAGGTAAAAAGTCTGTCGGAATCCATCCATTTATCACCTGTTTTGAGCCTTTGTGTTGCCTGATAAGCTCGTTGCTCTTTTAATAGGTCAATAACTGCATCCGATACTTTAAAAGCACGGTGTGAGCCTGTTGTTTTAGTTTCGTCCTCAAACACGCCTTTGTCGGGTAAATAAAGAGAGCTACGGCGCACCTGAATGATTTTATTGTCAAAGTCTATATCTGACCATTCAAGCCCCAAAAGTTCGCCACGTCTTAAGCCGGTAAACATAAGAAGCTCAATCATTACACGGAATTGTGTATCTTCATTCTGAAGAAGCTCTATCAATTGTTTTGCTTGTTCTTCATCAAGGTATTTCGGGTCCGGGTTTCCGATTTTAGGCGGTTTCACTCTGTCGCAAGGATTTGAAAATATAATCTGCCATTGAACGGCCGTTGAAAGAATAGAAGAAATTAAACCGTGATGATGTCTTATAGTGGCAGAGGAGAGCGTTTTGCCCTCATCAGCGATTGCAAACGCTGATTCCAAAGAAACCTGGAGAACACCGCATATTGCTTTTGCTGTTTTCTCGTTTATATTGGCACCTTTGACAGCTGTTGAAACTGTTCGCTCACCGATACCTGCCTTTTCTGAAAGAGCTTTAAATGTAAGCTTTTTAGCTTTTATGAGGGCGTGAAGGTCACAGTTTGATTTATACTTCATATCCTCTCTGATGCCTATTTCAGCAAGGTTTTTATAAAAAGAGAGTAGATGTTGAGGCTGTATTCTTTCAAGCTTCATATGACCGATAGCGGCATTTATTCGTGGGAGCATTGATTTGTAACGCTCCAGGGTTGTTGCCCTCAACTGTTCGGTTGCATAATCGTTGAGCCATTGTTCGGCAAAGTCTGAAAACTTTATTGATCCGTCAAGATATGTTCCGTTACGGACCTTTTCTTCAAAAAGGACAGCTTGTCTTTTGGCTTCTTTTTCAGCTTGCTTTGCGGTCATTGATGAGGGCGGCTTCCAGGTCATATATCGTCGTATCTGCTTACCGTTTATATCATAACCGGCTGAAACGGTTATTTTATATGTGTCATTCCGTTTCGTTATTGTTGGCATTGGTTTGAACACCATCCTTATATTTTTTTAAAGCGATTTCATAAGAGTCTTTGCTAATTTGATAAGAGTATAATTCATCTTTCAAATATTCAGAAAGCATTTTTTTAAACATTTCTATAGTTTTAAATTTAGCGAAACAAAACCTATCCTCAATTTCGGTTTCTGTTAAATGGGCGGTTGTGATTTCAGTAACGTACTGATGTGCAGTAGTGTTTTCTGTTCGCATATTTAGATAATGTTCAGATAGTTTTTCAAATTCGGAACTTTGAGTGATAAGGATATTTTTTAGATCTGAAATTTCTCTACATAGTGCGAATCCACTAAAATTGTTATATCCTCCGAAAAAGAAATTTAAAAAATCAAAGCTATGCTCGGGGGACATTTTATCTCTTAAGAAAAACTCTCGACTTTTTATCCCCGTGCTTACAAAGTGGAGATTATTAACCGCAGAAGTGTTCAGATTTACAAATTCGCAAAACTCTTTGAGGTTTAAATCGACACACTCAATATCCGTTAAACCTAATAAATAATCTGTTGTCGTGTTAAATAAATCGGCCATAGTGGCCAAATCTTCTATGTTTGGGGTTCGCGTGCTGTTTTCGTAGTAACTTATTACTTGTCTTTGCACGTTTAAGCACTTTGCAAGCTCACTCTGTGTCATTCCTGAATTTTTGCGGCATTTTGTTATTCTTTTACTTAATAATTCTTTGTTGATTTTCATTTTAAAAAAACTCCTTTGTCATTAATTTGTTGCAATTTGAAAAAACAGCAACAAAATCGTTGACGTATTATTATTGTTGCATTATAATATGAGTGTAACATAAGAGTTGCAAAATGTCAATAACAATAATAATTTTAAAGAGGTGCTAACAATGTACAACAAAGAAATCAGAATCAAAGCAAAGGAAAAAGGCGTAAAATTATGGGAAGTTGCGGAAGCTTTGAAAATTCAGGAAAGCGGCTTATCTCGCAAACTCCGTCACGAACTACCCGAAGATGAAAAAATAAAGATACTTGCCATAATTGACAGTATCTCTGAAAGCAGAAAGGCGGTTTAAAATGTCTGTGCCACGAATGAGAACTCTCCCAGAAGCGTTTGAAGAGCTGAAGAAGGCTGACCCTGATACAGCTTATACGCTGAGGGCATTGAGGGCAGCGGTCAGAAATGGCGAAATTCCCGTTATAAACGTGGGAAACAAAAGGCTTATAAACCTTGACCGCCTTTTTGAAATATTGAATACGCCCTCATTTTGTCAAAAAGAAACTCAAGAGGGCATAAGAAAAGTTGTTTAAATAAAAAAACGCCCCACGTCAGCGGCAACTGATGTGAGGTATGCCCGTAGGCGGTAAGGCAAGTGTGTACATAGTATATCACATAGTGTTTTTATTGTCAAATTTACCGCCTTTGAATCATTTTGAGGACGGAGAATATGTTTAAGCGAGTTAAGAAAAGAACATTTTCGGGTGTTGTATGCGAACAGGAGATATACAGCATATCAGACAGAGCAAAAAATGAGAAAAATGCAAAGCCACGATTAAGATTTAATACCGAAGAAGAACGAGAACGGCACAGAATAGGCATATCACGGCGCAAACACGCGCGTCTTGTTAATGAAAATTTTTCTCCGAGCTCTTTGTACAGCACTCTGACATTCGACAATGAAAATGAAGTACATACCTTCGATGAGGCAAAGCACGTGAGAGATCTGTTTGTGCGCCGGTTAAAGTATGCTTGCCCGGAAGCAGTAATCTTCATATACCTGGGGAGAGGTAAAAACACACGCCGCATTCATTTGCATATGCTTTCTGAGGGCGTTCCTGAAGAGCTGATCAATAAGCAGTGGGTTTATGGCTCTATTGTTTCAGTTGAGAAGCTGAGAGAGCATAACTTTTACAATAAAGTTGATTACGGCCAGGATTATACAGGACTTGCAAATTATCTTTTTGACCATTGGACACCTGAACAGGGCGGTCATAGATGGAAACAGACACGTAATGCAAGAATGCCCGAAAAGGAAGAGATAACGGAAGTTAAGCGTGCATACAGTGAGAACCGTCCGCCGCAAGCTCCCAAAGGTTACAAGCTCGTTGAGATTAAAAGTACAAAATACGGCTATTTATACTTCAAGTATGTAAAAGAAGTGCCAAAAATTATGCCCTCATAAGGTGCAAAAGTTTAAAATCCAGCTGATTTTTATATCAGCTTTTCCAAAACTTGAAAATGTGTAAAGTTTCAGAACGAAACACAGCGCAGAAAGATAAAAAGAGGTAAATACTATGTATGAATTGATAGCAGTTAATTATGATAATGACAGACCGACAGTGTCAGCGAGAGAATTACATAAGTTTTTGAATGTAAAGACGGCTTTCAAAGATTGGTTTCCGAGAATGTGTGAGTACGGTTTTGAAGAAAACAAGGATTTCAACCCGCTCATTTTTGAGCGTGTTCGATTTGAGGGTGAAAGAAAGGTAACAAGGGAAATAACCGATTATCAGCTCACTATTGAAATGTCAAAAGAAATATGTATGCTTCAGAGGAGCCCTGAGGGCAAACAGGCAAGAACGTATTTTATTGAGCTTGAGAAAAAGTGGAATTCTCCTGAAATGGTTATGAGCAGAGCTTTGCAATTCTCACAAAAGCAGATCGCTTCACTTACACAGGTAAATAACGCCCTCATCGAAGAAAACAGCATTATGAAGCCAAAAGCGGACTATTATGATAATGTTATTGCTCACGGCAGAGATATTAGCTTAACTGATGCCGCAAAGCTGATCGGAGTGCCGAGAAAGCGTTTTATAGATGAGCTTATGAAATCAAGATATACTTACCGTGACGGTCACGGAGATATTAAAGCATATCAGAGAAGCATTGACCAGGGATTATGCAAGCATAAGCAGTTTTTTATCGACAAAAACGGTCACAATGGTATTCAGGTGCTTATAACGCCAAAAGGCATAGAAAAATTCATGCAGATTATGAGGGCGAATGTATAATCGAACAACGAGCGAACTGAGAGAAAATGCAAAATTTCGTTCTTTTCTGACGCAAGATATAAGTTTAAAATAAATTATAGAAAATGAGGGCGTATAAGCCCTTTAAACGGCTCTTAACAATATTAAGTTTACGACATATTATGTGTTTATTATGCCCTCAGCTGATGAAAAAATGACTTGACAAAACCTGACCTCTCTCACGTGTGCTAGCGCAAAGAAAATCTTAACGAACTTCGAGCGAACTTCGAGAAATTCACAAAACGAACCGTGAACGAACCGAGAGAAAATCAAAATAAAGTTCATTATAAAAACACAAAAAACGCTCCTGAGGGCAAATTCGGCAAAGAAAAAGGCAAACAAAATAAGTTGTCTGCCAGATATATGTTTTCTTTGGTCGGTTGTAAGAATGTTTATTTAAAAATGACAAGTTGTGGCTGCTCTTTCACAACGTTATATTTGTTTTCTCTGAGCATAGCCATCATCATTCCTATAAGCTCGTGCTTGTCGATGTTATCGAGCTGAATGAAAAGCTTCATAAAACGTTGATAAAGATCCTCTTTTTCGTGCTTACTCATATGATACACTCCTTATACAAGATTCTATTAAGTTTTTCTTGTTCTTCAGGCTTAAGGTCTGTAATACACTCAATATGTTCTCTGAGCCATTGTTTGAGCTTCTCAATAACAGCTGAAACATTTTCTTCTATGCTTTTATAGCCCTCAGGGTTTTCAATTCTGCTTATCAGACAACCGTATTGCCATTTAAAGTCAGACATCATTTTAATATCAACAAGAGGTACGGCGCCGGGAGTGGTTTTGTCAACTTCCTTGCCTTTGTACCGTGTATCCGTTGAAACATAGCATATAATATTGAAATCTTTGCCGCTTATGGTGTATTTTTCGTTTTTTACAATGTTGTCGTTCATTTTCTTTGCTCCTTTGCTTGACAAGTCAGAGAGGGCGTTATATAATGAATTTGCCCTCTCTTGATAGGGCTTTGATTATGCTCTTGTATTTTGCTTTGGTTGGCGTTGATACAAGGGCTTTTCTTTATGCCACTGAAAAGCGGCGTGTCTGTGTAGGCTTGCTGTACTGTTCATATAAATCTCCGTGTGTCTTTTTGAAAGCTGTTGAATCGAAACGGCTGCTTGTAACGGTCTTATAACGGATTTTGAAGATATCAACCGTTATTTCGTCTTTGCCCTCAGAAGTCATATGAGCTTTTAATTCATCCTTGATAGCTTCAGCCTCGGCTGTTGCTTCATCGATGAGGGCTTGCAGTTCTTTAAGCTCTCTGATTTTGCTTGTGAGTTCGTTTGTGTTCATTGTACCGGCTCCTTTCTTTTTATTTTCTGCCCTCATTTTGACTTGTGTCACCTTCTGATATCGTCACGTATGTTTGACTCAAGGGGTTAACAGTTCGCCACGTCGGGGCCGTTAAGGGGTGAGGGGCTTTAAGTTATCTACCATTCATTGATGGGTTTCTCTCAGGCTTATCCGTTCTCACTCTTGTATGGCGTTCTTGGTTTGGCTCTCGCTTACTTCGTCCGCCTTTCCTTAACTCTGTGATTATATTGTACACTAATTGGTTTACAAAGTCAATAGTTTTCAATTAAAACGTTAACTAAATAGTGTACAAACATTATCATTCAAGTTTGTGCAATCTGTACATTGATAAGTGTACAACAATATGATATACTGTTATTGTAATAAGAGAGGTGATAAATATGTCAGCTTCAACAGCCATTAAAGAGAGATTAAAAGACTTAAATATGACTCAAACAGAACTTGCTGAAGCATTAGGAACTACCCGGCAGAACCTAGCTAATAAAATGGCAAGAGACAACTTTTCGGCAAAAGAGCTTTATCAAATAGGAACAGTATTAAAATTTGAATTGATTTTAAAAGCCGATAAAGAATATGCAATTAAATATGTACCTGATGAGGAATAATGCCCTCATAATTAAAGGAGTTTAAGTAATGTATAGAACAGAATCATTGTTTTCGTATGCAGATGGCTATTACGCGATTTTTCCGCCTGGACAAGAAAATAGAAAAGTTGGAAAAGGATCTGTGGTTATAGAGGATGACTATATAGTTTATTTCAATCCGGAAACTCCCGAAGAAATTAAAAACCGCTTCATTAAAGACTATGCTGAATATTATGCAAAAGAAAAGGCATCTGGCAAATTTTTCTGATTGATTTTAATTAGCATTGTGTTTTTATGTAGCTTTTTATGTTCTAATAAAGTGTCGTGAGCTTTCATAACATATTGTAAAGTAACATAAAATAACGCAAAGTAACGTAAAGTATCGTAAAGTTGCACAAACTTTCACAAAGCGTGTTGACATCGCGTAAATTTCGTCTATAATAAAAATGAAGATAAAGCCCCTGCTCATCTTCTCAGTGCCGGTGATACACTAAGCCTTGCCGAGGTGGTAGGTGTTGAGGCTCTTATAGGGTTTGTACATTAAGCCTGTTCTCGGCTATGACTTGAAGTCAAAAAAATGTACAGTTTTAAAAACGGTAGGCACTTCGTTTATTCGGAGTGCCTATAACATTATGGAGTTAAAATGAATGATGTAAAAGAATGTGCAGAGTTATATAAAACTTTGCTGAATAAAGATTACATATTTACTCTCGAGCAAGGTATCAAGTTTAAATTATTCTTTAAAATGGGTAATTTTCACCATTTGCTTGGTTTAGGTAAGTTAACAGATATTGAAAA
>JAZSAS010000080.1:0-38257 GCA_045602005.1 Clostridia bacterium
TGTCCAATTATAGGGATAATAATCTCCCACCAGAGTCTGGCTGATGCTGTCTGCACGGGGAACGCCGGTTCCAAAACCGAAAATGTTGCTGTCTATTGCAAAAAACAACAGTAGGGCTACTACAACAAATGCAATATAACCCTTATAATATTTCCAAATGCGGAAGGATTTGAGCAACAAAATCTTTGCAGCAGCATAACCCACCAGAGCAAAAATTAACAGCAAAAACACATTGGGTGCACCCTGACGAACGCCGCTAACCTCTTGAAAAAAGCTGGTTCCTAAAACCATGACGCAGAAGGTGACACCATAGAGAAAGACAGGACGCACCCAGGAAAAGGCCACCACATCTCCGGCTCGCTCAATATCACGCTTGTAGTAAATAAATAAACCCAAACCGCCGAACAGCAGAATATACACACCCTGCAAAACAGAAATCCACCAGATGGGTTCATAGCTAATAAATTGCGGAAAGTAAACCGGTGTAATCTGCAGCAAAAACTCATAAACTCTGTCCATGCAGGAGGTTGTAAAGCCAAACAACCAACCATCCAGCATGTTGGCAATCAATGCGGTCATGCCCACAGGCACGGCACACAAAATGAAGCTGAAAAGAATCTGTGCGATGGAGCTGCCGGTAAACAGACCGACAAAAATGCAAAAGCACAGCACCGAAGCACCGGTGAGCAACTGGCCGAAGAGCCAATCCAGTATGGTCGGCAGTGCAAACAACGGACTAAACCCGCCAAACAGGCTCATTAAAAGCAAAATGCAACTGTTTGCAACAATGGGCATTGCTAGCAGGAGAAAGCCGGACACCAACGTGCTTAGATAGAGCTGCGTCCGTGTCACCGGTAAGGCATGAAACAACGTGGCACTTCGAATGCCCTGCAGATATCTGAAAACACAAATGCCAATGATTGCCGCCGCTCCAATGAGCAGAACAAACACAAGCTCGTTGCTAAATATAATGCTGGTGGGGTTCCAGTCTGAAAAACGGACCAACCGATCAAGGTAATATTCCTTCTCAACAATCAAACGATATGGCTCTGCCAGAAACAGAAAAAAGGCATAAATGGCAGAAATCCACCAAAAGCATTTCAGATTATAACGAATAATACCGCCCTTAAGCAAGAATGTTTTTGAAGTCATAGCCCTTCCCTCCTAATTCATAGATAAATACCTC
Source organism: Clostridia bacterium (assembly GCA_045602005.1). Lineage (GTDB taxonomy): Bacteria > Bacillota > Clostridia > UBA1381 > UBA9506 > UMGS755. Next base: position 1,187 of record JAZSAS010000080.1, read on the forward strand.
TTCCAGGGTCAGGGGAATCAGGTCTGCAAGCAGTGGATGAAACGCCGACACGGTTTCCATAATTTCCTCCCGTGCACCCCGCAAAATCAGGAGATGCACCCTTCCTGTTGTGGTGTGATTTAAAATGTCCAGCTTTTCAGCCAATGCTGCCGGAAACGCATCGGGAAATGCCAACTGGAGCTTGAAAGTATCGGATTTCATGTCTGTCAGTGCCTTTTGCAAAAGCATTTCTCCCAAATGGAGAATGCCCACATGGTCGCAAACATCTTCCAATTCACGCAGGTTGTGGCTGGAAATCAACACTGTAACACCGCGCTCCTCTACCTCCTGCAGAATCACACCCCAAACCTTTTTCCGCATAACAGGGTCAAGACCATCCACCGGCTCGTCCAAAATGATAACATCCGGCTGACAACTCATCGACACCCAAAATGCCACCTGTTTCTGCATACCCTTTGAAAAACGGGCAATCCGCTTTTTCTCATCTAACTGAAACAGATTGCCCAGTGTGTTATATGTATCCCAGGAGAAATCGGGGTATATACTGCTGTAAAAAAGAGCCATATCTTTAGGTGCGAAGGTGGCAGGGAAATACAGGTCATCTGGAATATAGGCTACCCGTTTTTTCAACTCTGCATTGTCATACACCTGCATACCATCTATCTGCACTGTGCCGCCATCTGTGCGGTATACACCACACAAGCACTTAATCAGCGTGGTTTTACCGGAACCATTAGGACCCACAAGACCGTAAACACTGCCCGGTGCAACCGACAGATTCACACCGGAAAGGGCCGTGTGGTCATCAAACCGTTTGGTTAAATTTTCAATTTGAATCATCCTTCTTTTCCTCCTTTTTAATATGCTTAATCAATTCTTCTTCAGTGACCCCCAGATATAAAAGCTCTGCACAGCAAGCGGAAAACGACTGCAAAAGCTCCCCTATTCTGTCTGCCTGTTCTGCATCTTCTCTGGGCGAAACAAAGTTGCCCTTGCCCCTGACAGAATAAATAAACCCTTCATTTTCCAGCTCACGATAGGCCCGCTGAATGGTGTTGGGGTTAATCGCCAGGGAGCCGGCAATTTCTCTAACCGATGGAATTTTTTCATCTTCCTTTAAAATGCCCTTCATAATCAGCTTTTTCATTTCATCCCGCACTTGCTCATAAATTGCCTTTTGACTGCGGTAGTCAATCTGAATCATGCTATCACCACCTTAAGTGTACTATATGTATTAATACACTTAGATTATACCCCGTCTTTTTTCCTTTGTCAATCCCTTTTTTAAATTTTTTATCATGCGTCAATAATCGATTCTCGGAGAGAAAAAGGGTACTAATTCCCCGATATTTACTAAAATATTGTGGTTGTTATCTCGCCTATACCATATCTTGTATGTTACGTTTCGATTTCAAAAAAATTAAATTTTTTTTGCAAAAAAGTCTTGCAAAATGCACATAAATAGAGTAAAATAAAATTAAAAGGGAGCAAAATGGAGCAAAGTGGAGCAATTATAGCGCAAATTTCGTTATGAAAATAATGAATTTGGGCTGTTGCTTCCGTTTTTTGGACTCCGAAAATAAATTTTTTCTCACGAAAGGGCGGTGAAAGGCATTGTTTATCGGTGAATATCAGCACACATTAGATGCAAAGGGCAGAATGTTTGTTCCTTCTAAATTCCGAGATGATTTAGGCGATGTCTTTATCGTAACCTTAGGTCTTGACAACTGTCTTTTCGTTTTCCCTGCAGAAGAATTTGACCGATTAAAAGCCAAGCTTGATGCCATTTCCATAACCAATAAAGACGCACGGCGTTTTGCTCGTTTCTTCTTTGCAAGAGCCTGTGAATGCGAAATGGATAAGCAAGGCCGAATCATGTTGCCCGCTAATTTGCGGGAATATGCCAATTTGACAAAAGACATAACTGTTGTGGGTGTTTCCAGCCGTGTAGAACTTTGGAACACCGAAGCCTGGGAGGAAACCCACAGTTTTGATAACTTTAGTCCTGATGAATTATCTGAAAAAATGGAGCTGTTGGGTCTATGAGCCAGATGCCGTTTCACCACGTTCCTGTAATGCTGGAGCCATGTCTTTGTGCACTGGCTATTAAGCCGGATGGTATTTATGTTGATGGTACCTTAGGCGGTGCCGGACACAGCAGCGAAATCGCCAAACGCATAACCGATGGCCGTCTCATTGGTTTTGACAGAGACCCTGCAGCCATTGTAGCTTCGAAAGAGCGTTTAGCACCCTATGCTCAGCGCATCACCTTGGTTAACCGGAATCATTCTGAAATTAAAGAGGCACTTTGCGAGCTTTCTATTTCTCAGATTGATGGTGCACTCCTTGATTTGGGTGTTTCTTCTCACCAATTGGATGAAGCCTCACGAGGGTTTTCCTATATGCACGATGCCCCCCTCGACATGCGGATGAATCCTGAAGACCCGATGAGCGCTTACGATGTGGTGAATACCTACACAAAAGAAGAGCTGGAAAACATTATTTTTACCTATGGCGAAGAACGTTGGGCCCGCCGCATTGCAGAGTTTATTGCAGAGGCACGGGCAAACGCTGCCATAGAAACCACTGGTCAATTGGTGGAAATCATTAAAAAGGCCGTTCCCAAAGACGCCCGCCGAGATGGTCCCCACCCCGCCAAAAGAACCTTTCAGGCAATTCGCATTGAAGTGAACAACGAGCTAACGGGTTTAAAAACTGCCGTTTGCGACTTTATTGATGTGTTGGCCCCCGGCGGCAGGCTGGCAATTATCACCTTTCATTCTTTGGAAGACAGAATTGTGAAAACAGCGTTTCGCGAAAAAGAAAAAGGGTGCACCTGCCCGCCCGAGTGTCCCATTTGTATGTGCGGACAAAAAAGCGCCGGCAAGGTGATTTCCAGAAAACCCATTCTCCCCACGACGGAAGAGCTGGAGCAAAACCCCAGAGCACGAAGTGCCAAGCTTCGTATTTTTGAAAAGAAATGAAATTCAAAAAATGATAGATTGGAGTGACTGACAGGTGAACATGAAAAGCAATCTGGCATATGATAACAGCCGCAGTGCGGTTTCCTATCCTGTACAGAGCCCTTACACTTCGCCAAACGTCAGAGTCAAGGTTTCACAAAATAAACAAAAGGCCACACAAAAACGTGCCAACGCTCTCGGTGTTCTCAAGGTGCTGCTCGTTGTGTGCTGCGCCTTTTTGGTGCTCTATCGGGGCGTGATGATTACAGACCGCAGCAACGCAGTGAATCAGAAAAAAGCCTCTTTAGAAGCGCTGGTCACCTCCAACGAAAAACTTCAGTTTGAAATTGACCGTTCATTAGATTTAGATAACGTAGAAGCCATTGCCCGTGATGAATTAGGCATGCGCCGTGCCGAGAAATATCAGACTGTGTATTTAGATTTGGAGCAGGCAGACTACGTGGAAAAGGTTGCCAAAAACCAATTTTCTCCCGCTAGCCGAATTGCTGAGTTTTTCAGCGGTATGGTGGCATATTTAGACTAACTCTCCATTATAATATAATAGTAACAATCCCTATAAAGGAGCTGCAGAGAGAGAAAATGAATCAAACGGTTCCCAAACGGAAAATCAGAATTAAAATGTTGTATGTTTTTATAGCCTTTGCCGCTATTTTATCTTTGCTTGGCGTAAGGCTTGTTTTTTTACAGATTATAGGCAGTGCAGAACTGCAAAAGAAAGCGGTGGAGCAACAGACTCGTGACAGTCTGGTGGCGTCCCACCGCGGTGCTATTTATGACCGTAATCACAAAACATTGGCACAAAGCTCCACTGCCCAAACTGTGACTGCAAACCCCAACGAAATTCAAAAAGCAAAAAAGAGTCCTGCTGAAACGGCTGCTGCACTGGCACCGGTTCTGGAAATGGACATGGATGAACTGACAAAAATGCTGGAGAAAAAAACAAACCACGTAACCCTTAAACGACGAGTGGAAGATGATGTTGCTACCGCCGTTCGCAAGCTGGAGCTCACCGGCATTTATCTGCAGGAAGATGCAAAGCGCTACTACCCCTACGGTAACTTTGCTTCTCATATTCTGGGGTTTGTAGGAGTTGACAACCAGGGTCTTGGCGGCATTGAAATGGTTTATGATGATGAATTAACAGGCGTTCCCGGTCGTGTAATCGCCTTAAAAAACGCCTTGGATACAGATATGCCCTTTCAGGAGGAAAAACATATTGATGCTGAAGACGGCACCAATGTTGTGCTCACCATTGACGAGGTGATTCAACACTTCGCTGAAAAACATTTGGAAACCGCTTATTATGAAGAAAAGGTGCAGGCCGGAGCCTGTGCCATTGTCACCGATGTAGAAACCGGCGAGGTTCTTGCCATGGTTACCAAATCGGACTATGACTTAAATGCTCCTTTTACCCTACCCGAAGCAACCGAAACCCAACTTGCCTCAATTGCAGACAGCGAAGAACGCACAATGGCACGCTCTGTGGCACTGGAGAAAATGTGGCGAAACAAAGCCGTTATGGACTCCTATGAGCCAGGTTCCTGCTTTAAAATCATCACAGGCTGCATGGCTTTAGAGGAAGGACTCATCACCCCTGAAACACCCTTCTTCTGCTCCGGTTCAAAAAAGGTGGAAAACCGTAGCATTAACTGTTCGCACCATGAAGGTCACGGGGCACAGACCTTTGCCGATGCCGTGAAAAATTCCTGCAACCCGGCCTTTATTGATGTGGGACTACTGGTTGGCAAGGAGAAGTTCAAAGAATACTATAAAGCCTTTGGGTTTATGGATGTCACCGGCTTTGACCTGCCGGGTGAAGCCTCTGGTATTTTCTATTCAGATGCAAATTATAACACCGTTGAGCTGGCAACAGCTTCCTTCGGTCAGGGTCCGGTTGTAACACCGCTTCAGCTTGTTGCGGCTGTAGGCGCTGTGGCAAACGGCGGTAAATTGATGAAGCCCTATCTTGTAAAGGAACTTGTGGATAACGAAGGCAACATTATTGAAAAAACCGAGCCAACCGTGGTGCGTCAGGTAATTTCACAAAAAACCTCTGAGCAGATGTGTGCCATGCTGGAAAACACCGTTTCAAACGGCACAGGACAAAACGCTTACATTAAAGGCTACCGTGTTGCCGGCAAGACCGGTACCTCTGAGAAGGTGCCCCGTGGCAACGGAAAATATATTTCGTCATTCATTGCCTTTGCGCCGGCAAACGACCCGAAAATTGCTTGTCTGGTCGTTTTGGATGAACCCTCTAACGGCCAATATTACGGCGGTGCCATTGCCGCCCCCGTTGTGGCAAAAATCATGGAGGATTCCCTGCGTTATTTAGGCATCGAACCCCAATATACCGAAGAGGAAAAACAAACTCTGGATGTTTATGTGCCCGACGTGAAAGGATTATCCACTCAGAACGCTATTAAAAACCTGTCTAATGAGGGACTGTCTTATAGAATCGCAGGCAACGGTGCAACGGTTATCAGCCAAACACCTAAAACCGGTTCCAGCCTGCCCGCAGGTTCTGTGGTCATTCTGTATACAGAAGAAAATGTTTCCCGTTCTGTCACTGTCCCCGATGTGACCGGTTTGTCCCTGTCTGAAGCACAGGCCCGACTGTCAGAGCACCGTTTGAATATGAATGTGACCGGTGCCGGTGCCACAGGCAATTCCTCCAACCTGACCATTGCTAACAGCCAATATCCTTTAGCCGGTGCCACAGTTGAGGAAGGTAGTATTATCGAAGTAGAATTCCGGTATTTAGACGTAGATTAATCACAAAACGCACACAGAAAGGAGCACACCGCATGAAGCTCAGACAGTTGCTGGAAGGGGTCAGCCTTCTCCGGCCCATACAACAAGATTTAGAGATTACAGGCATCGCCTATGACTCACGGCAGGTAACCCCGGGTTGCTTGTTTGTTTGCATCAAAGGTTTTGCCACAGACGGTCATAAATATATAAACAACGCCATAGAAAACGGTGCTGCTGCCCTTTTGGTGCAAGACGCTATTGAAGATTTTGACATCCCTTGGGCACAAGCCGCAGACACCCGCAAAGCCTTAGCACAGGTTGCCGCTAATTTCTACGGACACCCCGAAAAGCAGCTTTCTATCATCGGTGTGACGGGTACGAACGGCAAAACTACTGTGACAACCCTGATTAAAAGTGTGCTGGAATTTACAGGCAAGTCTGTAGGTCTCATTGGCACCAACGAAAACATGATTGGCAGCGAGGTTATTCCCACTGAACGCACCACACCGGAATCTTTAGACCTGTTTGCTCTGTTTCGGAAAATGGCAGATGCCGGCATGGAATATGTGGTGATGGAGGTTTCCTCCCATTCACTCATGCTCAACCGTGTGTTTGGCATTTGCTTTGATGTGGCAGTTTTTACCAATTTAACCCAAGACCATTTGGATTTTCATGAAACCATGGAAAATTACTATCAGGCAAAGCGCCTGTTGTTTAATGTTTGCAAAAAAGCTGTTGTCAACGCAGACGACAAATGCGGCATGCGCATCATCGCAGATGCATCCTGCCCCCTGTTTACCTACTCTGTTGACAACGAGGCAGACTTTAGAGCAAAAAATCTTCGCATTTCGCCACGTGGCGTAATCTTTGATTTGGAAACCAAAAGCAAGGTTCTGCCAGCACGGCTTGGAATTCCCGGAAAATTCTCTGCATATAATGCTTTGGCGGCACTGTCTGCATGCGTGGCACTGGATGTTGAACCGGAAAAAATCATTGATGCATTGCTGGTTGCAAAAGGTGTGAAAGGCCGTGCTGAAACGGTATATACCAAAACGGACTACACCATGATTATTGACTATGCCCACACGCCAGACGGCCTTGAAAACATTGTGAAAACTGTTAAGGAATTTGCGCCGACACGTGTGGTAACCCTGTTCGGTTGCGGCGGCGACCGCGACCCTGTGAAGCGGCCCATTATGGGGGAAATTGCCGGCAGACTTTCTGATTATTGCATCATTACCTCTGACAATCCCCGCACAGAGGAACCCATGACCATTATCCGGCAGATTGAAGAGGGCATGAAGCAAACAGATTGTTCCTACACCGTGATTGAAAACCGACGGGAGGCCATTCGCCATGCAATGGTCACAGCACAGCCGGGAGACTGCATTATTTTGGCTGGCAAAGGCCATGAAACCTACCAGATTATTGGTAAAGAAAAACGCCATTTCGACGAGCGGGAGGTTATTCGTGAAATTCTCACCGAAATGCCGGAGAATATTGAAGCCTAAGGGGTTGACCTGTTATGAAGCCTATACAAATTTCTGATATAGTAGCTGCCACAGGCGGCACATTGCTTTGCGGCAATTCGGAGGACTATGTTTCTGCGGTTTGCACTGATACACGAAAGCTCACCAAAGGCGCACTGTTTGTGCCTCTGTCTGGCGAGCGCTTTGATGCCCACGATTTTATCTGCGACGCACTGGCGGGCGGCTGCTCAGCCTCGCTCACTTCCCGACGGGATGCCAGTGCCGATAAAACACTGATTTTTGTTGAAGATACAAAGCGTGCGCTGGGTGCTCTGGCTGCCTGGTATCGCCGGCAATTCAACATTCCCCTTGTGGCCATAACCGGCAGTGTGGGAAAAACCACAGTCAAAGAACTGACGGCTGCCGTGCTGGCAACCAAATTGAACGTTCTGAAAACCGCCGGAAATTTTAACAACGAAATCGGCTTGCCTCTCACCTTGTTCCGTTTAGAGGACAGCCATGAGGTTGCCATTACCGAAATGGGCATGAGCGGCTTTGGAGAAATTGATGCACTGGCCGCTATGGCAGTGCCGGATATAGGCATTGTAACCAACATTGGTCTTTCTCACATCGAAATGTTGGGTACACAGGAAAATATTTACAAAGCAAAATCTGAATTATTCCGCCACATTAAACCTGGCGGAACTGTTATCATAAACGGCGATGACCCGATTTTATCCTCCCATTTAAGGGATATCGGTCATAAAACTGTCACCGTGGGACTAACACCCGGCTGCGACCTGACGGCAACTGACATTTGCTCCCAGGCCGACCACCTTTCTTTCTCTGTTATTTATGGCAATCAAAAGGTGCCGGTGATCCTGTCCTTCCCCGGTGAACATAACGTGACAAACGCACTCCTTGCCTGTGCAGCCGGCTTGTGTCTTGGCATTTCTTTGGAAGAGGGAGCACGAGGACTGGCATCTTATGAACCTGCCGACAGACGAATGCAGCTGATCAACATTAGCGGCATAACCATCATTAACGATTGCTATAATGCGGCACCGGCCTCCATGGAGGCGGCGCTGCGTGTGCTATGCACCCAAAAGGGACGGAAATTTGCCGTGCTGGGTGATATCAAGGAACTGGGAGAACATACAAAGCCTGCGCACGAACAAATCGGACGGTTTGCTGCTACCCTTTCTTTAGACGGTCTTTTGACCTTGGGTGACCACGCAAAATGGATTGCTCACGGAGCAAAAGAAGCCGGCATGCCCCCTGAAAAAATTCAGATTTTTGATGATATGATTGCCCTGAACGTGGCCATTGGCAAGCTACTGATGACCGGCGATACGGTTTTAGTCAAGGCCTCCCGTGCCATGCGGCTGGAGCGTGTGACGGAATTTATTGAAACGAAATTTACAAAGGAGCTGAAATCGTGAGCCACATCATTCTTTCTGCGGCTATATCCCTGATTCTCTGCCTGATTTTTACACCTGTTTTAATCCCTTTTCTCCGCCGTTTAAAATTCGGCCAGAGCATTCGGGAAGAAGGCCCCAGCTGGCACCGCATTAAAAGCGGCACGCCCACCATGGGTGGCATTGCCTTTATTGCTGCTGTGGTTCTTTCTGTCTTATTCGTCATGTTCCTCGGCTACGGCATGCGCTATGATTTGTTGATTCCTTTGCTGACAGCCGTTGCCTATGGCGCTGTGGGCTTTGTGGATGATTTTATTAAGGTTGTGAAAAAAAGAAATTTGGGTCTTTCAGCAAAGCACAAGTTTCTGTCACAGCTTTTGGTGGCTATTGTGAGCACTGTTTCCATGAACTATCTAGGTTGCTTAAACAGTGAACTGATTATCCCCTTTTTACCCAATGTGGTGGATATTGGACTTTGGATTATTCCATTAAATATTCTGGTGCAGCTTTCGGTTGTAAACAGTGTGAACCTGACTGATGGATTAGATGGTCTTGCCGCCAGTGTGACACTGATTGTCAGTCTGTTTTTTGTGGTTTGCGCTGTGCAACTCCGTTCCATTGTTGGCATTTTAGTTGCTGCTGTGGTAGGCGGTTGTGTTGGCTTTTTGGTCTTTAACGCACATCCGGCAAAGGTCTTTATGGGCGATACTGGTTCATTGTTTCTGGGCGGGGCCATTGCTGTAACCGCCGCAGCCTTGAAAATGCCCCTGATTCTCATTATTGCAGGCGGCGTTTATCTCATTGAAACCTTGTCGGTGATTTTACAGGTTGCCTCTTTTAAATTGACCGGCAAACGAATTTTTAAAATGAGCCCCATTCATCATCATTTTGAAATGAGCGGCTTTAACGAAACAAAAATTGTGTTGCTGTTTTCCACAGCAACCCTAACGCTTTGTATCATTGGATACCTGTGTATCCTGACCATATTTTAGGACGGTGATTTCCGGTGTATGAGCAGCCTGTGAAAAAACAGAGCACACAAAAACAATTAACCCGAACAAAGCTGACCAAAACCGGCTTTGATTTTGGTTTTTTGTTCACGGTTATCATGCTGCTGTCTCTGGGACTTTTAATGGTGTTTTCCGCCAGTTACCCCTATGCCTACTACTATTTTGAAGACGGACTGTATTTTATTAAACGTCAGCTCCTGTGGGCCGGTCTGGGTGCTGCAGCCATGGTCTTCACTGCCAATTTTGATTATCGAAACTATAAAAAGCTGGCCGCACCTATTTTAGGCATTAGTTTTCTTTTGCTGATTGCTGTTTTGATCGTGGGAATTGATATAAACGGCGCCAAGCGGTGGCTGGGCGTGGGCAGTTTAACCTTTCAGCCCTCTGAGGTGGCAAAACTGGGGCTAATTATTTTCTTCGCCGCCTCTTTAGCGCAAATTAAGGATAAAATCAAGGAATTTAAATATCTGGTTCGTTATTGGCTGATGATGGGCATTTTTATGGTGCTTTTGCTCTTAGAACCCCATTTTTCTGTTTGTTTGATTATCGGCATGACACTGGTTATCATGCTGTTGGTGGCAGGTGCAAAACTGCGCTATTTCATGCTGATTGCAGCACCGGTTATCTTCGGTGGAACGCTGATGGTTATTCTGGAGCCATATCGTTTAAAACGGTTAACCACGTTTTTAGACCCTTTCTCAGACGCTTTAGGTTCCGGTTGGCAGGTGATTCAATCTCTTTATGCCATTGGCTCAGGTGGATTGTTCGGCGTTGGATTCGGGAATTCACGGCAAAAGTTTTTATATGTGTCTGAGCCGCAGAATGACTTTATTTTTTCCATTGTCTGCGAAGAGCTGGGCTTTGTTGGTGCCGTTGCAATTCTGGTTTTGTTTGCCCTGCTCATGTGGCGTGGCATGAAAATTGCCATTAGTGCACCGGATACCTTCGGTAGCCTGCTTGTGACCGGCATCATGTCTTTAGTGGGTGTTCAGGTGGTTTTAAACATCGCTGTTGTCACCTCCTCCATTCCCACCACCGGCATTCCCTTGCCATTTTTCTCTGCCGGCGGCTCTTCACTGTTGTTTTTAATGGCAGCCATGGGCATAATACTAAACGTTTCCAAATATAAAAAGCAAACCATTTGACTGTAAAGGATTTGATTCTATGAAGGTCATTATTTCAGGTGGCGGCACCGCCGGACATATTAACCCTGCACTAGCCGCAGCCGGACATTTAGCAAACGAAAAACAAGCAGACATTCTTTTCATCGGCACCAAAAAGGGGCTGGAAAGCAAGTTGGTTCCGAAAGCCGGATGGAACATTGAATATATTGAAGTATCAGGTCTGATTCGTAAACTGACCTTAAAAAACCTTTTGGTTTTAAAGCAATTTTTCACAGCGATACGCCATGCCAAAAAAATCATAAAAGAATTCAAGCCAGATTTGGTAATCGGCACCGGCGGTTATGTTTGTGCACCCGTGCTGCAAGCCGCTCACAGCCTGGGAATTCCCACCGTTATTCATGAGCAGAATGTGATTCCCGGCGTAACTGTGAAGCTGGCCGCCAAAACAGCTGATATGATTTGTATCAGTTTCCCCGAAACAACCCAATATATAAAGCCTGCTTACGCAAAAAAATGCATACTGACCGGCAACCCCATTCGTGAGGAAATGCTGAAGCTCGACCGTGAAACCGCTCGAAAAAAGCTGGGGCTTGACAGCCGCCCCTTTATCGTGGCCTTTGGGGGCAGTTTGGGTGCCGCACGTTTGAATGATGCGGTGACAGAGCTTTTAAATGCAGAAGATACATCCCGCTTCCAATTCCTGTTAGGAACCGGACAGCGATTTTATGATACGGTAAAGAAATCCCTTAAAAAGCATGATGCCTCCATTCGGATTGAGCCATATATTGACCAGATGGATGTTGTGATGACTGCAGCTGATTTGGTCATCGGGCGTTCCGGTGCTTTAACTGTTAGTGAGCTTTGTGCACTGGGCAAGCCTTCTGTTTTAATTCCCTCCCCCAACGTTGCACACGACCATCAAACCTATAACGCCAAAAGTGTGGAACAGGCCGGCGGTGCTGTAATGATTCCCGATGCCGAGCTCACCGGAGAAAATCTTTCAAAAATTATAAACAAATTAGTCAGTCAGCCTGAAACCTTGCGGCACATGGCACAAAAGGCCAAAAGCATTGGCATTACAGATGGCGCAAAACGCATTTGCGATGCAGCCTGCAGTTTGATAACCCGGTAGACGGACATTGTTTTTGCCAGTAGCAATCCGCAGAGAAATGCATACTATGATATTGTAAAAGTTTTTCGATTCGGCAGAAAGACCTGCATGCTTTCTGTCTACAATATCAGGAGGTGTATTTTATGAGCAGGCTGGTGATTGAAGGGGGCAAGCCGCTTTGCGGCACCATTCCCATTCACGGTTCAAAAAACGCCGTGCTGCCCATTCTGGCTGCGTCCATTCTTTGTGATGACGGCATAACCGTGATCCGTAACTGTCCCGCTCTGCGGGATGTTAAAACCACCGTGAAAATTCTGCGCTGTCTGGGCGCCAAAGTCCGGCGCACGGGGCATACCATTACCATTGATGCGAGAGGACCGCTCAAAAGCCGCATTCCCAAGCGTTTAATGTTGCAGTTGCGCTCCTCCATCATTTTTATGGGAGCCATCACTGCCAGACGGCACAAGGCAAAAATTTCTGCTCCCGGGGGTTGCGAACTGGGTGCAAGACCCATCGACCTACATATTAAAGCGTTGCAGGACCTGGGTTGCGAAATCTACGAAAAGAGAAATTATTTATACGTCCGTGGCAAAGGATTGAAAAGTGCAGAGCTTTGCCTTGCATTCCCCAGCGTGGGAGCAACAGAGAACATTCTGCTGGCAAGCTGCCTGACTCCTGGTGTCACTGTGATTCACAATGCCGCCTGTGAGCCGGAAATTGTTGATCTGGCATGCTTTTTAAATGCCATGGGTGCCTCCATTTCAGGTGCCGGCACAGATACAATTAAAATTGTCGGCGTTAGTAAACTGCATGCCGTGGAATACACCATTATGCCGGACCGCATTGCAGCCATTACCTATTTATGTTGTGCTGCCGTCACCGGTGGCAGTGTAGAACTGACAAACACCATGCCGGAGCATTTAGAAACAGCTCTTGCCTGTCTCGCTCAGTGTGGCTGCCATGTGGAAACTGAAGAAGATAAAATTCGTTTAAGTGCATCCGGCAGGCTGAGAGCTCTGCCGGAGCTTGAAACAGCACCCTACCCCGGTTTTCCCACAGATGCCCAATCCTTATTCCTAGCGCTTTTATCAACGGCCGACGGCACCTCCAACATCAAGGAACAGATTTTTGAAAGCCGGTTTAAAACTGCCGATGAGCTAGCAAGAATGGGTGCTCACATTCAAATTTGGAGGAATCAGGCGACCATTAACGGTGTGCAACGGCTGACCGGCACAAAGGTAAGCGCCTGTGACCTGCGAGGCGGTGCTGCTTTGGTGATTGCAGCGCTGGCTGCAAAGGGAAAAACAGAAGTTGATAAGGTTTGTTATATTGACAGAGGCTATGAAGCACTGGAAGAAAATTTGACAACACTGGGAGCCTCGATAAAACGGATGAAATAACACCGGAAAGGTATAACCAATGACAAAGAATCTCACTGCAAAACAAAAGAAAAAACGAAAAAAAGCCATTCGGCGCAGGCGTGTGCTGCTCTTGCTTTTGCTGGTTGCCATTGTGGTCAGCATTTGCTTGTTCACGCCTTTTTTTCGTGTAAAAACCGTTGAAATTAAAGGAAATGAACATATCTCTTCAGAGCAAATTCTGGAAACGGCTGCCGTGCCGCCGGAAATTAACATTTTTCGTGTAAGCAAACGCAGCATTAAAAAGGCAGTTTTAAAAATTCCGGAAATTGAAGCTGTTAAAATACGGCGAATTCTGCCCGCCAAGTTGCGGGTGGAGGTCACAGAAACACCGGCAGCCATGTATTTTCCTTATCTCACCGGCTTTGCCGTTACCAACGAAAGCGGACGTGTTCTATCTCTTGCCGATACAGAAGAAGACCTGAATTTACTGAAAATTACAGGATTGGAAATAAAAAATGCAGAAATTTGCAAAAAAATATCTGTACAAGACACGGTTACATTTGATATAATAATAGATACCATCCGTGGTTTTTCGGGGGCAGGTATTCTGCAAGAAATGCGCTCCTGTCATTTTGATAACCTGTCAGAGATTTATGCCTATCTAAACGACGGCACGAAGATTATTTTTGGAAAAACTGCAAACATGGAATATAAGCTGTCTGTGCTTGTGAAGATTTTAAAACAGGTGAATCGAACGGAGGGTGCCTACATTGACCTGACCACACCAGAGCGTTCGGTTTACGGCATGCTGGAACCGGAAGAAGCAGAATCCTCTCCGGTACCGGAAGAAACAGCAGCCAATGCAGAGCCATCCCCGGCACCTGAGGAAACGGCAGCTGATGCAGAACCTTCTCCGCAGCCGGAGGAAGCGGATGGTAATGACAAAAAGGAGAACCAGTCGTGATTAAGGATTATAAGGTACAGATTGTTACCGGAATCGTTGTGTTGATTCTGACATTTTTAATTGCACTGCAATTCAAAAGTGTGAATGTTCACAACGAACAAAACCAACAGAAGAATTTGCGTGTAGACGAAGTGTTGAGCGAACTAAATAAAGAGCGGGAAGCCAACGAGGATTTAAAAAAACAGATTGAGGCTTATCAAAATGATATTGCTCAATATCGTGAGGATGCCGAGCAAAGCAGCGGTTATTCGAAATTTCTTTCCGAGCAACTAAAGCGTGCCGAACTCATGGCAGGCTTTGTTGATGTGAAAGGTCCTGGCATTACCATCACGCTGAGTGATATTGATAATCGAAAAACCGCCAATGCACTTTTGTCTTCAAACGAAACGCTGATTCATGACGAAGACATCCGCCGTGTTATCAATGAGCTTTGCGCCGCAGGTGCCGAGGCAATTTGCGTGAATGACAGTCGAATCATCAGCACCAGTGCCATTCGTTGTGTGGGACCCACCATTTTGGTCAATGACACAAAAATGGCGCCGCCTTATGTGATTAAGGCCATCGGCAAGGCAGACCAGCTGGAGGCGGCAATGAATTTAAACGGCGGCGTGATTGATAATTTAAGGGTTTGGGGTTTTACCATCAGCATTTCGAAAAATCAGGAACTGGTAATTCCCAAGTACAGCGGCACAGTGAACTTTTCTAGTGCAACAGCCGTTGAAACCACCAAAAAGGAGGATAAGGAATGATTATTCTGATTTGCTCCTTGGTGGGTATTACGGCAGGAATTTTGTTTCCTTATCATATCCCCTCAGCCTATTCTCAATATTTTGCCATGGTGATTCTGGCACTGCTGGATTCAGTCTTTGGTGCAGCCTCTGCTGCCACACGAAAAAGCTTTGATTTGAATACCTTTATTTCCGGCTTCATCTGCAATAGCCTGTTGGCAGCACTGCTGACCTATCTGGGCAACAGGCTGGACGTGGATTTATATTTGGTGGCACTTTTAGTGTTTGGTTCACGGCTTTTCACCAATTTATCCACTATCAGGCGGTATTATCTGGCAGAATTCGGTACAATTTTGAAAAAAAAGCGCAAGAATTGAAAATTTATACTTGTGTATTGACACTATAATGTGATATAATAAAGAATGGTAGCATAATATAGGTGGGTTTATGTGTAAAAATTCTGTTTACTTCTGACATAAACTCATGCTGATTTACATAAAAAGAATCGAAAGAAGTGCTTTCGAATCAAAAGAGGAGGAACAAAAGGTGATTGAATTCGATAACGATGCATTGAAGAACAACCGAGTAGAACAAATTAAGGTAATTGGCGTTGGTGGCGGCGGTAATAACGCTGTGAACCGCATGATTGATTACGGCGTCAAAAATGTAGATTTTATAGCAGTTAATACAGACAAGCGTGCTCTGTTTATGTCACAGGCACCTACTAAAATTCAGATTGGCGAAAAACTGACCAAGGGTCTGGGTGCTGGTGCCGACCCCGAAATTGGTCAAAAAGCTGCTGAAGAAAGCCGTGAAGAAGTTGCACAGGCAATTGCCGGCAGCGATATGGTTTTTGTAACAGCCGGCATGGGCGGCGGTACCGGTACCGGTGCTGCACCGATGGTAGCTTCTATTGCCAGAGAAATGGGCATTTTAACAGTGGGCATTGTAACCAAGCCCTTTGCTTTTGAAGGCCGTCAGAGAATGACACGTGCCGAGGAAGGTATTGCAGAGCTTAAAAATGCAGTTGATGCGCTGGTAACAATTCCTAACGACAGACTGTTGCAGATTTCCAACCAGCACACATCCTTGGTTGAAGCATTTAAGATGGCTGACGATGTGCTGCGTCAGGGTGTTCAGGGTATTTCCGACTTGATTTCCGGTCCCGGTTACATAAATCTTGACTTTGCAGACGTTGTTAAAATCATGAAAAACACCGGTATCGCTCACATGGGTGTGGGCCGTGCCTCCGGCGAAAAGCGCGCTGAAGAAGCTGTTCGTGCTGCCATTCAGAGTCCCCTGCTTGAAACCACCATTGATGGTGCAAGAGGCGTGCTCATTAACATCACCGGTGGCGCTGATTTGGGTCTGTTTGAAATCAACAGTGCTGCAGAGCTGGTTACCGAGGCTGCTGACCCGAATGCAAACATTATCTTTGGTGCTACCTTAGATGAATCTCTGCAGGACGAAATTGTTATCACTGTTATTGCAACCGGTTTTGAGGGACTTTCCAACAAAGATAGAGGCTTTTTCACCGCTCCGGTATTCTCCGGCGGTGCTGCAGCCGGTGCTCCGGCAGCAAAATCTCCTGTCTTTGCTAAAACCACAGAGAATGCCCCCGCAGAAAACGGTGGAATTGACATTCCTGCTTGGATGAAAGACAAATTCTAAAATGAAAAAGCTAAGGCTGTCACGTTTAAACTTGACAGCCTTTATTCATGTAGTGAATTAAATTGACTTGACTGATATCATTTTATAAACAACATTTATTCATAATCTTTACACATCAACGCACGGATATAGCCCTTGCAGGTTGTGGTAGAATACACATAAAAGCCTCTGCCGTAATAAAACCGAACTAAGGGAAAAGCCTTGGCGGCTGTATGCAACACCACCCGCTTAATGCCCATTTTTTTCATTTCTGAGTCAAACACACCCATAATGGATTTGCCAATTCCCCGATTCTGATATTCATCACTGACACCAAAACGGGAAAGATATGCTGTGTCTTCGTTAATGCGCTCCACACGCACACTGCCCACCACATCATCATCAATATAGGCAACATACACCAGCTTGGTTTCAATATCCTTCTCCACCTGCTCTTTGGTTTCGTGGAGTGCTGCGGTATCTTTGATGCCGGCTACCTCAATATATTTTTGAAATGCCTGGCGGGTAATTTTAATAATGCTGTCTGTATCTTCAAGGGTTGCCCTGCGTACCGAAAACATAAGTCCACCTCCCAATTAATTGCCCATCAGCATTGCCATAACAGCCTTTTGGGCATGCAACCGATTTTCTGCCTCATCAAAAATAGCAGAATTGGGTCCGTCAATAACCTCATCTGTAACCTCCATGCCCCGATATGCCGGCAGACAGTGGAGGAAAATAGCCTCCTGTTT
This sequence comes from Clostridia bacterium, assembly GCA_045602005.1. Taxonomy (GTDB): domain Bacteria; phylum Bacillota; class Clostridia; order UBA1381; family UBA9506; genus UMGS755. The sequence continues at coordinate 18,512 of JAZSAS010000080.1, forward strand.
CGCCAGAGAAAACAGCTTGCTGTTCACCTGATAGGGCGAGAAGGATTTAATTTTCTCTGTTTTCTGGTCCTCCTGTCCCATGCTGACCCATGTATCGGTATACACCGCATCGGCACCCTTAACAGCCGCCTCGGGGTCATCGGTAATGATAATGCGGGCACCGGTCTTTTGGGCATCTTCCATCGCATTTTTCACAACGGTTTCATCGCAGGCATAGGCCGTCGGTGTTGCCACGGCAATTTCCATGCCGCATTTAGCGCAACCATATAGCAAAGAGTGAGCAATATTGTTACCATCGCCCACATAAGCCACTTTTTTACCTTCCAGAGGGCCACAGTGTTCCTGAATGGTTAAAAGGTCCGCCAGAATTTGACAGGGGTGCAACAGGTCTGTCAAGCCATTGATAATGGGAATGCTGCCATATTTAGCTAAGTCCTCCACATCTTCCTGTTTGAAGGTGCGAATCATAATACCATCTAAAAAGCGGGACAAAACCTTGGCTGTATCATGAATGCTCTCGCCTCTGCCCAACTGAATATCATTTGCACTTAAAAACAGTGCATTGCCCCCCAGCTGATACATGCCCACTTCAAAAGATACGCGGGTTCTTGTGGAGGATTTTGTGAAAATCATACCGAGTGTTTTACCCTTTAAGAGAGGATGAGGAATGCCCTCCTGCTGCTCTTTTTTCAGCTTGGCAGCCAGGGTGAGTGCCTCCTTTATTTCCTCTGTAGTCCAATCATGTAATGACAGTAAATGTTTCATGGTTATTCTCCTTTTACAATATCCTTCAGAACAGATACAAATTCGTCTGCGTCTTGTTTTGTGATAATCAGCGGCGGTGCCAGACGAAGAATGGCATCTCCTACTGCACCGGTTAAATAATGCTTTTCAAACAGCTGATTCTGCAGCTTTTTAGCAATGGGTTCGCTAAACTCGATGCCAATCAGCAAGCCTAAGCCTCTAACTTCGCTGATAACCGGGCATTCGTTCTGCAGTTTTTTAAGAGAAGATTTGAGATAATCACCCATTGTTTTTGCATTGCTTACCAGTTGTTCTTCCTCCAGAGCAGAAAAAACTGCCAACCCCGCTGCAGTTGCCAGAGGATTGCCGCCAAAGGTGGTGCCGTGGTCTCCCGGCGTGAAAGCACAAACTGCATCTTTGGCGCAAACCGCACCAACAGGTACGCCACCGCCCAGAGCTTTTGCCAGCGTGAAAATATCCGGCTCAATGCCATACTGCTCATAGCAGAAAAGTGTGCCGGTTCGACCCATTCCGGTTTGAACCTCATCAACAATCAAAAGAATTTCTTTTTCCTTGCACAAAGTAACAAGCTTATCAACGTAACTCTTTTCAAGGGGATGCACACCGGATTCACCCTGAATCAGCTCAATCATGATGGCTGCTGTGTTGTCTGTCACAGCCTGCAGAAGTGCCTCAAAATCATTCATGGGCACATGAGAAAAGCCGGGCGTTAATGGTTTGTAAGGCTTTTGATATTTTTCCTGACCGGTTGCAGCCACACAGGTCAGTGTTCTGCCGTGAAACGAACTTTTCAGTGTGATAATCTCATTTTTTTCCGGCTGATTTTTTTTATAGAAATACATTTTTGCAAGCTTGATGGCACCTTCATTTGCCTCAGCACCGGAATTTGCAAAAAAGACCTTGTCTGCAACAGAATATTTCACAAGCTTCTCTGCCAGCTTTGCCTGATTTTCAATATAATAAAGACTGGAGGTGTGCAGCAGCTTATCAACCTGCTCATGGAGAGCCTTTGTAAGAATCGGATGACTGTGTCCCAACGCATTAACAGCAATGCCGGCTAAAAAATCGACATAAGCCGTTCCCTCTGTGTCATATAGATTCATGCCCTTGCCATGGGTGAAACAAACAGGCGTACGCTTGCCAAAGGTATTCATATAATATTGTTCATCAAGATTCATAATCGACGCAAGATTCATAGTTTAATCCTTCCTTCAATCATAACATAGTAATAATTATACATTATAATGCATAAATATGCAAGCTTTTTCTAAAAATTTTTAAAATTTGCCGATAAATCCATATATTTTCAGTGAAAAGTCGTCCTTTCATTGTATATTCATTTACGATACGCACAAAATAGAACCGAGGCAAACGCCTTATAAATTTTAAAAGGAGCGTATTTTTGCTATGAATAGTAACAAAAAGGTTGTCCCTGAGGCAAAGAGTGCACTGGATAAGTTCAAAATGGAAGTTGCAAACGAGGTCGGCGTTAATTTAAAGGACGGCTACAACGGCGACATCACCGCCAGAGAAGCAGGTTCTATCGGCGGTCAGATGGTTAAGAAAATGGTTGAAGCTTACGAAAACAGCATTAAATAAAAAAGCTTTTTTTCAGGCGTCTTTCTAAGCCAGAAAAAAGGCAGAGCTTTTCAAGCCACGAGGGTTTGATGTGCTCTGCCTTTTTGTTGTTTAACCTTTTAAAAACGGGTTTTCAAAACCGGTGCAACAAGAACAAAACACCACACAAACAAAGGATTTTAGAGAAAATTCTATGGTATTTTTTTGAAAAACTAGGCTCTGGGATGTGCCTTAGCATACACATCCTTTAGCTTGCCGCCCACTAACCGAACATACATTTGCGTTGTTGAAATATCTGCATGCCCCAGCATGGATTGCAGGGAACGAAGGTCTGCACCGTTTTCCAGCAGATGCGCCGCAAAGGAATGACGCAACGTGTGCGGTGTGATTGTGGCCGTAATGCCGGCAGAATCAACATATTGCTTCAAGAGTTTCCAAAAACCCTGACGTGTCATACGTCGACCCAGCATGTTCAAAAACAATGCTTGTTCTCCACGATTTTTAATGAGTAACGGACGGGCATTGGCCATGTACTCAGACAATGCACCTGTACACATTTTACCAATGGGAATAATTCGCTCACGACCCTCATGGCTGCAATGAATAAAACCCATGTCAAGGTTCACGTCAGCCACATCAAGCTCTACCATTTCTGTCACACGGATGCCGGTTGCATATAAAAGCTCTAACATAGCCTTATCACGAAACCCTTTTAAATCGGCAGGCACAGGCTGCTCTAAAAGCCGTTCAATTTCTCCCGGAGTCAACACATATGGCAGTTTTTTTTCAATTTTTGGCGGCTTAATATTCATGGCAGGATTCTCATTTAGCTTGCCGCACTGCACCAGATATCCATAAAAGCTTTTAAGCGAGGCCAACTCCCGCAAAAGGGTTGAATCGGCTCTGCCGGCTTTTTTTAAGGATTTCAGGTAACCGCTGATGGCTGTTGCCCCTGCCTCTAAAGGTGCAATGCCCTTTTCCTGAGCATATTGCAAAAAATGATAAACATCATGCTGATAAGAACTCCGTGTGTTCTTGGTCAGCTTTTTGTCACGTTCCAGGTATCGGATAAATTCCTTCACCAAATCAGACATAACGTTTCCTTTCTTAAATATACAGACCTGAAATAAGGCGAATGAGCAACGGCTCCACATAGGCCTGTAAAAGCGATGCCATGATACTGACAGCAAACAGACACGAAAGCATCAGTATAAACCTCGGCAAAATTCTTTTTAATTCATGTTTCTCCCGCACCAGTGTTATGGAAAATTTCAAACAAACTACACACAAAAACAGGTAGCAGGGAATTAACAACAAATAATGAGGCAGCATGCCCACACCGAAAAATAACAGAGTACGGATTCCATACAGCCTGAACATGAAAAACAGGGTGAAACAATGCATAAACCCCTTTACTGCCACAAATGCTGCAACGAAAGGAGCACCAATGACCATGACGGAAACGAAAAATAAAAAACCAACATTCTTTAGATTCAGAATAAGGCTTGCTTTAAAAAGTGCCGCTGCATCAGCACCATTTTCGTCAATGGTTTGAAAAAAATCTCCCAAATATAGCAACAGTTCTTTGCAAGAAAGCTCCGACAGGCTAAAGGCAAAGACGGCGGCGAAAACGCCGCCGACTACAAACGAAGCTAAAATGCAAATGTAATATCGTGCATCACTTGTTACAGCGTGCAACAGATTTCTTGGAATGTGGTTCAGTTTTTTCAAGACGTTTTCCCTCTTTCTTATCCCATAGTTTATAATAAAATCTATGATAATAAAAGAGAAAAAATACCCCTTGTCCTAATTTTAGCGCAAAATATTCTGTTCACGACCAGGACCGACACCAACCATAATAACCTTAGCGCCGCACAGCTCTTCAATTCGCTCAACATATTTCTTAACTGCCACGGGCAAATCTTCAAAATTGCGAACACCGGTGATGTCCTCTTCCCAGCCGGGAACAGTTTCATAAACAGGCTCACATTTTGCCAGTTCTGTTAAGCTGGCAGGAAAATCGTGAATAATGGTGTCGCCCATTTTATAGCCGGTGCAAATCTGTAAATCGCCCAGACCGGTCAGCGTATCCAGCTTGTTTAAGGCAATGCCTGTCAAACCGCTGGTGCGAACAGAAAACCGACCAATCACAGCATCAAACCAACCGCAACGACGGGGGCGACCTGTGGTTGCACCGAACTCGTTACCAATGGTTCTGATTTTCTCACCGGTTTCATTCTCCAGCTCTGTGGGGAACGGACCCTTACCCACACGAGTGGTGTATGCTTTCATAACGCCGATACATTCATCAATGGCTGTAGGACCGATGCCGGTGCCCACACAAACACCGCCGGAAATGGGGTGTGATGAAGTGACATAAGGGTAAGTACCCAAGTCTAAATCTAACAGCGTGCCTTGCGCACCCTCAAAGAGAACCTTTTTGCCTGCCTTTATTGCCTCATACAAAATAGGTGTGGTGTCGGCAGCATAGGGACGCAAACGCTCTGCATATGTAAGATATTCCTGTAAAAAGCTGTCGCAGGACAGTGCCTCTCCGCCGAAAACTTTCGTAATCAGCTTGTTCTTATATTCAGTGTTTCCACGGGCCTTTTCTTCAAACACAACGGAATCCAGCAAATCGCACAGACGAATGCCGATGCGCTCCGCCTTATCCATATAGCAAGGACCAATGCCCTTTTTGGTGGTGCCGATATCAGACTTGCCTCTGGAGGCTTCCATCAAGCCGTCTAACACCAGATGATAGGGCATGATAATGTGAGCCCGCAGGTCAATTTTTAAGTTATCGGCTGAAACACCTTCTTCGGCCAGCATATCTAACTCTTCCAGCAAAACACCGGGGTCTACCACAACACCGGTTCCGATGATGCACAGAGTTTCAGGGTTTAAAATGCCGGAGGGTACCAGATGCAATTTATACTGCTTGCCATCAGCTTCCACCGTGTGTCCTGCATTGTTACCGCCCTGGGAACGGACAACCACTTCAGACTGCTGTGCCAAAATATCGATGATTTTGCCTTTGCCCTCGTCGCCCCACTGAGCGCCGATTACAACCTTTGTTGACATAACAACCATCCTTTCAATAACTGCGACGTGCGCCGCAGGTGTTTTCATCAAAGTGCATTACCTTATTATTATAACGAATATTGCGGGAAATTGCAAGGAAATATTATATTTGTTTATAAATTTCTTTAAAACAGCCTGACATCACCACATGGTTACTTGACAAAACAATCTTGTTTCATATACAATAAACAGGTAGGCACATAAACGAAAGGAATGAAAAACTTGCATTATTTATTTGATATGGACGGTGTTTTAGTGCTCTCAGAGCCAGTGACACGCCGTGCTGCCACACAGGTGTTGGAAGAATACGGAATTTGTGCAAAAAAAGAGGACTTTCTCCCCTTTATCGGCGCAGGCGAGGCACGGTTTGTGGGCGGTGTTGCAGAAGCCTATGGCGTGCCCTATGAGCCGGCCATGAAAGATAAGCTCTATGAAAAATATCTTCAATTTGTTTCTAAAGAACTGATTCCCTGCGCAGGCTGCAAAGAAGTGATTGAAACTCTAAAGAATCAAGGTCACAAGGTGGCACTCTCCTCCAGTGCTGATTTGATTAAAATCAAGGCCAACATGGACGTGGCAGATATTCCTCTTTTCTATTTTGATGCCATTACCAGCGGCGAGGATGCACAGCGAAAAAAACCCTTCCCCGATATTTTTCTGGCAACGGCAGAGCGCCTGGGTGCTGAGCCTGCCGAGTGTTTGGTGATTGAGGATGCCTTAAACGGCATTCAAGCCGCTAAGGCTGCCGGTATGCGTTGTGTGGCGATTACCACCTCTTTCAGCCGCCAGCAATTGATGGAAGCAGGAGCAGACGCTGTGATTGATAGCCTGATGGAAATTCCTGCACTTAGCATATAACGTTAAAACAAAGCATTTTGCACAGTTTAACAAGACACAAAATCCCCTCCCTGTTAAGAGCAGGGAGGGGATTTTCATTGTTAATTAAACTTCCATTTCATAGCTCTGGGGGAAGCGTTCCCAGTGAATCTTTTGAATTTTAATGTCCGTAATTTTCAGCCGTGTGCTGTAAGGAGAAAAACCTACATGACCGCCGGAAATCGGAGCCGGATCAACCAGCTCTGAAACCAAAACATCATCAACCACCATAAAGCAATGTCCCTTTATGGCACCCACGCACATACGCACTTCGCTGCCGGGCTCATAATGATACAGGCTTGTGGTGGTGTATAAATTAGATTTGCCGTTGCGCTCAATGCCGCTTTTGTGCTCATACCAGCCATTTAAACCGCAAACATAGGACTCACCAAGATAATCAGTTTCCGGATTCCAATTTGCACAGAACACAGCGTTGACATCTCGGGTTGAGGGAAGAACAGTTGCCGCCGTAAAGGATAACATAACATCATCCTCAAAGGCTTCACGGCTGAACAGAATGCCACCCTTATTGCCGGGTTCGGTTCCAATCAACCAGCCATCCTTTTGCTCCCAGGTGCCGGCCATAACCTGAAAATACTCCTGCCAGTCTTCTGCGGGACGATAATCCAGCAACACCGGAGAGGTCTCCGGAAAAATTTTCTTTCCCAATAAACGTATTTCTTTCATATGCGATCTCCTTTTTCTTTAAGTATACTTTATCAAAAAAATCCACGAAAAAAAGTTGCTGACACAGATGTTTTTCCATGCGGAAACACCTTTTTCCGATTCATTTTGATTCAAATTACAGATTTTCTGTTGACTGTTTTACGCTTAGAAACCGGTTTAAGGCGCCGCTTTCTGAAATAATCATACCGGTTAAAATAAGCATGCAGCCTAAAATTTTTGCCCAGGTTAATGGCTCTACTCCCCCAGGACCCGGAATCACCAGTGCATACAGATAGGCAAACACCGGCTCCAACGTGAAAATAACTGCCACACGAGAGGGGGGCATGTGTTTTTGAACCACAATCTGACCGGTAAAGGCAAAGCAGGTGCAAAACACCGCAGTTAAAATCACTGATGTAACTAAAGTGCCGGTGTAATCCACCGTTAGAAAGCTTTGGGGTGTTTGAATGGTCCAAGCAATGATAGACAACACAAAAGCAGCCACAATCTGACCCACACCCAACAACACAGGGTCGCTTTCCTTTAAAAACGCATCAGCTGTAATCACGTGAACAGCCACGCAAATTGCACACAAGAAGGTTAAAAAGTCACCAAAAGTCAAAGCGGAAATGCCCTGATGAACACCAGTGACAAACACCAGGCCTAACAAAGCTAATGCCACACCACCCCAGTTGCTGATTGTGGGGGATTTTTTCAAAAGAAAAGCCGATAAAAAGGGCACAACCAACACGCTTAGACTTGTGATGAATGCCGAATTAGAAGCGGAAGTTTCCCGCAGGCCAACAATTTGAAAAATCATGTAGCCGCCCAGCAGTGCTCCCAACACAAATGACTGAAACACTGTTTTCTTAGTGAAACAGCGAAGCTTTCGACAAAACACCAGTGCCAGAATCAGTCCCGCCATGCCGAAACGCAAGGTGAGAAAGGCCAGTGCCGACACACTGTCTGCCACGTTTTTCATTAAAATAAAGGATGAACCCCAAGCTGCTGTCACCAGCACTGCTATAACGGTTGCCACTTTTCGGTTCATGTCATTCACTCTTTTCTCTGGTTAAAATTCCTTCTGCCACACGAATGCCATCCACCGCAGCACTCATAATTCCACCGGCATATCCAGCTCCTTCACCGGCAGGATAAAGACCTCTGGCACTCACACTTTCAAAATGCTCATCACGCAGAATCCGCACAGGGGCACTGGTTCTGGTTTCAGGGCCGGTGAGCACAGCATCGCTAGCACCAAAGCCGCTGATTTTTTTGTCAAAAGCCATAATGCCCTGCCTGAGCCAATGGACAACCGGCTCAGGGAACAGTTTTGTTAAATCGGAGGGAGCAACCCTGCCTGTATAGCTTGGCACAACGCGACCAAAATCCATCGGTCTGCCTGACATGAAGCTGCCCACCGTTTGCACCGGTGCACTGCCACCGGTCATGGCATAGGCACGGCGCTCCAGCTTTCGCTGCAGGCTGACACCAGCCAACGGATGGTCACTGTCAAAATATCGCTCGTCTACATTAACACACAGTGCCGAATTAGCATTTTTCTCACTTCGGCTGCGGCGGCTCATGCCATTGGTAACAATTGTTTCCGGCTCGGAAGCCGCTGCCACCACGAAACCGCCAGGGCACATACAAAAACTGTAGCAGGCATCTCTTTCCACCTTGTGAGAAAGCTGATATTCTGCCGGACCCAAGCGGGGATGCCCTGCATAATCACCAAACATTGCACGGTCTAAATCCTCTTGCAAATGCTCAATTCGCACACCGACAGAAAAAGGCTTTTGCACCATGGAAATTCCACGTGAAAAAAGCATTTCATAGGTATCTCTGGCACTATGACCAATGGCCAGTATCAAATGTTCACAAGGAATGTATGCCTCACGGGATGTGGTGATGCCCTTTAAGACACCATCTTTCACACGAATGTCGGAAAGTGCGGTTTCAAACTGAAATTCACATCCAAGGTCAAGCAAATATGCCCGCATATTTTGAATCACATTACGCAGCACATCAGTGCCGATGTGGGGTTTGGCTTTATATAAAATATCAGCATCTGCCCCGAAAGCGTGAAAATCTGCAAGGACCTGCATGGCTCTGGGGTCACTGATGCGTGTCGTCAGCTTGCCGTCAGAAAAAGTGCCGGCACCGCCCTCACCAAACTGCACATTCGTGTTAGGGTCTAAGGCTCCGCCCTGCCAATAGGCTTCCACTCTCTCAGCCCGCTTCTCCACCTGTGCACCCCGCTCTAAAATCAAAGGCGGTGCGCCGGCACGAGCCAGAGTCAAAGCACAGAACAAGCCGCAGGGGCCAGCTCCCACCACAACAGGACGTGTCTCTAAGTTGCTTTTTAGCGGGGGTCTAATGGGAGCATCAGGCACAACCTGAACATCTGTGCCGCATATAACCCCGCTTTCATCCTGCAAACCCAGCTCCACACTGTACACCAGCTGTATCTGTTTTTTTCTTGCATCAACCGACTGGCGGATGATGCGGAACGAAAGCAAATCTTTTTCTTTTTTGTTTAAAAGCTGTAACGCCCGGAAACGGAGAGTTTTTTCATCTTCATTCGGCGACAGCTTAATATTACGAATCCGAATCGGCATGTAACATTTCCTCCATTATGGCACTATTTTATTATAATAAAAATTGGAAATGAAGTCAAGAAAACCGCCTTATTTTCGTAAAATTTATTTTCTTCTTCCCCAAAAAAGTCTACATAATATGTTTACATAACTCTTCTTATTTCCAGATTTTACTCCGTATATTTTTTGCTTTTTGCGGAACTTTCTCAGATAGCCGTCGTATAAGTATTGTCAGCATGAGAGCGCAAAACCTAACAATTTCCAAGTGACATACCACGGTGCAGTTTAGCAGCAGATATGCCAGTTCACTGCAGCGTTTGGACAATGAATATGCATTATGTTAACCATTCGGCGTTGGCAAGGGTTTCTCACAGAGAAACGAGGGAATGGGGCTCCTCTTTTTGGGAGCCGGGGTGCATGGTGTTATGCCCACATATGATTCAGGCTCCGGCATGGCACGCCCCTTAACAGGGAGGCTCAAAGTGATATACATTATAAGCCGCAGCAGGATTGACAGAAAGAGAATAATTAAAAAAATCAAGGAGGAAATTCTTCATGACTATCTCTAAAAAGTTGATTGCCAGCCTGCTGGCGACAATGATGACGCTGGGCATGGCGCTGACAAGCTTTGCAGCACTGCCCTCCGACGTTGTGGATTCTCCTTATGAAGAGTCCATTGAAACACTGAGTGCACTGGGCATTATGGTCGGCGACGATGACGGTCTGTTCAGACCCCAAGATACCATCCGTCGTTCCGAATTTGCTAAGGTGGCCGTTGAGGCCATGGGTCTGGGAAGCGTGGCACAGTCTTCAAAGTACCAGACCAAATACCCCGATGTTGTTGAAAACCACTGGGCAAACGGATATATCAACGTTGCCACAGCGCAAGGCATTGTGATTGGTGATGACGAAGCCAACTTCCGTCCCGATGATCCCATCAGCTATGCTGAGGCTATGACCATTTTAGTCAGAATTATCGGTCACGAGCCGGCAGCTCTTGCAAAGGGCGGTTTCCCCAACGGCTACCTCTCTGTTGGCACACAGAACGGCATTTCAAAAAATGCTGTAGCCGCTGCTAACGACGATGTTGTTCGTGGCATGGTTGCACAGATGACCTTTAACACTCTGACCGTTAAAATGATGGAGCAGATAGGCTTTGGCAACGGCGAAAAATACGAAATCGTTGACAAAACCCTGCTGGAAGACGTTTTAGACGTTACCAAGGCAACCGGTCAGATTACTGCCCTGGGCATTAGCTCTATCTCCGGCAGTAGCTCTTTAAAAGATAACGAAGTGCGCATTGGCGAAAAGGTATACTCCGTTTCTGAAGAGGCATTGCCTGATGTGCGGAATCTGGTAGGCTTTAATGTCACCTACTATGTTCGTGAGGCTGACACTAGCGACGCTGAACTGATTCTGGCCAGAGCAACACAGAACAACAATTCTGTTTCCATTGCCACCGGCAACATTGAAAGTGTTACCGCCGCTGAAGGCAGCGATACACTGCTGGAATACTGGATTGACAAAGATAACGACAAAAGCACCAAAGAGTTGACAATTGCAGAGAATGCACAAATGATTTTCAACGGCAAGGCCATTACCTTTGATGCTGCTCTGCTGCAACCCGAATCCGGCAGAATCGTCTGCCTGGATGTGGATAACGACGATATCCACGACCTGGTGTTTGTCACTTCTTTCACAAATCTCGTTGTTGAAAACGTGATTGCCGGCAGCCACAAGGTGACTGACAAATACGGCAACCCGTCTTTAGTCTTAGACCCCAATGATAAAGATGTTAAATTCACCATCACCCGTGCCGGTCACTTAATTAGCCTGTCTGACCTGAAAGAATGGGACGTTTTAAGCGTTGCTAAGAGCACCGACGGCACCATTATCTCTGTTGAAGTGTCCAGCACTTCTGTCAACGGTAAGGTAACTGAGGTTGACGGTGACAAGCGCAAAATTAACGGCAAAGAATATGAAATTGCAAAGAACTACGAGAGCGACATCAAGCTGGGCGACGAGGGCACCTTCTACCTGGATATTGAAGGCAAAATTGCAGCTGTAGATACAGCCACCACCCTGTCCTCCAACTATGCTTATGCCGTTAACGGCGCAATCACCACTGGTTTTGACAAGAGACTCGAAATCAAAGTCTTTAACAAAGACGGCGAAACCGTTATCTTAAAATCCGGCGAGAAAATCAGATTAAACGGTGTATCAGGCAAAACACCTCAGGAAGTGTTAACAGCTCTGACTGCAGAGGAAGCATTTGTTCCTCAGCTGGTCACCTATGAGCTCAATGCCAACGGTGAACTGACACAGTTAAACACCGCCACCGACCTGACCGACTCCGGTTCTATTAACAAAAACAAGTTCTCACTGAACGCTGCCGGCGAGCTCACCTACAAAAAAGCCTCCGGTAAGCTGGGTGCTTATAACGTAAATGACAGCACACTGATTCTTAACATCCCCGCAGGCTCTAACGACCCCAATGATTTCAGCGTTGAGTCTATCAGCTTCTTAGATGATAACGAGCCCTACAACGTGTTTGTATATGACGTGGCAGAAGACTTAACTGCCAAAGTCGTGATTGTTACAAGCTCCACCGCTTCTGCCAGCATTGAAGCACCCATCGCTGTTGTTGAGCAGATTTCAACCATCAGCAACGATGATGGCGAAACCGTTCAGAGACTTTATGTTTACCAGAACGGTCAGCGCATCTCCTTCGAAACCGCAGAAGACAATCTGTTGGTTAAAGGCGAGGGCGAAGAAGCTGAGTCTTTAGCAAAGGGCGACATCGTTCAGCTGAAGCTTAACAACAAAAACCAAATCACCGGTTTCCGCCTGCTGTTTGAGGCAGAAAACAAGGATTCCGAATTCACCAGCACCACAGATGATATGGAACTTATTTATGGTCGAGTTGTAAAGAAATTTGCAAACTCCATCAACGTTCAGGTGAATGACGGTGCCGTTGCCAACTACAGCTTAAACGGCGTAACGGTTTATGAGTTTGATTCTTCCAAGCGTATTAACCCCATTCGTGTGGTTGACGCAAACGAAATCACTCAGTACGATGATTTAGACCCCAGCCGTGTCTTTATTAAAATTTATAAAGATGCTGTTCAGGAAATTGTCATCGTGAAATAAATTAGCCAGCCAACCAATTTAATATATCACACAACCTCCAAAAGAAGGGACTGCACACAGTGCAGTCCCTTCAAACCTATTACATACTCTGCCGAATAGAGAAAGAAAACACCATGTCTCACCCGTTTCTCCCATACAAACGATTCAGCCTGCTAAAGTGTTGTCTGTCAATGGTGTCAAGTTGCTGCTTCGTCACGCGAAATTGCCAGTTTCCCTCGGCTTTTCCGGGGGTGTTCATCCGTGTGTCGGCACCATAGCCCAACAGGTCCTGAACAGGAAGAACTAAAAGACCGGCATGGCTCATGAAGGCAGTTCTAATAATACTCTCGCAGCCACTGCCCCAATCGGCTGACCCATGGCCGCAGTATTTTAGCAGTTGCCGCCTTTTTTTATCTTCTAACTCCCATACATATCCTAAGAGCGTATTGTTATCATGGGTGCCGGTATAAGCCACACAATGATTGACATAATGATGGGGTCTGTGAGCGGAATCATCATGTCCCAAAAACCCGAATTGAAGCACCCGCATGCCGGGAAAACCGCTATATTCCACTAAAGCCCTCACCTCGTCTGTTATCTCTCCCAAATCTTCTGCAATAATCAGCTTATCACCACGAATGCCGTTGATTGCATCAATCAGCTTTCGGCCGGGACCCTTCATCCACCTGCCTTCACGAGCTGTTTTGGCTCCTGCATCCACGCTCCAATAAGACTCTATCGCACGAAAATGGTCAATCCTCACACCGTCAAACAATGTCAGCATATGCTGCAATCGGTCACACCACCACTTGTAACCGTTCTTTTCCATGTTGTCCCAGTGGTATAGGGGATTGCCCCATAATTGGCCATCCTGAGAAAAGTAGTCCGGCGGCACACCGGCAACACAAGCGGGCTGGCCATTGCTGTCTAGTTGAAACTGGTCCGGATTGCCCCACATATCGGCACTGTCATAAGCCACATAAAAGGGCATGTCTCCAATGATTTTCACATGCTTTTCATTGGCATAGGCTTTGATTTTCGCCCACTGGGAAAAAAACTCAAACTGAATAAATTTCCACTTAAATAACTGCCGGGGGCAGACTGTGTCATGCTTCCAATCATGCCAGCTGACACCACCGTTTGCTTCTTTTGCCGCCATAAAACGGCAAAACTGCTCAAGATATGGGTTGTCACTGATAAACTGTTCAATTTCTTCCCGATTTGTAGCACGTAGAGAAGCCGTCAATAAAAGACTGTCTCTTTGGTTGCGCAAGCGGTCAAACTCACAGCTATAGGGCGTTTTCTGACGGCTGTCTGCAAGTTCTGATGCTGTGAGCAGCCCTTTGCGATGCAAAGTTTCTAAATCTACAAAATAAGGATTTCCCCCAAAGGCAGAATAAGATTGATAGGGCGAATGATAGTCATCCACCGTTCCAAAAGGTAGTACCTGCCAATAAGAAAACCCGCATTCTGCTAAAAAATCAATAAAATATTTGGCGTTTTCTGAAAAACCCCCAATGGAATAGTCTCCAAACAGGGAGCTGATGTGCATGAGCACACCACTGGCCCGTTTCATTTTAAATCACTCCGTAAATTCATTTCATGATTTTTGTTGTAGAGAGTGGATGAATCCGGTGCTCTGCGAAAAGCATTTATGCATTCCCTACGATTTTATCCCTTATATAAATGAAAACTCAAAATACGCTTTTGCATTTTCATAGCAAATGTCCGATACAATCTCTGAAAGGATGTTTAAGTCATTAGGATATTCCCCTTGCTCCACCCATTTCCCAATCAAATTACACAGAATGCGCCTGAAATATTCATGGCGGGTGTATGACACAAAGCTGCGGCTGTCTGTCAACATGCCCACAAACCGTGACAGCATGCCCAGATTTGCAAGGGCGCGCATTTGACTCTCCATGCCGTCGCGCTGGTCATTAAACCACCAACCGGAGCCGAACTGAATTTTTCCGGGAATGCCGCCTCCCTGAAAATTTCCCAGCATGGTACCAAGCACATAATTATCCTTGGGATTTAAGGTATATAAAATGGTTTTCGGCAGCAAATCTTTTTGTTCAAGGCTGTCTAAAATTTTTGACAGTCCCTCAGCAATCCGAAAATCGTTAATTGAATCAAAGCCCGCATCAGAGCCCAGCCGGTTAAACATTTTCGTGTTGTTGTTCCGCAGCGCACCAATGTGCAACTGCCATACCCAGCCTCGCTTAGCATATTCCCCGCCTAAGAACACCAGCTTTTCAATTATGTCATCATTCATCATGTCTACAGAATGGTCTGATAATCGGCAACCGTTTTCATGAAAATAATCCATTCTCTGGGTGATATTATCTGCTATCTGGGTCAAATCGGGACGGAAGGTGGGCAACACCTTCGTGCCAAAGTTCTGCAACTTTTTGTGATATTCCAAGCTGTCATTGGGGTTATCGGTGGTGCAGATGACCTCCACGTTTGACATTTGAATGAGCCCCTGAACCCGATATGACTCCAGAGCCAGTTTTTGATTGACCGCATCCCAAATGACTTTGGCCGTTTTTCCGGAGAGAGGTTCTGTGATATCAAAATATCGTTTTAGCTCCAGATGCGTCCAGTGGTATAATGGATTTCCCAGCAAATAAGGCATGGTTTCAGCAAACTTTTGCCACTTTTCAAAATCTTCCGCCTCGCCTGTAATATAATACTCCTGCACACCATTTGTCCGCATTTGACGCCATTTATAGTGATCTGAACCCAAAAACAAATCGCAGGCATTTTTAAACTGATAATTTTCCGCAATCATTTTAGGGCTGATATGGCAGTGATAATCAATAATAGGCAAGTGTTTCACTGTATCGTACAGCGCCTTGGCTGTTTCGTTTTGCAGCATGAAATCTTCTGTAATAAATCTCATTTTTTTAGCACCGTCTTTCATGTTTCTTCTCTAAGTATCATCCCACAGTTTTACAGAAATATAATTTTTTTAGAAGACAGCTTTGCAAAAAAGCGCTAAAGCAGCGATGCCAGCCGCACCCCGGAAGCCAAAAGGAAGCAAAGCAGCATGCCGGCAGCAGTGGGAAGGAGGAACCCCACCGCGGTCCAGCGCCAACTGCCGGTTTCCTTTCGAATGCTCATCATGGTGGTAGAGCAAGGCCAATGCAACAGCGAAAACAACATGGTGCAGGCAGCTGTCAGCCAGGTCCACCCATTTTCTAAAAGAAGCTGACGAAGCGCACCCAGACTCTCAAATTCTGTGAGGGTGCTGCCGGACATGTAAGCCATGATAGCAATTGGCATAACGATTTCATTCGCAGGAAAGCCTAAGATAAATGCCATGAGTAGCACACCATCTAACCCGAGCAATCGGGCAAAGGGGTCTAAAAATAAGCTGCAATGAGCCAGAAGGCTCACACCGTTCACAGAAAGATTGGCCATGAGATAAATCAATAAGCCTGCCGGTGCCGCCACCGTGACCGCGCGGCCCAAGACAAACAATGTTCTGTCGAAAACAGAGCGCAAAAGCACCTTGCCGATTTGCGGGCGTCGATAAGGCGGCAGTTCCAATGTAAAAGAAGACGGTATGCCTTTTAGCACAGTTTCAGATAGCAAGCGTGAGGCTAAAAACGTCATTCCAATCCCCAGCACAATCACACCGGTCAGCAATGCCGCTGAGGTCACAGAGGACAATATGCCGGTGCTTCCGGCCACAAAAAACATGGTGATAATTGAAATCAGGGTGGGAAACCGCCCGTTGCAGGGAACAAAGCTGTTTGTTAAAATCGCAATGAGCCGCTCTCTGGGAGAATCAATAATCCGGCAACCAATAACCCCGGCAGCGTTGCATCCAAAACCCATACACATGGTTAGAGCCTGCTTGCCGCAGGCACGGCATTTTTGAAAGCACCGGTCCAGATTAAAAGCCACACGGGGTAGATAGCCTAAATCCTCCAACAAGGTAAACAGAGGAAAGAAGATTGCCATGGGCGGCAACATCACCGCCACCACCCAAGACAGCACCCGATACACACCCAGCACCAAGGCCCCATGAAGCCATTGGGGCATGCCCACTGCCATGCACAGGTTAGAAAGCCATTCTCCCAAGGTTGAAAAGAGCCTTGACAGCGACTCAGAGGGATAGTTGGCACCGGTTATGGTGAGCCATAGGATCATAAGCAATAAAAGGAGCATCACCGCCACACCGGTCAGCCGATTGGTTAAAAGTCGGTCAATCGTCAGCTGTCGCCGGTTATAATCAGCCTTATCATAGCGAATAATGGCTTTGCATACTGCTTCTACCCTCAGATAGAGGTCAGCCACCAACGCATCCCGCAGCCGCAACTTGTCATATCCCTGCTCCAAAAGGTCTTCCCATGCTTTTGCAAGTGCCTGTTTCACCAGCTCTTGATTGGCCAGTGAAAAGCCGAGAAAGTTCTGCATGGATGCCAAAAAGCTCTCCTCGGGGTCCAGCAGTTTAATGGCTGCCCAGCGGGAATTGATGCCCGAGGTAACCTTGGCAACCGCCGGCTCAAGGGTTTGAATGGCCTCTTCGATTTCTGCCCGATAGGTCACGGGTTTAGCTGTTAGTTTTGGCGGTTGTTCAATCACCTTTCTAACAGCCTCCTTCAGCTGGGAAAGTCCCTCCCCCTGCCGTGCACTGGCCGAAACAACCGGCACACCCAGTTTTTTAGAAAGAGCCTGACAATTGATGCGAATATGCTTTTTTTCTGCCTCGTCCATCAAATTAACACAAACCACCACATTACGGGTAATTTCAAGAGTTTGCAAAACCAGATTCATGTTTCGGGAAAGACAGGTGGCATCGCACACAACCACCACCGCATCAGGCTTTTCAAAACACAAAAAATCCCGTGCGATTTCCTCCTCTGCCGAGTGAGATACTAAGGAATAGGTGCCGGGTATATCCACCAGCGTGTATTCTTTATCTTGATATGTATAAACACCCCGTGCACTGCCCACGGTTTTGCCGGGCCAGTTCCCCGTGTGTTGATGCATGCCTGTTAACCCATTAAAAACTGTGCTCTTCCCCACATTGGGATTGCCTGCCAATGCAACAATTCTTTCAGCATTTTTCTGTTGCTCTCCCATACTCTCCCTCCTCACTTGTCCTGACAAGTCACTTCAATCTGCCTTGCCTCCTGCGTGCGCAGTGCAACCACAGCGCCCCGAATCAAATAAGCCCGAGGGTCACCGGAGGGGCTCCGGTATAAACAGGTGGTCTCGGCACCGTGGGTCAGTCCCATATCTAAAAGGCGACGGCGGATGGCACCCTCTGCATGGAGCTTTTGCACCTTGGCACAGCCACCCACCGGCACACTGGATAAATCAAAATATGTCATGTGTCCTACCTCGCTTAAAAGTTCTGTCATTGTCAGTATATGCCATTCCCTTTTTTGTGTTCATTGTTGCTGAAATCACATAAAAAAAGACAGAACGAAAGTGTTCTGTCTTTTTTATGTTTTGCACCATTAGTGAAAGGACGGTGCCTTAACTTTCACTTCTTTAAACTGGCTGTCTGCCGGTGACGGCTCTGACATGCTAAAATACATCTTTGCTGCCTTTGTGGTGCCGAAATCACGGTTGGAGCCGGTTTTCTGCACCTTGTTAAAGGCCTCACGGAACATAGCATTGTGTGCCTCTTCTCTGTTCAAAAGAAAATCAATGGTTTCTCTGACCTTTTTATCATTGATTTGCCTGTAAAGGTACTCATACACCACTTTAGCACGCTGCTCCGATGCAATGTTAGAAAGCAAATCAGCACACAAATCACCGGTTACGGTTACATAATCGCCGGTCCACGAATAGCCTGAAGCATTGATAAGCCCGGGGTTTAAACCCAATAACACATGAGACTGAATTTCTCCTGAGGGAACCGCCTCGGCATTAACATCATGGCCGTTTAAAAGATTAATGGTCTGGGCAACCATTTCCATGTGTCCCAACTCCTCAGCAGCAATATCCAGAAATAAATCTTTAATTTCCGGGTCTTTAATCCGGAAACTTTGAGACATATACTGCATCGCTGCCTTGAGCTCACCATTCCCGCCGCCTAACTGTTCCTGCAGAAGTGCCGCATACTGGGGATTTGCCTTTTCCACTGAAACCGGGTGAAATAACATTTTTTCATGCTTGAACATAGGAAAACCTCTCTTTCATTGTTTGTTTTATGCATAGGTTTTCCATCTTTTCAGATATTATTCTCAAAATGACAGAGGCGGTGCAAAGCACCGCCCCTGTCATCTCAAATCTTATTTTCACCGAATAAAAATTAAATTTGGCTTTCCAATATAGTTCAAATGATATGCCCCAACCATTTTTTGGGCTATCTTTAGAGAAGCAGCATCCAACACATCCTCTGGCTGGTGTGCGTCACAACCGAATGTAACTGGTGACTGTTCTTCACCGGCAATCTGCCAGAACGCCTCTTCGGGATAATTTCTGCGGTCCCGTATACCTAAAAGGTTGATTTCCAGAGGAATGTTTTTCTCTCTTGCAGCAACACAAATTTTCCGCATTTCTGCCTGATAAACTGCCCTGTCTCCTGAAAAATAAAACAAATCCGGGTGTGCCACATAGGTAAACACCCCGCTATGAATCCCTGCAACAACACTGTCTACATAATTCTGCAAATCTGCTGGTCGTGGATTAGGGCCTATGGGATAGTCCGCTCTGGGATCGGGATGTTCCTCATAGGTGAAATGCTGCCCTAAAATCAGGTACTCCCCGCCATAATGGATGGCATTTGCCAGCATGGTATCACAATGGCTGGGATAATACTCCATTTCGAACCCGATTTTAACATCAATCTGCTCCTTATATTGCTCCCTTAAAACAGATAATGATGTTACATAGTCCTCCGCCTGATCAGCAGGCACTCTGTAGGTAGATTCGTGACCATCGGGAAAGATATAGGGCATGTGGTCGGCAAAGCCCAGATGGGTAACACCGCAGGCTATGGCACTTTTTATATACTCCTCATCTGCCCCCACCGCATGACGGCATCTAAAGGTATGCGTATGATAATTGTATGTCATAA
>JAZSAS010000081.1:0-2247 GCA_045602005.1 Clostridia bacterium
GGCAGGCCAATAAAAAACGCACTTGTGCGTAGCCAGTAGTATTAGGGCTATGCCCGAAAATGAAACCCCCCCCGTTATACGGGGGGATATTTATTCAGCTAAATTGCCTATGGCAGCTAAATGTGCTTCGCATACTATAAGCGAATTTAACTTAGCTACTCCGTAGGAGTTATTTAGCTATTGCGAAGCAATAATTTCGCTTTGCAACTTGTTGCAAAATTTAGCTAAAATAAACGGCATCTAAACCGTTTTTCTCTTTTGTAGCCCATTTGGTATGTGCCAGGTGGCTTTTTGTTGTTCGTGCTATGTTGCCCGCTTGACAACGGGCATTGATAAATATACCTTGTGTTTCATCTGAAAATATGTTATAATAGAAAAAAGAAGTATGGAGGAAACAACAATGAATATTAAAATACTGCATTTAGTAGAAGGTGCAAAGCAAGCCGCGGGGCTTACGGTCATCATAGACGTATTCCGTGCTTTTTCTATGGAGGCATATTTGTTTTCTTTTGGTGCGGAGAAAGTCATACCCATTGGTGATGTTGAACAAGCCTACAAGCTAAAGGAAGAGCACCGGGAAATCGTTCTTGCCGGCGAGCGTGAGGGCAAAATACTGCCTGGGTTTGATTTGGGGAATTCCCCTGCGGAGTTACTTGGAATGGATGTTGCAGGCAAGACGGTTGTTCACACTACAAGTGCAGGAACCCAGGGGATTGCCAATGCCTGCGGTGCAGATGAAATTCTGGGCGGGTGCCTTTTAAATGCAAGCGCAATCGCTAAGTACATTAAAGAGAAAAATCCGGAAGAGGTTTCCCTTGTTTGTATGGGCTATGCAGCGATACGGGAAACCGAGGAAGATACACTCTGTGCAGAATACATAAAAAGCATTCTTGAAGATAAATCTTTTGATGTGACGTCGGGGATTGAGCTATTGAAAAAAACATCGGGTGCCAAATTCTTTGACCTGAAACAAAATGATGTTTTTCCTGAAAAAGATTTTGAGTTATGTACCCGTGTTGATTGTTTTGATTTTGTCATGAGATTGTCTAAAGGCGACTCTCTGCCCTATATGGAAAAAATTTTGGTAAGCTGATCCGAAAGAACAATTTTGAGGTGACTGACATGAAATTTAAACTTGATCATGATTTACATATCCATTCCAATATTTCCTCGTGTTCTTATGGTGAGGAGCAGACACCGGAGAGAATTTTAAGATACGCTGAGGAAAACGGGTTTCAGAAAATTTGTTTGACGGACCACTATTGGGATGAAACGATAGACGGAGCAATTCCCTGGTATCAGGAGCAGAATTTTGAGCATATTAACGCTGCAAAGCCTCTGCCCCGTTCCAATAAGGTGCAGTTCTTATTCGGTTGTGAAACAGAGCTTACACATGACTTGGTGCTTGGTATTTCTAAAGAAAGATTTAGTGACTTCGATTTTGTTATTATCCCTACTACCCATATGCATATGGACGATTTTACCATAACCGAGAAAGATACTGTAAGCTTCAAAACTAGGGCTGATGCATGGGTTCGCCGGTTAGACGCTGTTCTTTCAATGGACCTTCCCTTCTATAAAATAGGCATTCCCCATTTAACAACAGGATTAATTGCACCTATAAGAGAGCAGTATCTTGAAGTGGTGAAAGAAATTTCGGAAAATGATATGTACAGACTCTTTAAACAGGCGGCAAAGGTTGGAGTTGGAATCGAGATTAATTCAACTGTCATGAACTTTGCTGATGCTGATGCATCGCTGGCACTTTTGCCGTATCAAATAGCTAAAGAATCCGGTTGCAAATTCTACTGTGGCAGTGACGCCCATGAGGAGGAGCATTTTTCTTATGCTAAAGCCAGACTAGAAAGAGGAGTTGACCTCCTTGGCCTTAGCGAAGACGATAAGTTTATTATTTGATTAAGCAATTATTTAATAAAGGCCCTTTTGGAATCATCTGTACTGTCCCCCCTCTGAAAGTTAGACCTAAAAATCTAATTTTCAGGGGGCATTTTTATGGCAAAGCATAGTCATAAATTCAAAAAAATAATTAGCTCAGGCATTGCAGAGAAAGAATGCAACCTTTTGTGTTTTATCAAATGGATTTAAAAATGTGAAAAAAGTGTAAACATTTTAATGATTTGTTTAACAGACTAATAATCTGATTGACGAGTTTTGTTTTTGAGTGTATAATAAAAACTGTCAAGGGCAAAATTTTCCATTAGAGGGTGACGGCAATATGAAAAAAAG
>JAZSAS010000082.1:0-7755 GCA_045602005.1 Clostridia bacterium
TCTTTGTGTAGTTTTGTGTGGTAACTTAACTATAACACATTTGGGATGGTTTCCGTATTCTTTTTTTAGCCAACATATTTTATTATGAGTTTACTCGTAATAAAATATGTTGGGATGTAACACATCTATTGTAAACCTACATTCTTAGGGCGGGAAGAATATAAGAGACGAAAGAACTTGCACATTTAGATTACTAATGAATCGGCTGTTTTGGCAATTCTATGCAAAACCAAAAAGAGACCGGGCAAAGCGAACGTTAATCGCTGTGCTTCGGTCTCTTTATTCAGCCAATCATGTACCACACAAATTTTACAAATCAATTAAACCCAGACTGATGGTCAGCGCTTCGCCAACCCGTGCCATCAGCTCATCATCCAGATGTCCAATCCGCTCTCTAAGCCTGCGCTTATCAATGGTGCGAATTTGTTCCAGCAGAACCACAGAATCTTTCGAAAGACCATAGTCATCTGCTGTGATTTCTAAATGAGTGGGCATTTTTGCCTTATTGATTTGTGAGGTAATAGCCGCAATAATCACAGTGGGACTGAATTTGTTTCCCACATCATTCTGCACGACTAAAACCGGACGCACACCGCCCTGCTCCGAACCAACCACAGGACTCAGGTCTGCATAAAATATATCTCCTCTTTTAACAACCACACGATTCACACTCCGCCAATTTTTCCTCATATCTGGAGAATTGTTCGTTCTCCAGACCAAAATACACGTCAGAAATCTCCAGGTTGATGTCAGCCATTTCCTGATAACCGTGTTTTAATTGCTCCCTGAGTGCCATTTTCCGCTTTTCGGCCAGATAACACTTCATGGCCTCACGGACGAATTCACTCCGGTTAGACTTTTCACTGCTGCAAACCAAGTCGACCTCTTCTAAAAGCGGCTCGGGAACGGTTATCAGAACTTTTTTCAGCTGCGACAAAATAATTGCCCCCATTCGTCATAAAATGCTGTGCAATGCCGGGTTGTATTACACATTTTATTATATAAGGTTTTATATCCTGCGTCAAGGCATAAAATTTTCCAATCATAGCCCAATCAGGCAAACCCGTTAAGTACACCCACAACGCTGCCGTCCCTGACATATAGCCGGGGCACTCTTTTTCCGGTAGCACACAGTATTTCATAGGATATGGTGCCAATTTGTTCAGCCAGTGTTTCTGCTGTGATTTCTTCATCCCCTTGTTTGCCAATAAGAATAATTTCGTCGCCGACATGTATAGTATTGACAGAAGTAACATCAATCATACATTGGTCCATGCAAATTTTTCCCAGAACAGGCACACGCCGTTCGCCGGTTAGAACCTGTGCCTTGCCGGAAAGCCGGCGGTTGTAGCCGTCAGCATAACCAACAGAGAGGGTAGCAATGTTTTTTGGGGAGTCTGCTGTATAAGTCCAGCCGTAGCTCACCTTGGCGCCTGCGGGAACGGTGTGCAGGTGAATCACACGGGTTTTTAAGGTAAGCACAGGCTTTAATGCAGCACGCTCTGTGTGGATGAATCGAGAGGGATAATAGCCATAAAGCACGATGCCGGGGCGAATCATATCAAGCTGATATTCCGGAAAGTCAAAAATACCGGCACTATTTAACATATGCCGGAGAGAAAAAGAGATGCCGGCTGTTGTCAGCCCCGCAACGGCAGACATAAAGGCTTTATATTGGCTATGTACACCGGAAGAATCTTCTGCATCTGCACAGGCAAGGTGGGTAAAAATGCCTTCGGTGTGCAGTCCCGGCAAGCGGCAAACGGCTATCATTTCTTCAAGATGCTCTGGCTGAAAGCCAAGTCGCTCCATGCCGGTGTTGATTTTTAAATGTATTTTGCAGGTTTTTTGCAATTTAAGAGCCGCCTGAGAAAGGGCACAGGCAAATTCTTGCGAATATACCGTGGCAGTGATATCGTTTTGCACGAGAATTTCCGCTTCCTGCGCCGGGGCATATCCAAGAATCAGAATTGGAGCGGTTATCTCAGAAGAGCGGAGCTCCAGCGCCTCCTCAATGGTGGCAACAGCCAAATAATCTGCACCGGCTGCCAGCAACGTGCGGGCACAGGCTAAGGCGCCGTGGCCGTAGGCATTCGCCTTGACAACCGCCATCACCTTGGTTTTGGGGCTGATGAGGGTTTTTATCTGTTGGAAATTATAAGTCAGTGCATTTAAATCAATCTCTGCCCAGAGTCGCTCTTTATATGTGTTGGTACAGTACATATTTCATGTTTCCTTTCCAAGCCTTCTTTTGTTATTGTATCATAAAAATCTCAGAATCGAAAGAGGGATTATAAATAAAATCGGAAAATTCCGCTATCATGCGAATGTTGCCGCCCACGTCATAAACCGTCAGGCTTTTTGGCTCTAGTTTTTGTGCGTCGCAGAGCAGGGCCAGTTTATATTGTTCTGAGGTTTCGGGAATCACTGCTGTTTCCAGAAGCACTGTACCGTTGCCAGTAGCAGGGGCACTGACAGAGAGGGCAGTTTCCTCTGATTGATAATATATAGAAAAAAAGTTGTTAATCAAAACATTCTGCAAGATATCTGCCGCAGGCACGGTGAGAGCCGCCTCATCGGGAAAGGCAGAAACAGAAGCCTGACCGGCAGAGAGAATCGTTGTGAGTCCGGCAAGAGTCACCGGCTCTGTCAGGCTAATGACGGCGCTGTCCGGCTCCTGAACCTGCTGCGTCATGACATAAATATTCTCTGTTTTGTTTCCCTTCACCGTTAGTCTGACGGTGGCAGAGTAGGAATTCATTTTGCTGAATTTTTTATGAAGACGGCTGTAAACACCGGCCTCGTGGTCTGAAAGTGTTTTCTGAGGCGCACAGCCTGACAGTATCATTAGTGTAATCACCAGTGCAAGAAGGCACAGTCGTTTACACAAAAAAGGTCACTCCTGTTCTGTTCTAAGCAGTTCAATCGCTTCCGGTAGTGCGGCCAGAAGATCTGATGCTGTCATGCCATAGGGACCGTGAAGCTTTCGTGCCAGCATGCCGGCACGGCTGTGAAGATACACGCCCAAATTGGCAGCGGTTTCCGGCGAAGCACCCTGAGCCAGCAGGGAGGCAATCACGCCGGAGAGCACATCGCCACTGCCGGCCTTGGCAAGACCGGAGTTGCTTTGCGGGCAGATATAGATGCGCCCGTCGGGATGTGCAACAACAGTATCGGCACCCTTAAGCACCAGAACCACACCGAACTCTTTGGCAAAATCTCGGGCGGCACCCGGCCGGTCTTTCTGAATATATTCCATTGAATGACCGCTGATGCGGGAAAACTCCAGTGGATGGGGTGTTAAAACTGCCGGAACAGCTTTGTTTTTTATTACATGTATATGACCCTTGAGCATATTTATGCCATCGGCATCTAAGACAATCGGCTTGTCACAGGCAGAAATCACCGAGAGCAAAGTTTTTTTTGTGGCATCGGCTGTGCCCAGACCGCAGCCGGCCAGAAGCACATTTTGGGTTTTCAGCTTTTCTTCGATGATGCCTGCCGCTGTTTTAGCAAGAGCTTCTCCTTCGGTGGGCAGGGGCAGGGTCATCACCTCGGTGAAATGGGAGCCTAAAACATCAATTAAGGCTCTGGGAACCGCCGCAGTCACCATACCGGCACCGGTCTTCATGGCGGGAGTTGCCGCCATCACACAGGCACCGCTCATGCCAACGCTGCCTGCAAACACCAGCACCTTGCCAAAGGTGCCCTTGTGTGAATTTTCGTTGCGCCTGGGCAAACGGTTTGCCAGCGAGGCATCTAGAGTGTGATAGGTTGAGGGAAAGCTCATGGTCAGGTGACGGGGAATGGAGATATCCGTCACAACCACCTTGCCGCAGTGTGCCTTGGCAGGGTATAGAAACTGACCCGGCTTGGCAACGGCAAAAGTGACAGTTACATGAGCGTTGACACAGGCACCGGTCACACTGCCGCTAGATGCATCGGCACCGCTGGGCATATCCACAGCGATGACGGGACAGCCTCCGGCGTTTATCGCGGCAATCATTTCGGCACTGGCGCCGGTGGGTTCCCCGCTGAAACCTGTGCCAAACAAAGCGTCAACCATCAGGTCAAACCGCCGTGCTTTAATTTCGGAAAGGGGCAAAACTGTCAGACCCATCCGTGTGATGATTTCAAAGTTTTTCTTTGCGTCCTGCTTCAATTCTTCGGGTTTAAAACCGGCAACAACCGTCACGTTAGCACCCCGGTTATATAAATGCCTGCTAATGGCAAAACCATCGCCGCCGTTGTTGCCTTTGCCGCAAAAAACAGCAATGGACCTTCCGGCGCTAGGACCGGTTTCCTGCTCTAAAACATCGCAAAAGCCTCGGGCGGCATTTTCCATTAAAATCAGGCTGTCAATGCCATATTCCTGTATGGCAAGCTGTTCTAACTCTCTCATTTGCGAGGCTGTTAAAAGCTTCATTTTATATCTCTCCTTTTTCCTGCGCTTCCGCGACCACGAAAGCACCGGCTGACGCATCTGTATGAGTCAGGCTGATGTGCAAACATTCAATCCCCAGACTTTCTGCAAGAGAAAGAGCATCCCCCGTCAGCCGCAGGTAGGGCTTTCCTGCCTTGTTACGCAGCACCTCCACTTCGTGAAGGGCAAAGCCGGAAACACCGGTGCCAAGAGCTTTGGCAAAGGCTTCCTTGCCGGCAAAGTTGGCTGCGACAACAGCAGGGGAGAACTGCCGTTTGGAAAAGTATTCATTTTCTGCCTGGGAAAAATTCCGCACCAAAAACCGTCTGTTCTCCATGGCATGGGCAATTCGATGAATGTCAACCAGGTCACAACCGATTCCAAAAATCATATTCACCACTCTCACATCTGTTAATTAACAGTCACACGCTCTAGCTGTGTGGCCACACGCTCACCAGCATCGTTTTGTTCATAATATAGTCTAACAAAGGTGCCGGTTCTAACCTCAATATCTTTTTCTGCGAATTTTTCTAGTGTGAGTTTAACCCGTTCACCCTGCATCAAAACCCACTCTACATTTTGTACAGATAAATGAATTTCATCTTTTGTCAGCTTGGTAATGCGTCCCTCAACAATGGGCGGGTCAGTGGAAACAACCGACCCTTCTGGCTTGGAGATGCCTGGTGGCAAGGTAGCCTCCGGCTCTGCGCTGTCCGGCGTGTTGCCACAACCGGCAAAAAGGCTGATGGAAAGTAATGCTAGCATTATAAAAGACAATAATTTTCTATTCACGGCTGATTCTCCTTAACATTTGATTATAATAACCAATCATATAACTCAGTACCCAGTCATATAAAACAAAAAACACCTGAAGCCCCACAATCACCAATGCCAGATAGTGCAAAACCAGGGCTGTGACGGGGGAGGCAAGCGTGGGCATGAAAAAGGCTTTAAATATAATGTAAATCATGGCCAAGGTCAGGTTGAAAAACAAAACTTTCAGCACCCATTCAGCCCAAAGCTTATTCAGCTTCTCAATGTATAGCTTCACAATGGGGTAATATCCGGCAAATAAAATGTAAAGCATAACAATTGTTCTTTTTGGAATAAAAAGAAGAGATAAAAGAGAGGCACCGATATATAGCGTCACGCCATATCGAACCCCATACCGACTGACGCAAATGCCGCAGAACAAAGAGGCAAGGCCCAGTGCTGCCAGCCTGCCGGTTGACAGTGCAGAAGAGCCGTATAGGCAAATAACCGTGAGGCCCATTGCCACGGCAGAAAAAGTAATCCGTTTCGCCATTTGTTTTCCTCCGTGTTGCTTTTAACAGCAATTGATTAAATCGCCGCCCATACATTCACAGCAGCAATCGGCGCAAATCAACCCCTGGCAACAATCGCAGGCACTCATGTTGCCGCCTTGCATATTGGTGCCCACGTTGCGATATTGTTGCCCCTGATTCATATAGCGGTTTAAAACAGAGCGATATTCCATGTTGTGAGGGTCCATGTTCACGGCCTGACGAATAAAATTCAAACCCTGGCTATGCCAGCCCCGACGCATAAAAATGGTTCCTTTTAAAAAGAACCATTCAGCTGTGCGGCTGGTCATTTGGTCCAGTGCCCGGTCGGCCTCGTCAATGTGGTTCATGTTAATTAAATTCCGAATTTGGGCAAAGTTTCCGGCACCGCCGGCACCACTGCCCGGGTAGCTGTTTTGCCCCTGATAGCCGCCAGCGGTGCTAGCGCCGGAAAGCTGTTCATAGGCTTCGTTAATTTCCTTGAATTTCTCCGCTGCCAGGTCGGCAAGAGGGTTGTTTACATAATTATCAGGATGATATTTTTTGGCAAGCTTTCGATATGCCTTTTTAATCTCCTCCGGCGAGGCATCTTTACTGATGCCTAAAACTTCATAAGGGTCTTTCATGGTGTTTCTCCTTTTCGCTGATATCTTTGCCTGAAAAAACGTTGTCAACAGTTTTTTTCAAGCCTAAATATATAATGTTTTCAATAATTTCCTGATTTCTCATCGGTTCAAGCAACGTTAGCGTGTTTGCCAGTTCGCTCAGGGTGTAATCAAGAGATTGCATGGTTTCTTCTTTATTTATTTGCCCTGACAGCAAAAAGGGATTGTAAGCATGCTTTTTTTCGTCTTCCTCCCGGTCTGCCCAGGCATCCAACAAATAAATGAGACGCCCCAGCAAAAAACCAGCATGTGAAAAAACCCGACGCTTATCATCGCTTCCTGCAAGCTCTGTGTCAAAAACATGTGCCATTAGCTGCCCAAAGGCGGCTGCGACGGCATCTGGCTGGGAACAACGTTGCTGCTCCAGCTGATGTAAAGCGGCAAGACTCTGCTTAATCTTTTGGTAAAGATCCGGATACCGCTTTCTGGCTTTGTTTCGTTTTCTGACCATCAGGGGTATCAATAATGCTGCCTTGACGGAGCGGTTGTCGGCAAGGTCATCCTTTAGCTTGAACCAAACCAAGAGCACATTCACTGCCGCCGCATAGCTGAGGGCCGGATGTGTTTTTGCCACGGGACGGCGCAATGCGGGATTGGCCAGACAACGCATGGGAGAGATATCCGGTTTGTCAGCCTGCACAGCGGTCAAAAGTGTTGCCAAAAAGGTAACGTCATAGCTGAGAAAATAGCGGCTGGGAAAACCATATTCCCTCTTCAAAGTCTGGCAAACACCGCAGTAATAGGCTTTGAACAGATTATAATCCCGAACCTTAAGCTCGTCTTTATCAATTCTTATGTAGCCGAACAAGTCTGCCTCCTATTATATAAAGAAAGATTGTTAAATTTATTATACCACAAATTCGCAGAATTTTGGTATAATTGTGCATGTGCGTTTTTCGAGGCAGTGCCGAGAAAATGTTCGCACGCACAATAAATTCCTGCGGAGCATATGATAAACACATTTTATGTGTTTATTATACCACAGATTCTGTAATTAAATTAGTTCTAATGAAATTTGCAGTGAAATGAACGTATCTCATAAAAACTATTTGGTATGCGTTTATTATAACATAGATATCTAAAAATATAAAGATATAAATTGTTAATTTTCGGCAAACAGAAATCGTTTTTTAGGTGGTTTAAAAAATTTTTAAAAAAACTTTCAAAAAAGAGTTGACAAATGAAAAATGACGTGCTATAATGTAATTCCGTGCTGAGGGGGAACCGAGGCACCCGAACCTTGAAAATTAAACAGAGCAGGCTCTTTTGAAAATTCATTTGAGTAATTTTGGATAGAATCCAACAAGTAAGTCAGTGATGACTGGCTGGGAGATTTTAATTTCTTTAGGAATTAAGATACAAA
>JAZSAS010000083.1:0-39043 GCA_045602005.1 Clostridia bacterium
CGTTGAAATCGTCGTCACTCCGGCAGAAACTGAAGAGGAAGAAGATACGGGCAGAGATGACACTGATTTTGGTGGACACAGCTCCTTTCCGGGCGTTATTGGCGGTGTTTCGAAGGAAGATATACAAACAACACAAGCAACCGTGTTTACAGATGTTCATAAAGATGCATGGTATTATGAATCGGTGAAAACAGTTACAGAGAAGAAATGGATGAATGGTGTTGAAGAGAATCTATTTGCGCCTGACATGTCTATGAATCGGGGTATGCTTGTTACGGTTCTGTTTCGTTTAGCAGGTGAGCCGGAGGCAGAATCTCCAGCTTTTTCTGATGTTTTACCTGCGTCTTACTATGCCGGAGCGGTAGCCTGGGCCAGCCGCCAAGGCATCGTTTATGGTGTGGGTGATAATTGTTTTGCGCCGGAGAATCAATTGACACGTGAGCAGATTGGAACCATGCTGTATCGTTATTGCATGTATCAGAACTATGATGTAAATCAAAAGGGAGCATTGACAGCCTATGAAGACGGCCATCAGGTTAGCGAATGGGCAGAAGAGGCTCTTTCCTGGGCCTGTGGCATCGGCATAATAAATGGCAGAGATGACGGAACATTGGCACCGAAAGCCCTGGCTTCAAGAGCAGAAATTGCTGCTATGCTTACGAGACTGGGTAATATTTATATTGGGTAAGGTGATGGTGTGAAACAACATAAAACTAAAATTATAGCGGCAATCATTGTTGCGGTTATTTTGGCTCTGTCGTTTTGGTGGGGCGACGGACAGTTTAGTGAGAAACCCTTGTTGCAGACAGGGTCAGAATCGGCATCGGTGACAGCCTCTCCGTTTGCAGAACATGTGGCGGAGAGGTCGCCGGAGCCAACAGCTTTCCCCTCTCAATCGGTGTCTGTAACATCATCAGCGTCGCCAATGCCGGAGGTGAATGCTAAAGCATCTCCGGCGCCGGTGTCAACTGCCCCTGTAGCGTCTTTGACACCGGTGTCAACTGCCTCTGAAGCGTCTCCGCCGGTGGAAACGGAGACGCTTTCTGCCACGCTTTTTGTCAGTTGCCACACTGTTCTTAACCACCTGGAAAGGCTGGATGCGGGGAAGAGGGAACTTGTGCCGGCAGATGGCATTATTCTGCCTGAAACAATGGTAACTTTCCTGCAGGGAGAAACGGTTTTTGATGTTTTGCATCGGGAGATGAAAAGGGCGAAAATACATCTTGAATTTATGCACACGCCGGTGTATAATAGTACATACATTGAAGGTATTTACAATTTGTATGAATTTGACTGCGGCGATGGTTCCGGCTGGGTTTATATGGTTAACGGAAGACAGGGAAGCTGTAGCAGTTCGCAGTATATATTGGAGGACGGCGACAGGATTGAATGGGTATATACCTGTAATTTCGGTCAGGATATAGGCGGGGGAATATGGAACACAAGTACAGAATGAACGCTTTTATAAACTACCATCCGGTTGTGAATTTTACTTACTTCACAGCCGTAATTCTGTTTGCCATGATTTTTATGCATCCTGCATGTCTGGGGATTTCCTTGACATGCAGTTTTTTATATGCTGTGATGTTAAACGGTAAAAAGGCCTTTCGCTTTCATCTTTTTTTTCTTGCACCTATGCTGCTGATTATGGCTTTGGTGAATCCTGTGTTTAACCATGAGGGTGCAACCATTCTCTGGTATCTGCCAGGGGGAAATCCATTAACCATGGAATCGGTGCTTTATGGGGTGGCAGCGGCGATGATGCTTGCTTCGGTGCTTTCCTGGTTTTCTTGCTATAACGTGGTGATGACCAGCGATAAATTCATATATCTGTTTGGCAGGGTGATTCCCTCTCTTTCTCTGATGTTTTCTATGATTCTTCGCTTTGTGCCGCGATTTAAGGCACAGCTTAAAGTGGTTGCAAACGCTCGGAAAAGCATTGGACAGGATGCCTCCGGAGAATCTTTGGTGCATAAAGCGAAGGAGGGCCTGAAAATTCTTTCTGTTATGCTTACTTGGTCTTTGGAAAATGCTATTGAGACGGCAGACAGCATGAAAAGCCGGGGCTATGGTCTTCCCGGACGCAGTGCTTATTCTCTCTATGTTTTCACGAAACGTGATGGATGGACGATGCTTGGTCTGGTGGCTCTGATTGCTTATATTCTCATTTCGTCATTTTGTGGCGGTTTGTCTTTTGCGTATTTTCCGTCTTTGCGGTCTGTTTCAATCAGTGCGCACTTTGTCAGCATCCTGATAGCCTACGTTCTGCTTTGCAGCATGCCGATTATCATTGAAATCCGGGAGGCAGTTAAATGGAAATCATAAAACTTACAGATTTTACTTTTACATATCCAAACAGCACAATTCCGGCGCTTTTTGATGTGTCTATGATGGTGCGTCAGGGGGAGTTTATCACCCTGTGCGGCAAATCCGGCTGCGGAAAAACCACGCTCTTAAGAAGCTTAAAGCCTATTTTGGCACCCGAAGGTGAAACAAAGGGTCAAATCTTATATATGGACAAGCCTTTAGATAACATGGGCCAGCGGGAACAAAGTGAAGCAATTGGTTTTGTTCTCCAGAATCCTGATAGCCAGCTTGTGACAGATAAGGTCTGGCATGAGCTTGCCTTTGGTTTGGAAAGTCTTGGTTACCAGACATCGGACATTCGGGCTAAAGTCGCTGAAATGGCAACCTTTTTTGGAATTGAAGATTGGTTTCATAAACCGGTAGTAGAGCTTTCCGGCGGACAAAAGCAACTTCTGAATCTGGCCGCTGTCATGGTGATGCAGCCAAAGGTTCTGCTGCTGGATGAGCCAACCAGTCAGCTAGACCCCATCAGTGCTAGGGAGTTTCTCGAAATTCTTTCACGTATTAATCGTGAACTGGGGACAACTGTGTTGCTCTCAGAGCATCGGCTGGAAGAAGCCATTCCCCTGTCTGACAGGGTGGTGGTGTTAGATGAAGGCAGAATTGCAGCAGAGGGAACGCCTGCAGCGGTTGGTGAACAACTAAAAGCAGCGGGTCATCCTATGTTGGCGGCCCTTCCCACGGCAATGCGAATCCACGGGGCAGTGAAAAATGACCTGCCTTGTCCTGTGACAGTGCGTGAAGGTCGGTTGTGGCTGGCGGACCTGGCAAAGGAAAGAGAGCTTGTAACTGTCTTTCCAAAGAAAGAAAGTTTACGGATTCCCTGTGACATGCCTGCCATAGAACTGCGGGATGTTTGGTTTCGCTATGAGAAAAATTTGCCGGATGTTTTACGCAACTTGTCTGTGAAAATATATGCCGGAGAACTGTATGCTATTTTGGGAGGCAACGGTGCAGGTAAAACCACAGCGCTGTCTGTTATGAGTGGTCTGCAAATGCCCCATAGAGGTAAGGTGTTTTTGCATGGAAAAAAGGTTGAAAGCATGCAGGAGCGCCGAGGTGTGGTCTCTAGCTTGCCTCAAAATCCTCAGGCTTTGTTTGTTGAGAAAACCGTGGAGCAGGATTTAAAAGAAATGCTGTCTCGCAGCGGTCTTAATGAGGCAGAACAAGTAGAACGGGTGGAGCAGATGCTAACCCTGTGCCAGTTGTCAGATTTGCGGGATAGACATCCCTATGACCTTTCCGGCGGAGAGCAGCAGCGGGCGGCACTGGCGAAGATTTTATTGTCTGAGCCGGAAATTCTGTTGCTGGATGAGCCGACAAAGGGATTGGATGCGCACTTTAAAATCAAGCTGGCAGGCATACTCAAACAGTTGACCGACGCCGGTGTGACGATTATTATGGTATCTCATGATGTGGAGTTTTGCGCTCAGTATGCTGACCGGTGTGCACTGTTTTTTGACGGCGGCATCGTCAGTGAAGAAGAGCCAAGGAGATTTTTTGGGGGCAAAAGCTTTTATACCACAGCGGCAAACCGCATAGCACGGGATGTTCTGCCGGATGCTATTTTAGCAGAGGATGTTATTTCTGCCTGTGGCGGTGCTTTTGTGCAGCCGGAAACACAGCAGACACAAACACCGTTACACCGGACAATTCCTGTTCATAAAAAACAAGAGAAAAAGCCGGAAGAGAAGAGAAAAGTGTCACCCTTGCGAATGGGATTGGGTGCATTATTTGCTTTGGCGCTGGCCTTTGTGGTGTATTTCTTCCACAGTCGTTTTCCAAATTACAGCGTTGCGCAGGTGCTGGTGCAGCTTGCTGAAATTGTGCTGGCAGCTTTTGCGCTGGGTTGCTGGCTGCCTGTTAAAAAGACGGTGCCGTCGGCATTGCCGGGATTTGGGAAAAAACTTGGCAAAAGAAGTCTTTTGGCAATGGTCGTTGTTCTGGTTGCTGTTCCGCTGACGGTAATGGCCGGGGTATATCTTTTGGGCGACAAGAAATATTATTTCATTAGTTTGCTTTTGATTTTAGAAACGTTGCTGCCGTTTTTTATAATATTTGAAGGTCGCAGGCCTCAGGCGAGAGAACTGGTGGTTATCAGTGTTTTATGTGCTGTCGCCGTGGGCGGACGCAACGCATTTTCTGTAATTCCTCAGTTTAAGCCAATTCTCGCAGTGGTTATCGTAACGGGCCTGTGCTTCGGGGGAGAAGCGGGATTTTTAGCCGGTGCTCTTTCCGGTTTTGTCTCCAATTTTTTCTTTGGACAAGGTCCCTGGACCCCTTGGCAGATGGTGGGCTTTGGTATGGTTGGCTTTTTGGCAGGTGTTTTGTTTAGAAAGGGGCTGCTCAAGAGAACCAGAGTTTCTTTGAGCTTGTTCGGCGGTTTGGCAACACTTTTGGTTTACGGCGTGATAGCAAACTGTTCCTCTGTTTTAATGATGACAACCACTCCCACGCCGGCAATGCTGATTTCTGCCTGTGTGATGGGTTTTCCCTTTGACTTGATTCATGGTGCATCCACAGCGTTTTTCCTTTGGTTTTTGGCAGAGCCAATGTGTGAAATGCTGGAGAGAATCAAAACCAAATATGGAATACTGTCAGGCAGGCAAGATGTGTAAAAAAGAAAATTGTGCAAAAAAAAGTTTTTATATTGACAAGATTAGCCATGATACGATAAAATATAAATAAATCATTTTAGAAAAGAGGCAGCAAATCAATGCAGCTATTACGGGAGCGAATTGAAAAAGACGGCAAGGTGCGGGATGGCAACGTCTTGAAGGTAGACAGTTTTTTAAATCATCAGATGGATATCGCTCTGTTTTCGGAAATCGGCAAGGAGTTTAAACGGCGGTTTGCTAATGATGCAATCACCAAAATTCTGACCATCGAGGCTTCCGGCATTGGCATTGCCTGCATCACAGCACAGTATTTTGGCGTGCCGGTGGTGTTTGCTAAAAAGAATAAAACAAAAAATATTGCCGGCGATGTGTATACCAGCAAGGTTGAATCTTTTACTCATGGCCGTTCTTATGATATTATTGTTTCAAAAGAATTTTTGTCTCCCGATGATACCGTTTTGGTGATTGATGATTTTCTTGCTAACGGGAGTGCACTTTCAGGTCTTTGTGCACTGGTTCATCATGCGGGTGCAAAGCTTGCCGGAGCGGGCATTGTGATTGAAAAGGGCTTTCAGCCCGGTGGCGAAATGTTGCGAAGCCAGGGTCTTCGCATTGAATCCTTAGCTATTGTAGAGTCTATGAATGAAGGCGGGATTCAATTCCGTGCGTGTGTTTAGGGACAAGCTCCCTTTAATTTAGCAGACAACGTCTGCAATAACATTTTAAGGAGGAAAAAACATGAAACATTTTGCAAAGCTTGCGGCACTGCTTTTATCTGTGATGATGATTATCACAATGGCAGGCTGTGGCAACAACGCTAATGGCGGCAACGCAGCTGCTGACTTTAAGGTTGGTGTTATTCACATTGGTGACCCGGCTGACGGGGCAGGTTATTCCTACGCCCATGATCTGGGTATCGTGCAGATGCAGGAAGAGCTGAAGCTGACGAATGAACAGGTTATCCGCAAAATCAATGTAGATGACAGCGATGCAGCGGCAACCAGAACAGCTATTGAAGAGTGTATTGAAGAAGGCTGTAAGTTGATTTACGGAACCAGCTGGGGATACATGGATACCATGGAGCAGATGGCCGCTGAGTATCCTGATGTTATGTTCTCTCACGGCACCGGCTATAAATCAAACGGAACCAACTTCAACAATTATTTCGGACGTATCTACCAGGCACGCTATCTGGCAGGTATCGCTGCCGGTATGAAGACCGAAAGCAACAAGATTGGTTATGTTGCTGCTATGGACGTTACCAATTCAGAGGTAACAGGCGGCATCAATGCATTTGCTATGGGTGTTGAATCTGTTAATCCTGATGCTAAGGTATATGTTAAAGTTACAAACAGCTGGTTCAGCCCTGACTTAGAAAAGCAGGCTGCAGAGGCTCTTTTAGACATGGGCTGCGATGTTTTAGCACAGCACTGTGACACCACCGCTCCTCAGCTGGCAGCACAGGCTCGTGGTGCGTTTGGCTGCGGATATAACTCCGACATGACCAAGGACGCTCCTGCGGCTCATTTGACTGCTCCTGTTTGGAACTGGGGTGTGTATTACACCGCAACAGCTAAGGCTGTTATGGAAGGCACTTGGGATGCTGCTAACTATTTCGGTGGCATGGATGACGGTTTGGTTGACATTTCTCCGCTGTCTGAAAATTGTGCTGAAGGCACAGCTGAAGCGATTGAAGCTGCCCGTGCTAAGATTATGGACGGTTCCTTCAAGGTGTTTGAAGGCGAGCTTTATGACAACAAAGGCAATCAGGTTTGTGCAGCCGGCGAAGTGATTTCTGATGCAGATATCACCGGTGCTATGAACTGGTATTACAGAAACGTTGAAGCAAAATAAAAGAATAAAACTCAAGAAGGGGCGGCGCATTGCACCGCCCCTTTTAAAAACAAGAGGGGGAACCGGTATCCATGGACAAAAATTGGAAGGATACGCCGGCCATTGAGCTTAAGGGTATCACAAAAACCTTTGAAACGGTTGTTGCAAATCACAATATTAATCTAACGTTGCATCGGGGTGAAATTCTGGCCCTTTTAGGCGAGAACGGCTCCGGTAAAACAACACTCATGAATATTTTAGCCGGCATTTACAAGCCGGATGAAGGGACAATTTATATCAATGGCGAGCCGACGGCAATTCATTCGCCGGAGGATGCAATTCGCCATGGGGTTGGCATGATTCATCAGCATTTTAAGCTGGTGGATGTGCATACCGCAACTGATAACATTATTTTAGGCAGTCATGACACGGGTCTTTTGTTAAAACGTTCCCGGCATGATAAAATCAAAGCGCTCAGTGAGAAATATCATCTTCCCATTGAGCCTGATAAAAAGGTCTATAACATGTCTGTTAGTGAAAAGCAGACGGTTGAAATATTAAAAGTTCTGTATCGTGGTGCAGATATTTTGATTTTAGATGAACCAACGGCAGTTTTAACGCCTCAGGAAACGAAAAAACTGTTTGAAATTTTGCGTCACATGCGGGACAACGGTTGTGCGATTATCATCATCACCCATAAGCTGGGAGAGGTGATGGAAATTAGTGACCGGGTCACTATTTTGCGAAAAGGAGAAAGTGTGGCGACGGTTAATACTGCCGAAACCGATACCCATACCCTGACAGAATTAATGGTGGGGAAGGCGGTGGAGCTTTCCATTAACCGTCCTGAAAGAAAGCACGAGGGCAAACTCCTTGAAATTCATCATTTGACGGTTTCAAACGGAGATGGTGTTGATGCAATCAGTGATGTGAACTTTGATTTGAATAAAGGTGAAATTCTGGGTGTGGCCGGTCTTGCCGGCAGCGGGCAGAAGGAGCTTTGTGAAACCATTGCCGGTCTTTTAAAACCCAGAGAAGGCGCTATTTTATATCAAAAAGAAAATATTGTTGGAAAAACGCCGGCCGATATCATTAAAAACGGCATCAGCATGAGTTTCATTCCTGAAGACCGGTTAGGCATGGGTTTGGCAGCATCTCTTGGTATGGCAGACAACATGTTGTTAAAAAGCTATAATAAGGGAAAAGGTGTTTTCTTAAACCGAAAGGATGCTCGTGCTCTGGCACACACCCTCATTGACCAACTGCAAATTGTAACACCCGGGGTGGAAACCCCCGTTCGTCAGCTTTCCGGCGGTAATGTGCAGAAGGTGCTGCTGGGCCGGGAAATTGAATCTAACCCCAATGTGTTGATTACGGCTTATCCGGTACGGGGACTTGACATTAACTCTTCCTACACCATTTATAATGCCATTAATCAGCAAAAGGAGAAGGGCGTTGGCGTTCTGTTTATCGGCGAAGATTTGGATGTTATGCTGGAGCTCTGTGACAGAATTATGGTTCTGTGCCACGGACGTGTGACCGGCATTGTGAATGCAAAAGAAACCACTAAGGAGGCTCTGGGTCTAATGATGACAGATGCTGCCGGAGAAAAGGAGAGAGCAGAATGAAGCATTCGGGAGAACCGTTGGTTCGAGTTGTGAAAAAAACGGAGTTGTCCGGCGGTAAGCTGGCACTGTTTTCCTTTGGAGCGCTGTTTCTGGCTTTGATTGTGGGTGGCTTGTTTATTCTCACATTAGGGAAAAACCCGTTTTTGGTATACCAGAGTATTTTCATGGGTGCTTTCCGCAGCCCTTTGGCTTTTCAGGGCACAATAAAAATTGCTGTTCCGCTTTTGATTTCATCCCTGGCAATTACCCTTGCTTTTAAAATGAAATTTTGGAACATCGGCGCTGAAGGGCAAATTATTATGGGTGCAATTTTTGCCTCATATTTTGCACTGTTTTACGATGGCTTGCCACATGTTCTGCTGATTGTGCTGATGGTTGTTGCCGGCATGGTGGGCGGAGGTTTGTGGGGCTTGATTCCGGCCTATTTCAAAAGCCGGTTTGGCACCAACGAAACCCTGTTTACATTGATGCTGAATTATATTGCACAATATTTGATTAAGTATTTAACAGAGGGTCCCTGGCGTGACCCGGCTTCTTCCGGTTTTCCAAAAATCGCCACATTTGCGCCTAATGCACAGCTGGACAAGCTGTTCGGGGTGCATATCGGTTGGGTGTTTGCGTTGATTTTAGTTGTGTTTGTGTTTGTATACATGAAATATACCAAGCAGGGTTATGAAATCACTGTGGTGGGTGAAAGTGAGAACACAGCACGATATGCCGGCATGAACGTGGGAAAAATTGTGATGCGCACCATGTTTCTCAGTGGTGCTATCTGTGGTATTGCCGGCATGACTCAGGCTACCGGTGCAGCCTTTACCCTGGGAGAAAGCGTGGCAGGCGGTGTGGGCTTTACAGCCATTATCGTTGCCTGGCTGGCACGGCTGAATCCGTTATTTGCAGTGGTATTCACAATGTTTTTAAGCGTTTTGCAAAAAGGCAGTAGCGTTATGCAAAGCAATTTTGGACTTTCCACCTATGTGTCGGATGTTTTGCAGGGCATTATTCTGTTTGTGATTCTGGCAGTTGACTTTTTCACCCAATATAAATTAATTTTCAGGGGGGCGCATAAACATGATTAATTTTCTTTTTGCGGCAATCAAAGCCGGAACGCCTCTTTTGTTCGGCACGACAGGTGAAATTATTACAGAAAAAGCAGGTAATTTGAATCTGGGTGTTGAGGGCATGATGTTCCTCGGTGCTTTTGCCGGATTTTTTATTGGCTATCATACCGGCAGTGTACTGCTTGCTCTTTTAGCGGCATTTTTCCTTGGTGCATTTGGCGCGCTGATTTATGCGTTTTTGACAGTTACGCTCAAGGCCAATCAAACGGTTTCCGGTCTTGCACTAACAATTTTCGGTGCCGGTTTTGCGAACTTTTTCGGTCAGATTATGATTGCCGGTGCTGAAGGCGGTGTTCCCAAGCTTCCGGAGGGATTCATCAGCCGTATTGCCGAACAACCCCTCCCGCTTTTAGGTGATATTCCCTATGTGGGCAAGCTCTTGTTTTTCCATAATCCCATCGTATATTTAGGTGTTGTTGTGGCGGTTATTTGCTGGCTGTATATGACGAAAACCCGCGGGGGTCTTTCCATGCGTTCTGTGGGAGAAAATCCGGGTGCGGCAGATGCTGCGGGTATCAATGTTACACGAGTGAAATATATTAATATCTTGCTGGGCGGCGGCATCTGTGGCTTGGGCGGTGCTTATATTTCTTTAGTCAACGGCGGCGGTGTGTGGAACAACAACTGTGTTAACGGTCAGGGCTGGATTGCTGTTGCGTTGGTTATTTTTGCAAGCTGGAGTCCGGTTAAGGCCATTCTGGGCTCGTTGGTTTTTGGTGCTTTCAGCGTGTTGCAGTTTTATGCACCTAAGGATATCATTGCAATTCCCAATGCGTTCTATGTCATGCTGCCGTATTTGATTACGGCCATTGTGCTGGTGTTCAGCTCAATTAAAAAATCAAAAGAACACTCTCAGCCTGCAGGATGCAGCATTAACTATTTCCGTGAGGAACGGTGAGTGTATTAGAAAACGAGCGTTGTCTGTAGACGCTCGTTTTTCTTATTTTTTGCACAACGATTTCTTGATTATTCATGAATTTTGTTTTTTTACCATAAAATTGTCATTTAAGAAAAAGTATTATGAAATATATTTGCAATTTGATAAGAAATGTGCTATAATATATATGTTTGTAAATTTATTTATTTTTTACTTTGCAATAAATTAAAGGAGAGGATTCCAAATGGCGAAAAAGTTTAAAACCATGGATGGAAACTGCGCTGCTGCTCATTGCGCCTATGCGTTTTCTGAAGTAGCGTCTATCTATCCGATTACGCCTTCATCCACAATGGCTGAGTATGTTGATGAATGGAGTGCGAAAGGCCTGAAAAATATTTTCGGCCAAACAGTTGATGTATGCGAAATGCAATCCGAGGCCGGTGCTGCAGGTGCTGTTCACGGCTCTTTGCAGGGCGGTGCACTGACAACTACCTTTACGGCTTCTCAGGGTTTGCTGCTTATGATTCCGAATATGTATAAAATTGCCGGCGAGTTACTGCCGACAGTTTTCCACGTAAGTGCCAGAGCGATTGCTACTCATGCACTGTCTATCTTTGGTGACCATCAGGACGTTATGGCTTGCCGTCAAACCGGTTTTGCTATGCTGGCTTCCGGTAGCGTTCAGGAAGTTATGGATCTTGCAGGCGTTGCTCACTTAGCAGCGATTCGCGGTCGTGTTCCTTTCCTGCATTTCTTTGATGGTTTCAGAACCTCTCATGAAGTTCAGAAAATCGAAGTAATGGATTATGATGATTTGGCAAAGCTGCTTGACCGCAAGGCATTAAAAGAGTTTAAAGACAGAGCCCTCAATCCTGAGCATCCTGTTCTGCGTGGTACGGCTCAGAACCCGGACATCTACTTCCAGGGCAGAGAAGCTTCCAACAAGTTCTATGATGCGATTCCCGACATTGTTGCTGACTATATGAAGGAAATCTCTAAGATTACCGGCCGTGAGTACAAGCCCTTTAACTACTATGGTGCAGCTGATGCTGAGGAAATCATTGTGGCAATGGGTTCTGCTTGCGAGGCAATTGAAGAGACTGTTGATTACCTGAATGCTCAGGGCAGAAAAGTGGGCGTTATTAAAGTTCATCTGTATCGTCCGTTCTCTGCCAAGTATTTCTTTGATGTTCTGCCGAAGACTGTTAAGAAGATTGCTGTGCTTGACAGAACCAAGGAGCCCGGTTCTTTGGGTGAGCCTCTGTACCTTGACATTTGCAACCTGTTCTATGGCAAGGAGAATGCACCTGTTATCGTTGGCGGCCGTTATGGTCTGGGTTCTAAAGACACCACCCCGACTCACATTAAGGCTGTGTTTGATAATCTGCAGCAGGATGTTCCCAAAAACAACTTCACCATCAGCATTGTAGACGATGTTACCAATCTGTCTTTGCCCAGTGGCGAAACCATCAATGCAGCACCTGCCGGAACAACCCGTTGTAAGTTCTGGGGCTTTGGTTCTGACGGAACTGTTGGTGCCAATAAAGATGCTATTAAAATCATTGGTGATAACACAGATTTGTATGCACAGGCATACTTTGATTATGACTCTAAAAAATCCGGTGGCGTAACCATGTCCCATCTGCGGTTTGGTCATAAGCCGATTAAGTCCACCTATCTTCTGGACGAAGCAGACTATATTGCATGTCAC
This sequence comes from Clostridia bacterium, assembly GCA_045602005.1. GTDB lineage: Bacteria > Bacillota > Clostridia > UBA1381 > UBA9506 > UMGS755. The sequence continues at coordinate 12,156 of JAZSAS010000083.1, forward strand.
AAACCTTCCTATGTATATCAGTATGAGGTGCTGGAGGGCTTGAAGAAGGGCGGAACCTTCCTTTTGAACTGTGTATGGTCTCCTGAAGAACTGGAAGAAAAGCTGCCTGCTAACGTTAAACGTTATCTGGCTGAGAATGAAATTGATTTCTACACCATTAATGCCGTTAAGATTGCTTCTGAAATCGGTTTGGGCGGCAGAATTAACATGGTAACACAGGCTGCCTTCTTTAAACTGGCAAATGTTATTCCGCTGGATCAGGCAGTGCCTCTACTGAAGGATGCTATTAACAGAACCTACGGCAAGAAGGGTCAAAAAATTGTTGACATGAACTGTCAGGCTGTTGATCTTGCTCTGGATGCCCTGGTTAAGATTGACATTCCTGCTTCCTGGAAGAATGCTGTTGATGAAGCAGTTGCTTCTTCTAATGCAGACCGTCCTGATTTTGTTAAGAATATTGCTGACCCCATTTCTGCTCAGCAGGGTAATAAGCTGCCCGTCAGCACCTTCACCGGTATTGAAGACGGTACATTTGAGCAGGGAACCGCTCAGTATGAAAAACGTACCATTGCTATCAATGTTCCTAACTGGATTCCTGAAAACTGTATTCAGTGTAACCAGTGTTCATTGGTTTGCCCCCATGCAACCATTCGTCCCTTCCTGTTGACCGAGGAAGAGACTGCCGCTGCTCCTGAGGGCTTCACAACACTGAATGCAACCGGACCGCAGCTTAAGGGTCTTAAGTTCCGCATTCAGGTTACACCTAAGGATTGTACCGGTTGCGGCGTTTGTGCACAGACATGTCCCGCTAAGGAAAAGGCTTTGGTTATGAAGCCGGTTGATGAAATGGTTGAAAAAGAATCTGCTAACTGGGATTATGTTGCAACCATTGATGTGAAAGACAACCTGGTGGATAAATCCACTGTTAAGGGTTCACAGTTTGCCCGCCCGCTCCTTGAGTTCTCAGGTGCTTGTGCCGGCTGTGGTGAAACCCCGTATATCAAGCTGATTACTCAGCTGTTTGGTGACCGCATGACCATTGCCAACGCAACAGGTTGTACCTCTATCTGGGGTGGCTCCGCACCCTCAACGCCTTACACCAAGAATGCTAAGGGTCATGGTCCTGCTTGGGCAAACTCTCTGTTTGAGGATAATGCTGAATTTGGTTTGGGTATGCTGTTAGCTTCTAAGAAAATCCGCAACACTCTGAAAGAGAAGATGGAAGAGGCTATTGAAGCCGGCGTTGATGCAGCACTGGCTGATGCATTCCGCAACTGGATTGACAATAAGGATTGTGCAGAAGGCTCCAAGGCTGCTGCAGAAGTTATTTGCGACCTGCTTGCAAAGGCTGACACCACCGCTAGCCCCTTAAAGGATATTGCAGAGAGAACTGATTTCTTAGTGAAACGTTCTCACTGGGCATTCGGCGGCGACGGCTGGGCATATGATATCGGTTACGGCGGTCTTGACCATGTTCTGGCTTCCGGTGAAGACATTAACATTTTTGTTGTTGATACCGAAGTTTATTCCAACACCGGCGGTCAGTCATCCAAGGCTACACCCACTGCTGCAGTTGCTAAGTTTGCTGCTGCCGGCAAAAAGGTGAAGAAGAAAGACCTTGGCATGATTGCCACAACTTATGGTTATGTATATGTTGCGCAGATTGCTCTGGGTACTAACATGAACCAGGCACTGAAGGCCATTAAAGAGGCTGAGGCTTATCCGGGACCGTCTCTCATCATTGCATATGCTCCTTGTATTAACCATGGTATTAAGGTTGGTATGGCCAATACCATCAGCGAAGAGAAGAAGGCTGTTGAGACTGGTTACTGGCACCTGTGGAGATTTAATCCTGAACTGAAGGAAGAGGGCAAGAATCCCTTCACTCTGGATTCTAAAGAGCCTACCGGTGACATTAGAAGCTTCTTAGAAGGCGAGAACCGTTATTTGATGCTGAAGCAGGCATATCCCGCTATTGCTGAGGATCTGTTTACAAAGGCAGAAAAAGATTTGATGGATCGTTACGAAACCTATAAGAAGATGGCTTCTTTATAATTTAAAACACAAAAAGGTGCAACCCAATGGGTTGCACCTTTTTTGTAGCGGCTATTTCTTTGTTAAATCTTCCACGGCTTTGCAGATATCTCCGGCCAGTTCACAGGCATATTCTTCATCATGACTTTCTGATAAAATATGAATCCGGTTTTTGCGGTAGTCGGGCATAATCAAAATCCAACCATGGTCATCTGTCAGCTTAATGCCGTCTGTCATGTCAACGGTTTTGCTGTCGCCCAGCATGGTTAGAATTTTGCGCATAACATACCCTTTTTTTGAAGGAGGGCAATCCACCTTACGGCTGATTTTGTGCATCACGGGCAACAGACTGTGCACATGTGCCAAAGAGCAATGATTTAAATAAAGAAACTCGCAAACACGAATCAGTCCTCGAATGGGGTCAAAGCACAAATCATGCTGTAGCCTTGCTGCGGGGGTATTGCTTTTTAAGAGTTGAATCTCTAAACGTTCATCTGCTGTTCGCTCTACAGACCCGCCGCATTTTTCGGCGATTTCTTCCACAATGCCTGAAGCATGCTGCGGCATGAGCACTTTGCCGCCCTCAACAGCAGACAGTGTGATTAAAGTTACTAAGCCATAGTACATATCACCGCTGAGCACCTTGCCGCTTTCGTCATATAAAGCACATTTTCCATTTTCGCCAACAAGCAGTCCCAAATTCAGCTTGTTTTCTGTTATGAAATCAGGTAAGCGCTCGCTGTCGTTGGTGAAGAGTGCTGTTATGCCAAAGGCAGAACAGATTTTTTTGACATGGTTTTTCGCTTCCTGTGTCGGTGTGCAAATGCCAATCTTGAAATTTAACCGCTTGCAAGGGGTTGTGAGTACCAAGTCTTTAAAATAATACAGCGGTATATCATTTACGTTTATTGGCGGACGAAAATGGGAAGGGTCACATCTTGTGAAGTCTCCTGCCTGCAGGCGTGTGCGCAGGGTGTTCATTAGAGTTTTGTCTGCCGGTGTTCCATCTGCTGAAAACAGCTCAATCATAATTTTCTGTCCACGAATCTGCACGTGAATGCCTCCGTCTAAGGAAAGTTTACGAAGCGCAAACCGTGCAATGCTTCTGTCACCTGAACCCACCAGATTATAGGCTTCAGCACCGCCGGCGATTAAGCCGGATAAAAGAGCAAATTTCAGCATCATATATTGACTTTTGTCAGAAAGACTTAAAAGAATTTTTGAGCCGGGCCTTAAACTTTCAGAGAAAGCAAGAGAAAGCTGAATTAAGAATTCCGGCGTTATATCATCATTGATAATGCCACTGAAATAATGCTTTTCTCCGCCGGGCAGGCTTTCCTTCATAACCTCCGGCGGGGCATAAACCATCTGTAAGCCGCAGGTCACAGTTCGGTATAAATCGGCATGTTCCGGAATAGAGGACCCGTTCCAGAGAATGCTGTCGCGAATCATGGCACCGCTGCCAATGGATGTATTATCACCGACTACGGTGTAACGCTCTATCACGGCATCATCTGCAATGTTGCAATCCTTACCGATGAAAACGCCGGAGGAAAGCTCTTCCTCAGAAAATCCCAGTTTAACATGGCCGAGAAATATATCTTTATGACATTTGCGATAGGCAGAAATATCCTTGATATCGCACCAGTAATTGTTTGATACATAACCAAAAAGAGGCAAGTTTTTCTCTAAAAGAAGGGGGAACAGGTCAAGAGAAAAATCATAAGATACATCTTCGGGAATAAAGGACAGAATTTCAGGTTTCATGATATACATGCCTGTGTTGACCATGTCGCTGCGTACTTGATTCCAATCCGGTCGATGGGCAAAGTGAATGATTCTGCCGTCTGTGCCTGTCACGGCAACATCGTGGTGATGGGGATTTTCTGATTCTTTTAAAATCATGGTTACCATAGCGCCCCTGTCCCTGTGAAAATAAAGCGCTGAGGTCAGGTTGGCATCGGTAACGGTGTTGCCGCATAGCACAACGAAATCTTCTGTTAAAAAGTCGGCCGCTGCTTTGATGCTACCAGCTGTGCCACGGGAGTCTTGCTCCTGGAAATAAGTAAGACGCACACCAAAGGATTCGCCGTCCTTAAAATAATCGGAAATGGAGTCACTTCGATATCCCAGTGCAACACCGATATCTGTGATGCCGTGATTTTTAAGCAGACGTAAAAGATATACCATCATCGGTTGGTTCATGACCGGCACCATGACTCCCGGCAATTTATCCGTTAAAGGACGCAGTCTTCTGCCTTCGCCGCCGGCTAAAATAATCGCTTTCATATACACACGCCTTCCTTTCAAATGGAATGTTTTTAGTATGTATATAAACGCAATTATTATACCGCAAATTTCCTGTTAAAAAAGAACACATTCCGTTAAGATTCAATCGGTATGCGTTCTTTATGCTCATCTATTTTATTTTATGTCAGCGTGTTGCATAATAAAATTTCGGTAGGCTTTAGGGGTCATGCCTGTGAAGTTATGAAAGATTTTATTAAAATAACTTCTTCCGTCAAAACCGGTTAATTTATGAATGGCTGCAAGGCTCACAGAGGGCTTACCGAGAAGCACCTTTGCTTTTTCTATGCGCATTTGATTCAAACAATAAATGAAAGTGTTGCCGGTGACAGCCTTGAATACTCTGGAGAAATGAGAGGGGCTCATGTAAACGGCACTGGCAATCATTTGCAGGCTGATTCGGTGTGTGTGGTTTTGTTCCATCAGGTCAAGAGCACGGTGAATGGTGGCGCTGTGCTTAATTGTGATGGGATTAAAGCAAACTGTTATAAACTCGGTTTTCGCTTGTGTAAGACAGGTTTTGAGTTTGCCCAGGGTATCTGCATCGGCCAGGTCTGTAGGAATAAAGGGGGCAGATTTGTCCTGTATTATATATCCGGCACATTCTTCCATAATATCATAAAGCGTAAAAATAACATTAGAACAGATGAGTTTTGCACTTTCAAAGTTCAGTCCAACCCGCATAATAATTTCTTCCAAAGAGTTTTCCAGAAGAACTTCAGCCTCTGCAGGGCGGTTGTTTTCAATAGATTGGAGCAATCCCTGTTTTAAATCAGATGTTGGCAGAACATTGCCGGTGCACCGGTTTGCCAACATATATAAAAGGCGGTTCGCCTTTGCGATTTTGCCCGGCGGCAGAAAGAAAAGAGAGGCGGCATATTTATTAAAGCGACGCAGTTCCTTTTCTGTGGCACCCAGTTTCTTCTGGGGGGCAAGATAGGCACGGCTGTCCATGTGCCCGCAGACAATAGGTTCAGACACCAGAACAACCTCCTCGGTTGTATCAGAATCATCATTTTTTGGGATGGGCGTGATAATGTGACAAAAGCCTGTGGGACAAACCATCACACAGCCGCAGTTGTTGCTTCTTCCATACTGCAGGGCGTCGGTTATCATATCGTGACAGTCCAGAGAACCAATGAACGGATGCTGCAACTTGTTACAAAACAAGCAGGGAATGGTGTGGCTGTTATCAAGCGTGACTGTGTGCATTTTAATATCTGTTAAAGCTGTGAACAGGTGAACATCTTGCAAAATGTTATACAAATTATTTTCAGAATTTTCTTTCACGATAATCAACCCCTCATTTAAAATTTTATGGATATATTGTAGCAAATTAGCAAAAGGGATGCAAGGAAATCGGTCCAGAAAAAATGACACGATTTGTCACAATTTTTAAAATCTGTAAACTTATACAGTTAATTTTGCATTTTTGCCCAATAAAAAAGTGTGCTCCAATCTTGGAACACACCAAAAAAGTGAAGTCCCTCAATTGTTGCTACACAATGCTCTGCCTATTTCCACAGGGATGAGTAAAGAGAGAAAACACTTTTTTACAAAAGTTATTTTCCCTGTGGATAGTTGGCTTTATGCATTTGTGTAGCACACACAGTATATCATAATTTGCATGCTTTGACAAGTCTTTTTTAATTTCGGCACACTACAAAGTGAATGATAGATTTAAAAAATTTGATATAAAAAAATAAAATGTCGGGTGTATAGACAAAACGGGTTATAATATGATACAATAATACATGATTAATAGGAGTGATGCATATGAATCCATACGGTTTTATTAAAGTTGCGGCTGCAGTGCCGGAAGTTAAGGTAGCTGACACAACGCTGCATGCCGATGTTATTGTTCGCCTCATAGAGCAGGCGGAAGGAGAAGGAGCAGATATCATTCTGTTTCCGGAACTTTCTCTGACAGCATATAGCTGCGGGGACTTGTTCTTAACAGATACGCTTCTGCGTGGCGCTGAGGCGGCGTTGTGCCGCATTTCAGAGGCCACTATGGGGAAAAAATTGGTAGCCGTGATTGGCTTGCCGGCATCAGACGGTCAGCGGTTATTTAACTGTGCAGCAGTGGTGCAAAACGGCTCTGTTTTAGGTGTTGTGCCTAAAACGCATCTGCCGGATTACGGCGAGTTTTATGAGAGTCGGTGGTTCTGTTCCGGAAGCGCGGCAGACCAAAAAGATATCACCCTTTGCGGAAAAAAAGTTCCGTTCGGGCAGATGATTTTTGATGCCGGTCAGTATAAATTCGGCATTGAAATTTGTGAGGACCTGTGGGCAGGGAACCCTCCCTCGGCGACATTGACCCGCCAGGGTGCCGACATTATCTTGAATCTCTCTGCATCAAACTGCGTTGTGGGCAAGAAAAAATATAGAAACATGCTGGTGGAGAGCCGTTCTTACACTTCTCATTGCGGTTATGTGTTCGTTTCCAGCGGCCCCGGCGAGAGCACAACCGACACGGTTTATAGCGGTCATGTGCTGGCGGCAGAAAATGGTTCTATCATTTTGGATAAACAGAATTTCACGTTTGAAAGCTGCCTGTATTACACAGAAGTTGATGTTGAACGCATCAGGGCCGACAGAAGACGGCTGGGCACCTTTGAGGGCATATCAAACAGCCCCCAAATGCCCGTGGTTACAGTGGCATCGCCGATGGTTAGCCAGCGCCCTTTGGTGCGAAGCATATCACCGCAGCCTTTTGTGCCCATGAATGAAAACCGTGATGAGCGGTTCAGTGAAATTTATGATATTCTATCCATGTCTCTAGCCAAACGTATACGTCATACCGGTGCAAAAACAGCAGTTATCGGCATTTCCGGCGGTCTAGATTCAACCCTTGCGCTGTTGGTTGCAGCTAAAGCGATGGATATTCTGAAAAGATCCAGAACAGATATTCTGGCAGTTACCATGCCGGGCTTCGGCACAACGGGGCGGACTTTGCAAAATGCTAAGAGTCTTATGTCGCTTTTGGGTACAACCATGCAGGAAATTAGCATTTGTGATGCTTGCTTGCAGCATTTTAAAGACATTGGCCATGACCCGCAAAAAACGGATGTGACCTATGAAAATACACAGGCGAGGGAGCGCACCCAGATTCTCATGGACCTTGCCAACCAGTCTGGCGGACTAGTCATTGGCACCGGTGATTTATCAGAATTGGCATTGGGATGGGCAACGTATGCAGGCGACCATATATCTATGTATGGCGTTAATGGCGGTGTTCCCAAAACCCTGATTCGATATTTGGTTGATTGGGTTGGCCGAGATGCAGAAAATTCTGAGCTGAAAGCAGTGATAGACAGCGTTTTAGATACACCTGTTTCGCCGGAATTGCTACCTGTGGATGAGGATGGCAAAATCGCACAGAAAACAGAGGAAATTCTGGGGGATTATATTTTACACGATTTCTTTTTATACTATTTTGTCCGGTTTGGATTTACGCCGGAAAAAATCTTTTATTTGGCAACCCATGCCTTTAACGGAGCCTATAACGAAGAAGAAATTAAACGTGCTTTAGATGTGTTTTTTAAGCGATTTTTTCAAAGTCAGTTTAAACGTTCCTGTCTGCCTGACGGTCCGAAAATCGGTTCAGTCACGCTTTCACCCAGAGCAGATTTCAAAATGCCTTCTGATGCTTCGGGTAATATCTGGCTTTCATAAAAAAGTCCCTTGTATCATTGATACAAGGGACTTTTTTTGTATGCAGAACATTATAATTGCTGCCGTTTATCCATGCGGTGCCAACTGAAAAACCCATATACATCATTGACCAGAAACATGACAAAGCAGAGAATAACGGGCAGATATTCGGGGTCTTTTAGGCTTGCCAGCATCCATAGAGAAATGAGCACCAAATCGTTTGCGGCATATGCCAATGCATAAAAGGGGTTTCGGCGAAAGGTGAGATAGGAAGCAAGAAAACTGGTGGCGACAGACAAAGTGCTCATGCCAAGCAAAGAGGTGTTAAAATAGCGCAGAATGTAATAAAACAAATGTGTAACCAAATAGGTCAGCACCAGCATCAAGATTATCTCTCTGCCACTCAGCCGATTCACTGCCACTTCTTGTTTGTTGCCCTTGTAGGGATTTTTCTTCCATGAAACAATTGAAACAATTGCCATGGGCAAGGTCATTAACAGATAGGTTATCATTTCTCCGTAATACCGGCAGTTGTAGGAAATGATGCCATAAAGAATGCTGAAAATGACAGTGAGCATCTGTCCCAGAACGTCACCTTTTGCAACAAAAATCAGAGCCGTTACACCAATTAACGAGGCAAACAGAGAGAGTATATTATGCTGTGTTCCTAAAAAATAGGACAAGGCAACAACGAAAAGAGATAATCCCCACAGGAACCGTTCAAATTTTGTTAAATTCTGAAAAGATTTTTTGATATTCATAATGAACCATCCTTAAAATAAGCGCCTGCGGCACATCTTCTAAGACCTAACGATGTGCGCAAGCGCTTTGCACTTCTACCCGGTGGCAGTGTTATTAAAATATGTATGCTGGCACAGACTCACTCGAAAGTCAAGTGCTTATTTCAAGTCTTCAGCTCTGGTCAGTGCGGCGTTGATATCGGCACAGAAATTCTCAGGCTTCACCTGCTTGTCTAATCCGGTCTTCTGCATTGCACGCAGGGGTTGTTCGTTCACGTGGGAGAAAATGACGGTGATGCCTTTTTCATTGCAGCTTGAAACAAACTGCGAGAGCATCCGCAAGGCATCGGTATCAATTGAAGAAACAGAACGCATTCTCAAAATCACACATTTAGTGTATGGTTTGGTTTCAATCTGTGTGATTTCGCTGGCTACAGCAAAGAACAACGGGCCGGTAAGTTCATATACACTAATGTGTTTAGATACCTGCCGCAAGTCGGTTGCATCTTTATTATCTTCCTGTTCTACATACCGCCAGCTCTCAACCTTGGTTTCGTTGCTTTGACGGCGCATGAACAATACGCATGCCATGACGAGTCCCACCTCAATGGCGACAACCAAATCGAAAATCACCGTGAGGAGGAAGGTGGTTACCAGCACCAAAATGTCACTTTTGGGTGAAGTTTTGGTCAGGTAAACAAACTGCCGCCATTGGCACATGTTATAAGCTACACTGATTAAAATTGCGGCAATGGCAGGCATGGGAATCCATGCGGCATAGGGCATTAAAATAACCAATACAAGGAGCAGAACCAGTGCATGGACAATGGCAGAAACCGGTGTTTTGCCTCCGTTTTTAATGTTTGCAGCTGTTCTGGCGATGGCACCGGTGGCAGGAATGCCGCCGAAGAATGCAGAACAAATATTGCCCAGCCCCTGAGCTGCGAGTTCTGTGTTAGAGCGGTGACGTTTGCCCACCATGCCATCTGCCACAACACAAGACAGAAGTGACTCAATGCCGGCAAGCAGTGCGATGGTCAGCGCATCGGGGAAAATGGCAATGATGTTTGAAACACTGAAAAATGGCAGACGGAACGAGGGCAATGCACGGCTGACTGTATACAGGTCGCCAATGGTGTTAACCTCCATGTGAAAGCCTTTAACCATGATAATGCCTGCGGCAACAGCCAAAAGAGAAGCCGGAATTTTGTCATAAATTTTCGGCCAGATAAATAAAATTGCAAGACACACAGCACCAACTAAAATGGCTTGCGGATTCACTGTTCCAATGTTTGAGAAAAATGCTGAAAGCTTTTCAATGGTTTCAATGGGCGATTCGCCGTTTTGGAAGGTCACACCAAAGAAATCTTTCAACTGACCGATAACAAGGGTTACAGCGATGCCGGCTGTAAAGCCTGTGGTGATGGTGTAGGGTATGAATTTAATCAGGTTACCCAGCTTTAAAAAGCCCATGACAATCAACAGAATGCCGGCAATGATGGTAGCAAGGGCTAGTCCCTCGGTGCCGTTTTTAGCAACAATGCCGGCCACAATTGTGGCAAAGGCTGCCGTAGGACCAGAGATTTGCACGCTACTGCCGCCAAACAGGGCAGTGACAAAGCCGGCAATGATGGCGGTGTAAATACCGGCCTCGGGACTAACACCGGAGGCAATTGCCAGTGCAATCGACAGGGGTAGTGCAATGATTGCCACAATGATGCCTGCAATGATATCACGCACCAGTTGACCGGAGTTATAATTCTTTAAGTCTGTAAAAATCATGGGCTTAAACTGTTTCATCAGGTAGTTCGTCCTTTCCGGCACATAGAAATGCCACAGAATATTATACTACCAATTTCGACAGATTGCAAGCAGAAAATGCAGAATTTGGTATTTTTGTTTGCGGCATATTTAAAAAATAAGCTGCCACGCAAAGTCTGGCGTGACAGCTGCTACATTAAAATAAAACAGGCTGAATTTGTTTGCCTTCAAGGGCTGCTTTAACGGTGTCGGTGATTTTTGTCATATCGGCAACCAGAGAGTTATGTTTCTGGACGGGGTCATCCTGACCATAGGGAACAAAATAAAGATTTTGAGTGTTGAGTAGTTGGCCGATGTTTCTGCCACTGGCCCCTAAGCCATCGTTGGTTGAAACAGCCAGAATCACAGGCTTTTGATTTCTTAGCGTGGCTTTTGCCGCCATGGTGACAGAGGTGTCGGTGATGCCACCGGCGAGCTTTGCCAGTGTGTTGCCCGTGCAAGGTGCAATGACAAGAGCATCCAGAAGATTTTTGGGACCAATTGGTTCGGCCTCTGTGATGGTGTGAATCACTTTTTGTCCTGTAATTTTTTCGATTTCAGAAACAAAATCTGCCGCTTTGCCAAAACGTGTATCGGTTGAGTAGGCAATGTGGGACATAATGGGCATAATGGTGGCACCGGTTTCTGCCAAAACGGCTAATTCACAAATGACTTTTTTAAAGGTGCAGAAAGAGCCGGTAATCGCAAATCCAATGGTTTTATTTTTCATGCTTTCACCTCCGATTCGCTGATGATGTTTAAAACTGTGTCGCAGATAATGGCACCCGCCGTTCGGGGTGCGACCTTTCCCGGCAGGGAAAGGGCATGAATGACTTTAAGCCCTAATCTTTCGGCACTTTCAAAATCCACGCCCCCCGGTTTTGAAGCAAGGTCAATAATCAGACAGTTTTTATCGGCGGCAGCCAATATATCTCTGTCTAAAATCATGACGGGTACGGTATTGAAAATAATCTGATACTTGTTGATTTGTTCTTTAATTGCATTTGTATGTATGGGTGTGTAGCCATAAGACGTAATCCAGGCGAGGTCGCTGTGTCGGCGTGCTGAGGTTGTCACACGGGCACCCATACCCCGTAGACAGTGACTCAAAGCTTTGGAAATTCTCCCGAAGCCAATAACCAGACATTCAGAACCGTTTAACGTGCAAGAAAGCTCACGAAGAGCAATCTCTACGGCTCCCTCTGCTGTGGGAATTGCATTTAAAACCGCAAATTCCTCCCTGTCTGCATAATCAAAACAGGCGATATGCCGCTCTTGTAAAGCGTCTTTAAGCCAGGGGTCCATTTTACCGGCAAACACCATTTGCTCTGCTGTGATAAGCGAGGCTATATCCTGAAGCAAAATTGAGCCTTCATAAAGAGGTGTGTTAAGCCGCTCGTTGCCTGATGAACAGGGGAGGGGCAGAAGAATATAGGACGCCTTTTTAACGGCATCGGCAAGGGTTTTTTCACGATGAATATTAGCTCCGAACGGCACATCGGCATCAAAACCGAATATATGAATATCAAGCCCCAGGGCACACAGCCGCTCTGCTGCCACGACGCTTCTGTTATCACCGCCAATGATGGAAAAGGTATTATTTTTCATAATGAAACTCCTTATGTCACAGGATGGGAAATAGGCTTCATGCTATATAGTATGAAAAAAACAGTGAAACGGTTCATAAAATTAAAAGCGCAACATTTAGTATGAAATCTCATTTGTTCTTCCGCATTTTGCGGTTATGTTTGATTTTATACTTGCCAAATGGTTGCTCATATGATACAATAATTTATTATAGTTATATAATATAAGAAAAAGATGCCGGAGGCATATTTCGGCAGATTGGAGATAGGCATGGAACTGTTGCAGAGAAAAAAATGGGTGCTGCGTACAACGGATTTACCTGCATACAGTGCTGATACAATACAAAAGCTAAGCAAGGACCACGGTGTTCCGCCGCTGATTGCAAAAATTCTGCTGTCTCACGGGGTGGAGTCCTTTTCCGAATTCTTGTATCCCACTCTGGATAAGCTTCATGACCCGTTTTTAATGCGGGGAATGCAACAGGCAGTGGAACGAATTTGCAAAGCCATAGATTGCAAACAGCGAATTTTGATTTTTGGCGATTATGATGTTGATGGTATTACCTCTACAGCACTTTTGGTCCGGTTTTTGAAGGCTGCAGGCGCTAGCGAAGTGTTATACAAAATTCCTGACCGGTTTCGGGATGGTTACGGTTTAAAATCCTCTGTCATTGATTTTTGCAGGGAAAAGCACATTGATTTGCTGATTACTGTTGACTGCGGGATTACCTCGGTTAGCGAAGTGGATTATGGAAAGGAAAACGGCATTGATGTGATTATAACCGATCATCATGAATGCAAAGAGCAGCTGCCTGATGCTGTGGCGGTTTTAAATCCAAAACAGCCGGATTGTGAGTATCCTTTTAAACATCTTGCCGGTGTGGGTGTTGCCTTTAAATTGCTGCAGGCTTTAGCTGAAACGCTGGATTTGAATCAAGCGGGATTTCTTGATGAATATGTTGATATAACAGCCATTGGCACCATTGCCGATGTGATGCCTCTTGTGGGTGAAAACCGGATTTTGGTAAAAAATGGTCTGGAGCATTTGGCTAAAACAGAAAACTTCGGGTTGCAGGCCCTGATGCGACAGGCATCTGTTGAATCTTCCCGTTTAACAACCGGTACTGTCGGCTTTGCTTTAGCACCACGCATTAATGCTGCCGGTCGAATGGATGACCCAAGATTGGGCGTTGAACTTCTGCTTTCAAAAACAGAGGCAGAGGCTGAAGAGAAGGCCAGAATTTTAGATGAAATCAACCGCCAGAGGCAAACGATTGAACAAAAAACGCTGGAGGAGGCTCTGGCAATTCTTGCAAAAGAGGAAAAGGCCTATCAGGAGGATTCGGTTTTGGTGCTGGCCAGAGAAGGCTGGCACAGCGGGATCATTGGCATTGTGGCTTCGAAGATAACAGAGCGGTTTAACAAACCTTGCATTTTAATCAGTTGCGATGGCGAAGAAGGCAAAGGCTCTGGCCGCAGCATGAAAGGCTTTAGTTTGTTCGAGGCGTTGTCTGCCTGTGGTGAGCATTTAACCCGCTTTGGCGGTCATGAAATGGCAGCGGGCTTGACGATTAGGGTTGGAAGCATCAATGATTTTCGCAGGGCTGTTAATGCCTATGCTAAAACAGTGCTTTCGCCGGAGGATTTTATTCCCAAGTTGACGGTTGATACGAAATTACCCATTGGTTATGCCAATTTAAATACTGTGGATAAGCTTTCTGTGATGGAGCCTTTTGGAATGAACAATCCCAACCCGGTTTTTTTCTGTACCGGATTGAGAGTTACCGGCATTTATACAATGGGAGAGGGCAAGCATTTGCGCCTTTCACTATCTGACGGCCAGGTGACGGTGCAGGCCATTGGTTTTTCAATGGGTGAACTGGCAGAAAAAATGACCCAAAATGACTGTGTTGATATTGCGTTTAATTTGGAAGCAAACGTTTATCGGGGCGAGCGTCGGGCACAGGTGCTAATTAAAGACCTGCGACTTTCGTCATAGCTTGGAGGCTGTTTATGGATAACTCATTTGAAGCTTTGATACAAAAGGTTCAAAGCTATAATCAAAAAATTGATATTGACAAGCTGACTCGTGCTTATGAGTTGGCGTTGAATGCTCATGAAGGACAACTGCGGCACACGGGCGAACCCTACATCATTCACCCGCTGGCTGTTGCACATATTTTGGCAGATTTAGAGTTAGATAGCGACAGTCTGGTTGGAGCTCTTCTTCACGATGTGGTTGAGGATACAGACTGTACCGTGGCAGAGATTTCACGGGAATTTGGCGACAGCGTGGGTATTATTGTAGATGGTGTTACCAAGCTGGGAAAAATTCAATATACCTCAAAGGAAGAGCAGCAGGTTGAAAATCTGCGTAAAATGTTCCTTGCTATGGCAAAAGATGTTCGAGTTATTTTAATTAAGCTGGCAGACCGGCTGCATAATATGCGAACAATCAAAGCTATGCCTGAGGATAAACAACGAGAGAAGGCAAGAGAAACGCTGGAGGTGTATGCGGCGTTGGCACATCGCTTGGGTATGTCTAAAATCAAATGGGAGCTGGAGGATTTGTCCCTTAGATATTTAGACCCGATTGCCTACCGTGAGATTACCGAATCCATCAGCCAGAAACGTAAAGAACGGGAAAAATATATTGAAGATATTATGGAAACCTTCCGTCAGAAGCTGTCGGAATTAGGAATTCATGCCCAATTGATGGGTCGTGCTAAGCATTTTTACAGCATTTTTAGAAAAATGTATGCACAAAATAAAAACATTGATGAAATTTATGATTTATTTGCTGTTCGTGCCATTGTGGACAGTGTGAAGGATTGTTATGCCGTTTTAGGCATGGTTCATGAGCTTTATTATCCCATTCCCGGGCGGTTTAAGGATTATATTGCCATGCCGAAACCAAACATGTATCAGTCTTTGCATACCACAGTCATGGGTCCTCACGGCATTCCTGTTGAAATTCAAATTCGCACGCAGGAAATGCATAAAATTGCGGAATATGGTATTGCTGCTCACTGGAAATATAAAGAGGGTGTCAGCGGCAAGAGCGACATGGATGAAAAGCTGGCGTGGATTGGAAAGATTCTGGAAATTCAGAACGAAACCATGGACTCAGATGACTTCATGCGCACATTAAAAATTGATTTGTTTGCCGATGAAGTGTTTGTGTTTACACCTAAAGGTGATGTTATTAATTTGCCGGCAGGCTCAACACCGATTGACTTTGCTTTTGCCATTCATAGCGCCATAGGCTGCCGCATGGCGGGTGTTAAAGTTAACGGAAAAATTGCAACGCTGGATTATATTTTGCAAAATGGTGATATTTTAGAGATTATGACCTCGTCAGCTGTTCACGGTCCCAGCCGTGATTGGCTAAAAATTTGTAAAACCTCCCAGGCAAGAACGAAAATTAACCAGTGGTTTAAAAAAGAGCGCCGTGAAGACAATATTCTTCGGGGCAAGGAAATGATAGACAAGGAACTCAAGCATTTGGGTTACAGCCACAGCGAGCTGTTTAAACCGGAATGGATTGAGATGCTTTTGAAAAAATACGGTCTGCAAACAGAAGACGATATGTATGCAACCGTTGGTTACGGCGGCTTGACGGTGAACAAGGTCATGTCACGTTTGAAAGAAGAATATCGCCTTGCCCATAAAAATGATGCCCAGTCAGTGCGTTCTGCTTCGGCGTCAAAAAAGAAAAAGCATATTGGCAACGGCATTGTTGTTGAAGGCATTGAAAACTGCCTCGTTAGGCTGTCACGATGCTGTAACCCCGTTCCAGGAGACTCCATTGTGGGTTATATCACCCGTGGCCGTGGCGTGTCTGTTCATCGGGCAGATTGTCCGAACATTCAAGCCGGGGGACAAACAGAAGAAAATGCAGAAAGATTGATTTCTGTTCATTGGGAGCATGAATATGACGGCAATTCATCTTATCTTACGGAATTGCAAATTTCTGCCTATGACCGGCAGGGTCTTCTGGCTGAAATTACGAATATGCTTTATGAAATGCGTATTTTGATTACAGCGGTACACACAAAAACAACCAAAGAGCAGATTGCCATGATCAATCTTGGTTTGGAGGTTAATTCTAAAGAGCAGCTTGAGCTTGTAACGAAAAAGCTGTCTCGGTTGGGCGGCGTCTTTGATGTTTCCCGAAATAACGCATAATTTGGAGGAAAGCCTAATGGTTTTAGATAGTCTCACAGTGGGCAAAATGCAAACAAACTGCTACCTGGCAGGAGATCCGCAGGCTTTGGTGGTGATTGACCCGGGTGATGAACCAGAGCAGATTCTGGCGCACATCCAGGCACACGATTACCATCCTGCTTATGTGGTGTTGACACATTGTCACTATGACCACATAGGTGCGGCGAGCGAGGTTGCAGAGGCAACTGGTGCGAAGCTGCTTTTGGGTGCTGGGGAAAAAGAAAATTATTTTGATAAGCATGTGACCCTTGCCGGTTATTTTTCGCCCATGCCAAAGCTTTTGAGGCCCAATGGACTGCTTGCTGACGGTGATGTTCTGGTTGCCGGCAAGTGCAGTTTTCAGGTTATAACAACTCCGGGTCACACAAGCGGTGGTATTTGTTTGCTGTGTGAAAACTGTTTGTTTTCCGGCGACACCTTGTTTAGATTAGGAATTGGTCGTGCAGATTTTCCCACAGGCAGTTTACCGTCTTTGGTTAAAAGCATAAAAAATAAGCTGTTTTTGTTAGAGGATGATGTGCAGGTGTATCCCGGTCACGGCCCTCAAACGACCATTGGTTATGAAAAGGAGCATAATGAGGTTTATGAATGGGAACGGTATTGCTGATGCCTGGGGCTTGATTACCAGCGTGCGCCCTGTGAAACGGGTTGCTAGCATGCTCAGGTCCGGTGCATCTTTTGAAATGATACAAAACACACTGCGTCAGGAATTTGGTGTGTCAGATTCTAAAATCTCTCTGGCCCTTTCTATTGCAGAGCAGGAGCTTTTGCTAGCAAAAACCATAGCACCGAAGGACATAGCAATTTATATTGACATTCCTTTTTGTCCCACAAAGTGTGCTTATTGTTCTTTTGCATCGGTCAGTGCTGAAACGATGAAGGATTTTGCAGAACCGTATCTGGCAGCACTTTACAGGGAGCTGGAGGCAGGCGGTAAAATTGTGAAGGACTTAGGCTTTACAGTTCGCTCGGTGTATATCGGCGGTGGAACGCCCACCACACTCATGGCACTAGAACTGGATAATTTATTATATAAAATTTCAAAGACCTTTGATATTTCACAGGCGACGGAGTTTACGGTTGAAGCCGGCCGACCGGACACCATTACACCGGAAAAGCTGGCTGTTATGCATAAACGAGGGGTTACCAGAATCAGCATTAATCCACAGAGCATTCATGCAGAAACTCTCCGTCGAATTGGCAGAAAGCACAGCCCTGAGGCAGTGTTTAAAGCCGTTTCAGATGCAAGAAAATTTGATTTTTCTGTTATTAATATGGATGTGATTGCCGGCCTTCCCGGTGAAACCTGTGAGGATTTTCAGGAAACGCTGGAAGCTGTTGCGGCCTGCCATCCTGAAAACTTGACGATACATACCATGAGCATTAAACGTGCTTCAAGGCTTAGAGAAGAGGCCTTTGTTCCCACAGAAGACCAGCACCGTGAAACAGTGCACATGCTTGATTTTGCCTATGACTTTATGCAGAAGAATGGCTATCAAGCTTATTACCTTTACAGGCAGAAAAACATGGTTGGCGGTCAGGAAAACACCGGTTTTTGTTTGCCGGGCAAGCATTGTCTTTATAACATTGGAATGATGGAGGAGCTGATGCCTGTTTTCGGTTTTGGTGTGGGTGCTGTGACTAAGCTGGTACGTCCGGGGCGCATTGAGCGGATTTTCAACGTTAAGGATGTGGCAGAGTACTTGCGGCGGCAAGAGGAAATGTGCCGTAGAAAAGAATATGTATATACATTTTATGAAAATAACGTTTAAAAACAGCCGCAAAAAGCGGCAGAAGGGTGGAAAACTATGAAATGCCCCTATTGTGAATATGAAGAAAGCAAGGTTATTGACTCCCGTCCCACAGAGGAACATGAAGCAATTCGCCGTCGGAGAGAATGCTTAAATTGTGCTAAGCGGTTCACCACCTATGAAAAGGTAGAGAGTATTCCGCTGATGGTTATTAAAAAGGACGGTTCACGCCAGATGTTTGACAGCCAGAAGCTGTTAAACGGCATTATGCGTGCTTGCGAAAAGCGACCTGTGACCACTGATGAAATGGAGCACGTTGCCTATGAAATTGAAATAGCCGCACAGAATTTAATGGAACGTGAAATTAAAAGTGAGCAGCTGGGCGAAATGGTGATGGAGCATTTAAAAACCTTAGATGAGGTTGCCTATGTGCGGTTTGCTTCTGTTTATCGTGAATTTCGCGATTTGAACACCTTTGTGGAAGAAGTGAATAAACTTTTAAAGAGGTAACGCCATGCTTGTGACAAATCAGGATTGGGACGAAATTTTAGAGCCGGAATTTCAAAAGCCTTATTTTAAAGCTTTGTGGGAACAGGTGGAGGCAGAATATGAAAGAGGGCCGGTTTATCCTGCAAAGGAAAACATTTTTAATGCATTGTGCAGCACACCTTATCACAAGGTGAAAATTCTGCTGCTGGGGCAGGATCCTTATCACGGACCGGGTCAGGCTCATGGTTTGGCATTTTCCGTTCAACCGGGAACAGCCTTTCCGCCATCGTTGCAGAATATTTTTAAGGAAATCCGTCAGGATTTGGGTTTGCCGTTTCCTGAAACCGGTTGCCTTTCGCCTTGGGCCGAGCAGGGAGTTTTGCTCTTGAACACAGTGTTGACCGTGCGAGAAGGCGAGGCCAATTCCCATAAAAAACTGGGCTGGACAACCTTTACCGACAGTGTCATTTCTGCTTTGGATCGTCGTGAAGATCCGGTGATTTTTCTGCTTTGGGGTGCTAATGCCAAGGAAAAGCTGCCGCTCATCACGAATTCAAGACATTATATTCTGTCTGCCCCTCATCCCAGTCCTTTATCGGCCAGTCGGGGATTCTTCGGGTGTCGGCATTTCAGTAAGGCCAACACCATTTTGGAACGGTTAGGAAAAGAACCCATTGATTGGCAGTTATAAAAAAAGACTAAAGAGGTATAACAACAATGGACTATATTATTTTTGATTTGGAATGGTCTCGAAACATTAAACGGGTCATTCCCAAATGTCCCGATGAGATTATTCAAATCGGGGCTGTGAAATATGATAAAAATATGCAGTATAAGGGCAGCTTTAATCGCTTTATTAAACCCGGTGTGTATGATCGGGTGGATCATAAAGTGGCAGAAATCACCGGTATTACCAAAGATCATCTTATGCGTTTTGGTGTTCCCTTTGCAGAGGCTTTTCGTGAATTTAAGGCATTTATCGGACACGATAGTGTGCTTATGTCCTGGGGACCTCAGGATATTCAGGTTCTGCGGATAAATGCCCAATATTATGATAAAAATACAAAGCTGAATTTCATGTATCGTTTTGCGGATTTACAACGGTATGCCACCGGCAGACTCAAAGCCGGTGAAAAACAGCAGATGGGATTAAAAACAGCAGCAGAGCTTTGTCAGATTCCTTATGAGGAAGAAAGTCTTCACGATGCTCACGTTGATGCAGAAATTTCCGGTAAGGTTTTTGCCACTGTGTTTGATAAAAAAACCTTTACTCCGTTTATTGTTAATGCGGCACAACGGCCCCTAGCTCCTAAGAATGAGGAGAAGCAGAAAAAAGCCAAATCCTTGGAGTTTTGTTGTCCTGAATGCGGCGGAAGCTTGAAGAATAAAAGCGGTTGGTTTCGTGATATGCGTCACGGCTTTGCCCTGATGCGCTGTAAGGCATGTAAAAAGACTGTCTTTGCTTCGGTGGAGGTATGCCGTGACAGGGAGGGCAAAAAACGGCGGAGAAAACGGCTGCGTGTTGTGGAAAAAACGAAAGATATCAATTCGTTGTAAACATTATGTGGAGGTGAATGGAGTGCCTGTTGATTTAACCTTACTCAATGTGCCTGACAAGAAAGTGCGTCTTACAAATCTTTCTGTAATGGTACAAGAAGGTGCAATTAAACCCATCGAGGAAAAGAACGAGGTAAACAACCACATTCACACCACTTATTCCTTTTCACCTTATTCGCCCACCATGGCTGTGGCAAAGGCTTTTGAGTCCGGTTTGCGTACGGCGGGCATGATGGATCACGATTCAATCAGCGGTGCCGAAGAATTTCTGGAGGCCGGTGCCATTCTGGGAATAGAGACCACCATCGGTGCGGAATGCCGTGCCAGCATGGAGAATACCCCGCTTTATAACAGACGTATCAACAATCCTGACCAGAAGGGCATTGTTTATATGGCTCTTCATGGCGTTCCGCACACGCAGATTGATAAGCTGGAGGCTTTTTTTAAGCCTTATGTGGAGGCACGAAACCGCCGGAACCGAAAAATGGTGGAAAACTGTAACAGGCTGCTGGCACAATATGGCCTTTCTATAGACTTTGATGCAGATGTTCTTCCGCATTCACAATATGAACAAGGCGGTTCTGTCACTGAACGACACATTCTTTATGCATTGTCTTTAAAAATGATTTCTGTTTTCGGTAAGGGTGCAGGTTGCATAGGCTTTTTAAAAGACACACTGCATATTCCTGTTTCTCAAAAAGCAGAAACATTTTTGCTTGACGAAAACAATCCTCACTATGCCTATGATTTGTTGGGTGTTTTGAAAAGCGATATGATAGGAAAAATTTATATTGATGCCACGGATGAATGCCCTAAAGTTCGTGATGTGATTGCATTTTCAAAAGAAATCGGTGCTGTTTCAGCTTATGCCTATCTGGGAAATGTGGAGCAGAGTGTTACCGGTGATAAAAAATCACAAAAATTCGAAGATGAGTATCTGGAGCTTTTGTTTGAAACCATCAATAGTCTTGGCTTTGATGCTGTGACCTATATGCCTTCGAGAAATACGCCGGAGCAGCTTGCCCGTGTGATGGAGCTTTGCGAACGGTATGGTTTGTTCCAGATAAGCGGCGAGGATATCAACAATCCCCGACAGAGTTTTTACTGTGAAAAATTGCAAGAGCCTCAGTTTTGTCACCTGATTGATGCCACGTGGGCGCTGATTGGACACGAAAAAATGGCAACAAAGAATTTATCTTTTGGCATGTTTTCACCTGAAACAAAGGCAAAGTATCCGGATATTAAGGAGAGAATCCGGGTGTATAGGGCATATGGCTTGCAAGGAATATAAAACGTGATATTATCCCAAAGGGATGCCTGTGTTTTGTCCCTCTTAGTCGGGGACATAAAAAGGAGCGGCAGCAAATATTTCATTTGCTGCCGCTCCTTTTTATGCCGAGGGCGTTACAGAAAAAAGTCTGTCATAGTTTTTCCGTTTTCCGGAAATACTACCGAGAAAAGAGGAGGAGATGAAAATGTATCCTAAAATTGGTATTCGTCCCACCATTGACGGACGTTGGGGCGGTGTGCGTGAAGGTCTTGAAGAAAAAACCATGGCCATGGCTAAGGCGGCAAAAGAACTGATTGAAACACAGGTCCGCTATCAAGACGGAACAATGGCACAGTGCGTGATTGCACCCGTCACCATTGGCGGCGGTGCTGAGGCAGCAATGGCGGCAGATTATTTTAAAACGCAAAATATTTGCGCAAGCCTCTCGGTAACGCCCTCTTGGTGTTACGGCTCAGAAACGATGGACTTAGACCCCAACACCATTAAGGCAGTTTGGGGCTTTAATGGCACTGAGCGTCCTGGTGCAGTATATTTGGCTGCTGTGATGGCTGCTTTTGCACAGAGAGGACTGCCTGCGTTTTCTATTTACGGTCACGATGTACAGGATATGAATGATAATTCCATTCCGGAGGATGTTGCCGAAAAAATCATTCGCTGGGCCAAGGGTGCTATTGCGATTGGTCAGATGAAGGACAGGGCCTATGTCAATCTGGGTTCTGTATCTATGGGTATTGCCGGCTCCTATTGTGATATATCGTTTATGCAGAAATATCTGGGTCTTCGTGCTGAGTTTGTCGATTTAACAGAAATTCTTCGCCGAATTGCCTTGGAGATTTATGATAAAGATGAATATGAAAAAGCTCTTAGCTGGATGAAAGCTAACTGTAGGGAAGGGTTTGATAAAAACGCCGGAAAGAATTTTCCCGCCATGATTCAAAAATCTAAGGTCATTCCGGCTGATAAAGACTGGGAGTTCATTGCCAAATTCTCCATTATTGTTAAAGACATTATGAATGGCAACCCAAAACTGGGCGAAATGGGTTGGCATGAGGAGGCCTTGGGAAAAAATGCGATTGTTGGCGGTTTTCAGGGTCAAAGACACTGGACAGACTGGCTGCCTAATGCTGATTTTACCGAGGCGATTATGGCAAGCTCCTTTGACTGGAACGGAAAGAAAGCACCTACAGCCCTTGCAACAGAAAATGATACCTTAAACGGCGTTTCCATGTTAATTGGCACGTTGCTGACAGGCATGGCTCCCTGTTTTCACGATGTGCGTACCTACTGGTCGCCGGAGGCTGTTAAGCGAGTGACAGGCAAGGCACTTTCAGGCAGAGCGAAGGGCGGCATCATTCATTTAATTAACTCCGGTGCAACGGCTCTTGACTGTACCGGTGCAGCCAGGGATGAAAACGGAAACGGCACCATCAAAGCATGGTGGGATATGACTGATTCTGACATTCATGCCTGTCTGGAAGCAACAGATTGGTGCCGAGCAAACTATGAGTATTTTCGTGGCGGAGGTTTTTCCAGTCATTTCAAGACTCTATCTGAAATGGCTGTTACCTTGCTTCGAATTAACATTGTTGATGGCATTGGTCCTGTTATGCAGATTGCTGAGGGTTACACCTGCGTGTTACCTCCAGACGTGCATGATGAGCTGGATCAAAGAACAGACCCCACCTGGCCAACGACCTGGTTTGCACCGAATCTAACCGGTGGGGGTGCTTTTACAGATGTATATTCCGTTATGGCAAACTGGGGCGCCAATCATGGTGTTACTGTTGGCGGTCATGTGGGCGCTGATATCATCACCATGTGCTCCATGATGAGAATTCCGGTTGCAATGCACAACGTGCCGAAAGAAAAGATTTTTCGTCCTCATGTGTGGTCTGCTTTTGGCACGGAGGATGCACAGGCGGCAGATTATGCAGCCTGCAAACAATATGGGCCGATGTATCAGTAGACAGAGAAATCAAAAAGGAACTACCGTGGTAGTTCCTTTTTTGCGTATATCATTGTAATTAACAGGAAAGAACCTGCATGGCTGTTTTAACGGCATCTTCTGAAATGTTGCAGTAAAGGCGGTAAATCGGCAGGTTTTCCACAATTTGGCCTATCACATCCAGATTCTTCTCGGCAAGGCAGGGAATGACAGGCTTGCGGATGGATTCAAACAGCTCCCAGACGGCATCTGCTTTGTTCATGGGAACCAGCCGGCATTCTGTGGCACGTTCCAGAAAAACAATGGCAGAGAGGGGAACAGTCAAATTCTTATGAATGGAATTCTTGCCGCTCCAGGGTGCTCCGTAAAGGTGAGGTCTGTTTTTTTGCATTCGAATCACAGGCATGTCGTCATTGACAATTTCAGTGCCGGGAGCATACTGCTGCCACAAACCGGTGTGAGTTGATTTTCCCGTGCCGGAGGGGGCGGAAAACAGAACGCCCTGCCCCTGATAAGCAAGAGCTGATGCGTGCATAATGGTTCCGTTTTTAGGTAGGAGTGCATAGCGGAGCACTTCCTGAATCACATGATAGGGTCTTGGGTCATTTGTAAGACTCATCAAAGCGGAAGGACAAAACCAAACCTCTACCTTAGAAAAATCAGGACTCATGACAACGAGATTTAGAATTTTATCAGAAAACTCCTCAATTTTGTCAACGAAGGCATAGCCACCATCAGGCATGGAGTACCATTTGCGGCGGTTTACTTCGGTCACCAAAGTGGCCTTGGGCATCTGGATTTCTTCACACTCGGTGTGAATGATAAAGCGGATGTCGGGCTTTTCGGTAGGTTCTGTATTATAAAAAGACAAATGATGCTTTGCTTCCTCTGTGAAATTGTCAGGGGTTTCAATGGTTAAATCGCCGATGTTATAAAATAATGACATTGCAATCACTCCTATTTTTAATTGTATCATGGAAAAAATCGGTTGTCAACGAAAAAAGAGTGAAGGTTAACTTATGAAACCGGTAAATTTGCATATTTCTACTTGTTTTTCTATGTGTTTTGTGTTACAATGAACATTAGGCTACAACATATGTGAGGAGAGAGACTGTTGACAAACGTATTTGATATTTTGAAGGAACGGGGCTTGATTGCCCAAACTACCCACGAAGATGAAATCAGAGAGCTTCTGGGCCGAGAACAGGTTACTTTTTATATCGGCTTTGACCCCACGGCAGACAGTCTGCATGTAGGCCATTTTCTGCAGATGGTGGTTATGCGTCACATGCAGAATGCCGGACACAGGCCGATTGCCTTAGTAGGCGGCGGCACCGGTATGGTGGGTGATCCCTCTGGCAGAACTGATATGCGTCAGATGATGACGGTGGAAACAATCAATCACAACTGCGAACGCTTTAAAAAGCAGCTTTCCACCATTGTTGATTTTTCTGACGGTAAGGCGATTATGGTGAACAATGCCGATTGGCTGAGAAGCCTGAATTATATTGAATTTTTGCGAGACATTGGCTCTTGCTTTTCGGTTAATGAAATGCTTCGGGCTAAGTGTTTTCAAACCCGGTTGGAAAAGGGTCTTTCCTTCATTGAGTTTAACTATATGCTCATGCAGAGCTATGATTTTCTGCAGCTTTATAAAAATTATGGTTGCAAGATGGAACTGGGCGGCGATGACCAGTGGAGCAACATCTTAGGCGGTATCGACTTGGTGCGCCGTAAAGAAAATCAGCAGGTTTATGGCATGACCTTTGCGCTGCTCACCACTTCTGACGGTAAAAAGATGGGCAAAACTGCCAAGGGTGCTCTGTGGCTTGACCCTGAAAAGACCTCTCCTTATGAATTTTATCAATATTTCAGAAATGTTGGCGATGATGATGTTATTCGTTGCTTAAAGCTTATCACCTTTGTTCCTATGGATGAAATCCGCCGTCTTGAAAAGCTTTCCGGCCAGGAATTAAACGAAGCCAAGCGGATTCTGGCCTATGAGGTTACGAAACTGGTGCATGGTGAAGAAGAAGCGAAAAAGGCAATGGATACCGCTGAGGGTCTGTTTGGCGGCAACAAGAGCGCCGAGAACATGCCCACAACGGAAATGCAGCTGACCGAAGAGGTTTACGGCTTGTTAGATGTTATGCAAATCGCCGGTCTGATTCCCTCAAAGGGCGAGGGACGTCGACTGATTCAGCAGGGCGGTGTTTCTGTGAACGACGAAAAGATTACCGATGTGGCTTATCAATTGACTGCAGATGCCATTCGGGAGGGTATTATTATTAAAAAAGGCAAAAAAGTTTATCACAGAGTCATCGGTCAATAAACATCATTTAACGCCCTTGGAATTTCCGGGGCGTTTTTTATCAGAGGAGTGATTAAGTGCCTATTAAAATTCCCAATCGCCTTCCGGCCACCAAAACGCTGACCGAGGAAAATATTTTTGTTATCACTGAAACCAGAGCACTGACGCAGGACATTAGACCGCTAAAAATTGCTATTTTAAATTTAATGCCTACAAAAATAGAAACAGAAACGCAGCTGGCACGTTTGTTGGGTAACACACCCTTGCAGGTGGAGCTTACGTTATTGCATACAGAAAGCTATCGGTCTAAAAATGTTAATGAGGAGCATTTGCTTTCTTTTTATAAAACTTTTGCTGAAATTGAGCATGAAACTTTTGACGGCATGGTGATTACCGGTGCGCCGGTGGAGCAAATGCCCTTTGAAGAAGTGACCTATTGGGAGGAGCTTTGCCGTATCTTAGAGTGGACAAAAACCCACGTTACCAGCACTTTTCACATCTGTTGGGGTGCTCAGGCAGGACTTTATTATCATTATGGAATTCAAAAACATTCTTTGCCTGAGAAACTGTTTGGCGTTTATGACCATAGGGTGGAGCACACCTCGTCTATTTTGTTTCGGGGCTTTGATGAGGTGTTTCGTGTGCCTCATTCACGGCATACTACCGTTCTTCGTGAGGACGTGGAGAAGGTGCCTCAGCTGAAAATTCTGGCAAGTTCAGAAGAGGCAGGACTCTATGTGATTAGCACAGACCGTGGACGCCAGATTTTTGTTACGGGGCATTCAGAATACGATAGAGATACTTTGAAAAAGGAATATCTTCGTGACGTGCAGGCGGGACTGCCCATTTCTGTGCCTCATCAATACTTTCCCAATGACGACCCGACGAAGGACCCGTTGGTTACCTGGCGCAGCCATGCAAACCTTTTATATTCAAACTGGTTGAATTATTTTGTATATCAGGTAACGCCCTATGATATTACAAAGATTAAATAGCGAAGGCTTTAGGACTTTTGTTAAGGTTTGAAACATATGTTTTAAACCTTAACAAATAGTGTAGGTTTGTCAATGATGTGTTACAAAATTGATTAAAAAATTTCACCGTCTTCAAGGAAAGCGTTGATATAATCAATAGGAGTTTTCCAATTGAGCGGTCGCATAGGAAACCTGTTGTATTTATAGTTATGTATTTTT
>JAZSAS010000084.1:0-6087 GCA_045602005.1 Clostridia bacterium
TTTCTCATTAAAACTTTTTGCTAAATTTCTCATTTACACTATGCAACTAACCTTACTTATGTTCATAGTGTTTTAATTTTGTTCATCGGTTAACCTTTATTGAACCACGCGACTATCGCGTGGTTTTCGGTATACAAAAAAAGACATTTTTCTTTGTCGAAAAATGTCTTTTTTCTGGTAGCGGCAGGTGGATTCGAACCACCGACCTAACGGGTATGAACCGTTTGCTCTGACCAACTGAGCCATGCCGCCATACACAACACATAACATTTTACTATAATAATCCTTATTTGTCAACCCTTTTTTTCAAATTGAACCACTTAAATTTAATTTTTTATTCCGCCATCACTAACAGCAGGATATTTCACAAGGAAGACAGAAAAAAAGAACGCAAAGAGAAAGGACTGTGATGCCATTATCTCCACTGTCCTTTCTCTTAAGGTAAAACTACCAAACTATTTTCTTTTCTCTATGTAGTCACAGGCCATTAAAGCCGCAACAGCGCCGTCTGCTGTGGCAGTGGTCACCTGGCGAATCCTCTTCTGGCGGCAGTCACCCGCAACAAAAACACCCTCTGTCTTTGTTCCGCACTGCTCGCTCGAAACGGCATATCCAACATCATCTAGCTCCAAAAGTCCGGCAAAGGGTTCGTTCTGCGGAACAAGACCAATTGCAATAAAGAGACCGTCAAGATTAAGCGTTCTGCAATCGCCGTTGTTATCTTTAAGCACCACACCGGTCAGTTCCTCATCGCCAAGCAACTGGTCCACAAGCACTCCGGTCATGATGTGCACATTTTCTTTATTGCGCAGCTGTTGCGCCAACGCCTCTTCACCGGTTAGAAAATCAAGGTTCTGCAACACATAAACTTCCCTGGCCAGTTCAGAAAGCAACACCGCCTCCTGCAAGGCAGAGTTGCCGCCGCCCACAACACCAACGGTTTTTCCCTCATAAAACGCACCATCACACACGGCACAAAAGGATATGCCCTCGCCAACGAATTTTTCCTCGCCATCAAGGCCCAGCATTCTGTGACGGGCACCGGTTGCAATAATAATGCTCTTGCCCTCAAAAACACCACCATCGGTTACAACTTTTTTAACATCGCCGTCTTCCAATGACAGCACTTCACACATTTCAAAGTCAGCACCAAGGGCAATCACCTGATCAACCACTTTTTCTGCAAACTCGTTTCCGGTGAGAGAAACAAATCCGGGAATATTCTCTACTTTAGGCGAAAAGGTAATCTGTCCGCCAAAAATTGATTTTTCAATGACCAAGACCGATTTATTGGCCCTTTTGGCATATATGGCGGCGGTAAGCCCCGCAGGGCCACCGCCGATGATAATAATGTCGTACATAATTTATCCCTTATACATTCAAATATTTTTTAATCGCAGAAACACCTGCATATTTTTCCACTGCTCCGTCTTTAACCAAAACCAGTGTTGGAGCCTGCTTCACGCCCAGCTCTGTTGCAAGATCTGCATTTTCATTTGCCAAAAGCACCTCATAGCCGAAATTTTCTTTGTCCAGAATACTGCGGGCAATTTTACAGTTGGGGCAGGTTGCCGTTGTGAAAAGATATGCCGCATCCTCTGTAGTCACCGCTTCTTTAGCTTCTGTTTCTACCGGAAAAGAAGCAGCCTTCTTGTTCAGCTGAGAGGTTGCAATGTTATAAACCTGACGGTCCTTATATTCCTGCGCCTTGCCATCATTCCAGTTCTGCACGGGACGATAGTAACCGGTAATACGGCTGTAAACCTCTGTTTTCTCACCGCATTCGGGGCAGGTAAACGTCTCACCAACAATGTAACCATGGTTTTTACATACAGAATATGTCGGAGACAGGGTGTAATAAGGCAGCTTGTAATTTTCAGCAATCTTGCGAACGAGGTTGGCAGCCGACTCCCAATCGGGAAGCTTTTCACCAAGGAACGCATGGAATACCGTACCAGAGGTATACAAAGTCTGCAATTCATCTTGAATGTCCAGCGCAGAGAAAATGTCATCGGTATATCCCACAGGCAGGTGGGAGCTGTTGGTATAGTAGGGTGTACCATTGCCGCCCTCAGATGCCGTAATAATATCAGGATACCGTTTAACATCATGCTT
The DNA here is from genome assembly GCA_045602005.1 of Clostridia bacterium. Taxonomy (GTDB): domain Bacteria; phylum Bacillota; class Clostridia; order UBA1381; family UBA9506; genus UMGS755. Next base: position 2,116 of record JAZSAS010000084.1, read on the forward strand.
TGCAAGACGGTAAGATGTTGATTCTGCAGGTGTTGCTTCCAGGTTGTAAAGGTCGCCATACTGTTCCTGATAGTCAGACAAGCGTTCACGCATATGATTTAACACATTTTGAGTGAACTCCTGGGCACGTTCATTTGTCAGGTCTGCTTTAATCCATTGTGCATTCAGACAAGCCTCATTCATACCAACCAGACCAATGGTTGAGAAATGATTTGTAAAGGAGCCCAGATACCGCTTGGTATAAGGATAAAGACCGCTGTCTAAGAGCTTTGTAATAACGGTACGCTTTGTGCTGAGCGAACGTGCCGCAATGTCCATCATGCGGTCAAGACGTGCATAAAAATCGCTTTCGTCTTTGGCAAGATATGCAATTCGGGGCATGTTGATTGTTACAACACCGATAGAGCCGGTGCTCTCGCCGCTACCGAAGAATCCACCGGATTTCTTGCGAAGCTCACGAAGGTCAAGACGCAAGCGACAGCACATAGAACGAACGTCAGAAGGCTCCATGTCGGAGTTAATGTAGTTAGAGAAATAAGGTGTGCCATACTTTGCCGTCATTTCAAATAAAAGACGGTTGTTTTCTGTATCAGACCAGTCAAAGTTACTGGTGATGGAATAGGTCGGAATCGGATATTGGAATCCTCTGCCGTTGGCGTCGCCCTCAATCATAATCTCAATGAACGCCTTGTTAACCATGTCCATTTCCTTCTGGCAGTCTTTATATTTAAAGTCCATTTCCTTGCCGCCAACAATACAGTTGAGTTCTGCCAAATCGTTGGGCACAACCCAGTCAAGAGTGATGTTGGAGAAAGGTGCCTGCGTACCCCAGCGAGACGGTGTGTTAACACCATAAACAAAGGATTGAATGCACTGTTTAACTTCCTTCTGGCTTAAATTATCTACCTTAACAAACGGCGCCAGATATGTGTCAAAGGATGAAAACGCCTGAGCGCCTGCCCATTCGTTCTGCATAATACCCAAGAAGTTAACCATCTGATTACACAAAGTTGACAAATGGCTTGCCGGTGCGGAGGTGATTTTGCCGGGAACACCGCCCAAACCTTCCTGAATCAACTGCTTCAGCGACCAACCGGCACAATAGCCTGTCAGCATGGAAAGGTCATGCAAATGAATGTCAGCATCACGGTGTGCCTTTGCAATTTCCTCATCATAAATCTCAGACAGCCAGTAATTTGCCGTAATGGCACCGGAATTAGAAAGAATCAAGCCGCCTACCGAATAAGTAACAGTGGAATTTTCCTTAACGCGCCAGTCATTGATTTTAACATAATTATCAACAATTTCCTTGTAGTCAACTAGCGTTGCGTTTAAGTTACGCACCTTTTCTCTCTGTTTACGGTACAGAATGTATGCCTTGGCAACATCATCATAACCGCCACGAATCAAAACAGTTTCCACACTGTCCTGAATTTTTTCCACAGCAATGCTTCCGTTTTCAATCTTCGGTTCAAAATCCGCCGTAACCTTGATTGCCAAAAAATCAATAAGGTCCTGATTAAATTCACGATCACATGCTTCAAAGGCAAGAACGATTGCGTCACTAATTTTTTGCAGATTAAAGTCAACAATTTTTCCGTCACGTTTTAGAACATGATACATTTTCTTTTCCCCCTTTAAAAATGGTGTCCATGACTATTATATCCTATATATAGCAGTTTGTCAACAACAAAAACACAAAATATTGTGTTTTTTTTGCGAAAAAGAAAAATCCCCTGAAAACGCCAGAAACATGGCATTTCCGGAGATTTTTGCTCTATCCCCGCACCTGCGTGTTCACCACAAATTGTTGTGCAGCCTCTTTAAAAGTCTGCATTTCGTTACTGCTGAGTCCGTGTAAATTGCTGCCGATTAAATTGCCTGAATCTACAAAAGTTTGCAAAAAATAACGGGGTGCACCTTGAATGAGCTTCACCACAGAAACGATATCCTCTTGTGTGTGCAACTCTTTTACAACTGTTGTGCGAAATTCAAAATCAACAGCGTTTGTAAGCAGAAAATTGATACTCTCTAAAACTCCCACTGTATCAAAATGGGGAATTCCCACCGTCTCGGCATATTTTTCCGGGGTATTCTTAATATCCATTGCCACATAATCCACAAGCCCCTCCCCCACTGCTTGTTTAAGCCTGTGGGGAAAAGTGCCATTCGTGTCAAGCTTCACCGCCAGTCCGGTTTTTTTTATTTCTTTCATAAAATTAAAAACACCATCATGCAAAAGAGGTTCTCCCCCCGTGATGCACACGCCGTCTAAAAGGCCTTTTCTGCGGTGCAAATATTCCAGAATTTCTGCCGAATCTATTTCCTCGCGTCCATCAAGCTGTGTGACCAAAAAGGCATTGTGGCAAAAAGGGCAACGCAAATTGCATCCTGCTGTAAAAACCGTGCATGCAACCTTGCCCGGAAAATCAAGGAGAGTCATCTTTTGAAATCCGTGTATCTTCATAATATATCCTTTCCGGAAATATCCGTTAAAATTTTCATCTGATTGTACAAATATTGTATCATTAAAAATTCTATCCTGCAAGTAATTTTAATGAAATTAACCTGCCAGATTCAGGATAGACTGGAAGAATTTTTAGAAAGGTATTGAATTGTTGAAAAAAATAGTATATAATATGAATTAACAATTAAACAGCGGGGAGCTTGTGTTACAGGCTGAGAGGAAGGTAGAACCTTCGACCGAGAACCTGATTTGGATAATGCCAACGTAGGGATGCCTGAACAAAAGTTTTAGGAATAGCTAAGTAAACTTAGGAGTTACCAAATCGGTAGCTCCTTTTTTGTTTGAGTTTTGGAGGTGAGATGAGTGGTAAGAATTAACGGAGAAAATTTAGATGTAGTCGGTAAGTCTGTTGCAGAATATCTAAATTCTGCAGGCTACGACTTAATGCGTGTCGCTGTTGAACTTAACGGCTATATAGTTCCTAAAGCACAGTATGCTGATACGATTTTTAAGGATGGAGACAGCGTTGAGGTTGTAAGCTTTGTGGGAGGTGGCTGATATGATTCCAAGTAAAGAAGAATGGATAAAAGCATTAAATGACCGACACGGAATTGAGTTTCAGAAGAAAATATCATCCACAACTGTTGCTGTATGCGGTCTTGGTGGTCTTGGCTCAAACATAGCCACCTCACTTGCTCGTGCAGGCATAGGAAAACTCATACTGATAGATTTTGACAAAATAGATATAACCAATCTTCACCGCCAACAATATAAGGCAAATCAGATTGGGTTATACAAGACAGAAGCTTTGCAGGATAACTTAAAAGAAATAAATCCTTATATCGAAACTGAGATACATACGATTCGACTTGATGAAAACAATGCAAAGGATATGCTTTCGGATGCCGATATTATCTGTGAAGCATTTGACAACGCAGAGTGTAAAGCAATGCTGACAAATTTTGTCTTGGCGGAAATGCCGGATGAATATATTGTTGCTGCATCGGGAATGGCAGGCTTAGATAGTGCTAACTCAATAAAAACAAGAAAAGTTTCAAAACGGTTTTATCTTTGCGGTGATGAAGTGAGCGATGTAAAAGACGGAATCGGACTTGTATCCACAAGAGTTACGCTTTGTGCTGCACATCAGGCACACATAGTTTTAAGAATTATAGCAAATGAATTTGAAGTATAGAAAGAAGGAAATGCAAATGAACAGTGATAAACTTGTTATCGGCGGTCACGAATTTAATTCCCGTTTTATTTTAGGTTCGGGAAAATATTCTCTTAATCTAATTGAAGCTGCGGTAAAGGATGCAGGTGCGGAGATTATAACCCTTGCAGTCCACCGAGCAAACACAAAGGAACAAGAAAACATTTTAGATTTTATCCCAAAAGGAATTACCTTGCTTCCTAACACAAGCGGAGCAAGAAATGCTGAAGAAGCAGTAAGAATTGCTCGACTTGCCCGTGAGCTTGGATGCGGTAATTTTGTTAAGATTGAA
>JAZSAS010000085.1:0-73561 GCA_045602005.1 Clostridia bacterium
TAGTAGGTCCTATTATTCACTGTTCACCAGTCTTGACACGAACTTTGTCGAATGATGTTGGAACTAAAAAAGCCTCCCTTGCCTAAAGGGAGGGGGACCACCGAAGGTGGTGGAGGGATTGCAAATGAAAACAAAGATTAAATACTTAATAATTGGATTTGTTCTATGCTTAATACTTATATATACAATTTCTCTGGTTAAATGTGAAGTCCTTACACATATGCATTATGATGAGTTTAAAAATGAGTATAAACAGAACACAATGCTAGGAGATATGGAATTTTTCAAAGTTTTGGAATATGAAACTTGTGATGTTGCTAAAGTCTACTATGTTTCAGAAGGTAAAGAGGGAGGAAATGTTCTAACGTTTGTCTATGAGGATGGCGTGTGGAAAGAGGTTTCTTGGAATACAATTTGGTCAAAAAGTGGTAGCGCCGACGATGTAATTTATCCATATTTGTGGCATTGGATATATTGATAAAATGAATCCCTCAGTCAGCTGTGCTGACAGCTCCCTTTAGGCAAGGGAGCCATTGAAAGGAAGATGAAAAATATGAAGTATAGTGTAAAGGTTATGTTTACATATTCTATTGAGCCTGATAACAGGAAGTTTTATGAAGAAACAATTTATCTTGTTGATGCAAAATCTTTTGATGATGCTTACGAAAAAACAGAAGAATATACAAAAAAATTTGACTTGGAACATATAAATCCTAAAGGTCAAAAAGTAAAAACAGAAAAGGTAGATTTTGTTGATTGCTTTCTTGCTTTTGATGAGGAAGATGGTGTGCAGGAAATTTATTCAGCAATATTAAAAAACAAATCTTCCTTATCAGAAGAAGATTTTTATGAAGCAATTACAAATCAATGTGATGCCGAAGAAATGTATGATTTGAGATACTATGAATTTAATTGAATTAAAGATTTTACTTGTGTCAAGTCTATAAAATTTAAAAGATTAGTTTGCCGATTTATAATATTTACATATACTATCGGAAGCGAGAAAATTCAGTATTCTTGCGGGTTCTAAGAAAAAATGTTTGAGGGAAAAGCAGTGAAAAATAAGGATAAAAATAGTAGGTCCTATTATTGATGGACCATCCTGATGAAAGATATAAAATTGTTTCAAATATGCTATACAAAAACGATATTATCGGAATGACAGAAAACGAGATTATTGACCTTTTAGGGAATGAAACAGAAAACGCTCCTGAAAGTTTTAAATATCCTTATGGGGAATTTCCAGATGAAAGTACATTAACTTATTATCTCGGTGTTGATTTTATAGATTGTAATTGGCTTGCGATTACTATGAAAGACGCAAAGGTGGTCAGTTATGAAATTGGTATAACATAAAAGAGACAAATAGCTGACAAAGTGTTCATTTTTGATGTCAGCGTGAGAAAAGCACCGTTGACTTTTGAGGCGGCAGAGAGTATAATAATGGCAGAGGAAAGGAATGATTCATATGAAATATGTTATTTTTTTAGGTGACGGCATGGCGGACTTTCCATGCAAAGCCTTAGATGGTAAAACACCTTTAGAATGTGCACATAAACCGAATATGGATAAAATATCAGCCATGGGCACGATGGGCCTTGCTAAAACGGTGGATGATTCTTTGAGTCCGGGGAGTGACGTGGCTAATTTGAGTGTGTTGGGGTATGACCCTTGCCAGTGCTACAGCGGACGTTCGCCGCTGGAGGCTTTGTCAATCGGTGTTGATTTAAAGGAAACAGACATAACCTTTCGTGCTAACCTGGTGACGCTTTCTGATGAAGAGGATTATAGCGAAAAAACTATGTTGGATTACAGTGCAGGTGAAATTTCAACACAGGAAGCCGGCGAACTGATAGATTATTTAAAACTACATATGAAAATGCCGGGTTTCACTCTGCATCGTGGTTTTAGTTACCGTCATCTTCTGGTTTGGGATCAAGGTAGCAAATCTGTGGTTTTAACGCCGCCTCATGATATTTCTAAGCAGCCGGTTGCCAATTATTTGCCTGCCGGAGAAGCGGGGGATGTGTTGCTTGCTATCATGAAAAAGAGCAACGAGCTTCTTTGTAACCACCCCTTAAATCTTGAACGTGTTTCAAAAGGAAAAAATCCCGCAAACTCTCTGTGGATTTGGGGCGAGGGCACCAAACCGTCACTGGAGCTTTTCAAAAAGAAATTCGGCCTTTCAGCCACCATGATTTCTGCAGTCGATTTATTAAAAGGTATTGGCATTGGAACCGGCATGCAGGTTGTGGATGTGGAGGGTGCAACGGGTAATCTTTCGACAAATTTCAGCGGCAAGGCCGAGGCGGCTATTCGTGCACTTGATGCAGGCAGTGATTTTGTTTACATTCACGTAGAGGCACCGGATGAATGCGGCCATCAGGGAGAGGCAGAAATGAAGGTTCGGGCCATTGAAGAAATAGATAAAAAGATTATTGAGCCGGTGATGGCTTATTTAGAGAATAGCGGAGAAGATTATGCTGTTTTGCTTGCGCCGGACCATCCCACACCTCTTGAGCTTATGACGCATGTGAAAGACCCTGTTCCCTTTGCGATTTATAAAAAGGGGCAGACAGAGGGTTCCGGTCTTTCTTATACAGAAGCCAATGCAAAAAAGACAGGCCTTTATGTGGAAAAAGGCTGTCAATTGGTTGAACAACTGATTCAACAATAAAAAAAACAACCATTCCGAAAACCGGAATGGTTGTTTTTTTAATTTTCGTTATCTGTCGTTTCTGATATTATCAAACTGGTTGTCGTTTCTGTTCTGCTGGTTGTTGTTCTGGTTTTTGTTTTGCTGGTTATTGTTCTGATTGTTGTTCTGCTGGTTCTGTTTCTTGTTATCCATCTTTTTTTCCTCCTGAAAATTTTGTATTTAGGGTATGTGCTGTCTTTAGTGTAAACAAAATTTCAGGAAATATACAAAATCACATGAGTTTTAATTTTGGTGATAAAATTCGTGCACCAATCAATTCCCAGGTATATTTAGTACCCAATATTTTAATGGGCAGCATAACAGCGGCGCTGATTGTTCGTGCTAAAATTGTGGTCCAGACGGGATTGTGATATAAAATCCAAAGCCAGAATGTTCCCAAACCAATATCAATTACCAGTGTTTGCAATAAAACACAGAGGGTGATGGAACTAAAATTCTTTTTCCGCTGATATAAAAACAATCCATATGATAGACCATACAGCGCTTCGCTGATGCCAAAACCGGGGAAATATGCAAGTCCTTTGGAATTAACAACCATTCCAAGAAAGTCAGCCAGAAATGCTGAACCTGCACCAATCCAGGGACCAAAGAGCATGGAACAGAGAGAGGTGGGCACAAATCCGAAACTGATACGTAAAAATTCAGTTTGCACTGAAAGAAAACGCACAATCACAATGTTCAGCGCAATGAGTAGCGCAATCGTCACCATTTTTTTTGTTCGCAAGAAATTTTTTTGCATAAAAATAACACGTCCTTTCTTTTGTCAGCAAATTGCCACAAAAAAAGGAGGTGCCAGACACTTTTTTCGTGACAGCGGAATGCGGTTATGATACCGCAGGTGTGCAAGCACACCTTTCGTACAGTGGCAACTTCCCGTCCAACTGTCACTTAACGCATCAAAACCTACTCTGCCTTCTATGAAATTTTTAACAAGTATTAGTATAATACAAAATAAACTGTTTGTCTATAGTTTTCTCTATAGTTTTTTTAAAATATGTCGATTTTTTAAGAATAATTCTCTTCGTGCGCACTCACACTAATTGAAAAAGGAGAAGAAAGGCGAAATAAAATGAGTAAAGAGAAAAAAACGGGAAAGCAGACGATAGAGTACAGCAAACCGCCGGTGATTTTGGGAACTGGTACTGTTGCCGGCAAAAAAGAATCAGAAGGACCAATCGGCTCTTTTTTTGATGTTGTGGCTGAGGATAATGTTTTGGGACAAAAAACCTGGGAAAAGGCCGAAAGTGAATTCGCCCGCCGTGCCGGAAAACAGGCTTTTGAAAACAGCAATGTTTCACCGGATAAAATTGACTATTTGTTTGGCGGTGATTTGCTGAATCAATGTACCGGTACCAGCTATGGCATTCGTGAATTCGGCATTCCTTTTATGGGTCTATATGGTGCGTGTTCTACAATGGCTTTAGGACTTTCAATTGCAGCAAGTTATATTGATGGCGGCTATGCAGACTATTGTGCCGCCATTACCTCAAGCCATTTTTGTTCGGCTGAGAAACAGTTTCGCTTTCCCTTAGAATATGGCGGACAACGGCCGCCCAGTGCTCAATGGACTGTGACCGGCTCTGCCTGTGCTGTGGTTGGCAGCATCGGCGAGGGACCGGTGATTGATTGTGTAACAAATGGTAAAATCATTGATATGGGCATTACAGACGCCAACAACATGGGCGCTGCTATGGCACCTGCAGCAGCAGACACTCTCATCACTCATTTTCGTGACACAGGACGTAGTCCTGATTATTATGACTTGATTCTCAGCGGTGATTTGGGTCTGATTGGAAAAGCAGTGGTCATAGATATGCTGAGTGAATCAGGTTACGATGTTTCGAAGAATTATAATGATTGCGGTTTGATTATTTTTGACGGCGAAAAGCAGGATACCCATGCAGGTGGCAGCGGATGCGCTTGTGCAGGATTGACTTTTTGCGGCTATATTTATAAGCTTCTGCAGAAGAAGGAGTTAAACCGTGTCTTGTTCATGGCAACCGGCGCTTTGCAAAGCACGTTGGTGGTCCAGCAAGGCGAGAGCATGCCGGGCATTGCCCATGCGGTGAGCATTACGACTGTTCATTAAGCACTGCGGCAATGGCTTCGCCCACCAGCTTGCCTGAAAGCTGTGCTTCCTCCAGAGTGTTCACACCGGTGCCCACCTCAATAATCATTGACCCTTTTGTGGCATGTTGGTTAAATCGTTCTGTTCGAATGTTGATTGACCGGCAAAGACCGGGCTGAGAGTGTTGCAGTTTGTTTTGTATCTGCGCGGCAAAAGCCAGGTTGTGCCGCCAGTTGGGATGATAAAGCCCCATAGAATCCGTACCCATGACAAACATAATCTGGGCGGCTTTTTTGCCGTCCTTTGTTATGCAGGTGGGCTTAACAAGAGTGCCGTCGTCACGCTTGATATAATCTCTGTGAATATCCAGCACCACCTCAAGCGTGGGGTAGGCAGAAAGATTTTTTTCAATGACCGTTAAAGCTTTTTTATAAGATTGATTGTAGGAGGGGTTGTCGTTTTGCGTGGTATCGTGAATCACACCGATGCCGGCGGCAGATAGTGCTTCATAAATGGCTTTTCCCACACTGACTACATTCCGGTTCGGGTCTTCGCTGCGGGAGCCTTCACTGCAAGCATAGGCTTCAGAGGTGTGGGTGTGAACAATTAACACACGAGGCGCACCATCTTGAGGGTAAAAGCCCAGTTCTGTGTCTAAAAGCACCTGTGCATCAACCGGCACACCCGGTGTGTTAATAAAGCTTATGGCCTTTGTTGAAACATCGCTTTCCCGGGTGTTGTTTGTTGGTGGTTCGGTGGCTTCTTTCGAATTTTCTTTAGCACCGGTTTCTTTTTTTATAATGCCGCCATATTTGGCGGCATATTTTTTGTTCATAATCTCAGAGGCTTTAATGCTTAACACGGACCTCTCCAGTATGTCATAAGCAGAAAATTTGAAGCTTGTCTCTTCAGGGGAGTGAAAAGCAAGCACTGTTTGCGTTAGACTTTGAATCAGAAATTTTGAAGATAGACCGGACAAAGGCAAGCCGGTTGCCCAAAAAAGAGAAATTGTAATTGTGATAGCAGCGGTATATATTGTTTTACGAATACTTTTTTCCAACGTAAAAACATGTCCTCTGAATCTATGTTTTTTTCTTCTCATAACATCCCACCTTTTTTGTATATTTTTACCATTCTATTCAGGCAATCGGAACAATATTCCTGCTTAGAATACTTGACGGAATTTGTGAATTGTAGTACAATAATAAGGAGGGTGAGATTACATGAATCGGGATATTCAATCTGAACAGAAATTATTTGAATTGTTGCACGATTGTGCCTTTTTTCAAGATGCAATTTGTTATGACTGTTTGCCCTCTACCAATGATCTTGCCAAAGAGCTGGCGGCCAGAGGAGCACCCCAGGGGACGGTGGTTTTGGCAGAGAGCCAGACACAGGGCAGGGGAAGAATGGGGCGGCATTTTTATTCTCCTAAAGGGCACGGGCTTTATATGAGCCTGATTCTCCGTCCTGATGCACAACAAAACAATGCCGGATTATTGACTGCCTGTGGTGCCGTGGCGGCGCAGCAGGCAATTTTAAAGTTGACAGGTGTTTCTGTGAGCATTAAATGGGTTAATGATTTATATTATCAAAATAAAAAGCTGTGCGGCATTTTAGCAGAGGGTCATGTTTCTGAGAGCGGAACACTGGATTCAGTGATTTTGGGCATCGGCATCAACCTCACACCGCCCAAAGAAGGTTATGCTGCCGAAATTGCCGGAAAAACAATATCTGTTTCGGAGTTTGTGCCGCAGGAGCCAGACAGACTGGCACTGTGTGCTGCCATTGTTCACCAATGGGCTGATTTTTATCATAAACTGCCTGAAACCGGCTTTCTGGAAATTTACAGAAAGGCCTCGTGTGTTTTAGGGAAAACAGTTCGCTTTATTCAAAACGGCAACATGCAAATCGGCACGGCGGTGGATATTGACCAGCAAGCTCGTTTGGTGGTTCGTTTATCTAATGTTAAACAAACAACATTAGGAACCGGTGAAATCAGCCTGTTGGGGTCTTTTTTGTAAAGTTTTTGTGACGATTTAAGTTGTGGCTTGCATTCCTTTTGGAAATCATATAGAATTAAAATACATACTCCTGTTTGAAAGGATTGACAGAAAATGAAACCTGTTAGAAATATTATTATCTTAGTGTTGGTGATTGCACTCTTAGGTGGCGGCATGTATCTCATTAACCAATATGAGCCTGCATCAGAGGAACCCGCACCCACATCTTCGCCTGCCATTACTCTGTTTAAAACAGAAAAGGCTTCTATAACAGCGGTGACCGTAACCAGACCCGACGAAACCTATACCCTAAAAAAACAAGGGGGGATATGGGTTGCAAATGACGACCCGTCTATTGCAATTAGTCAATCTCGCACCGATACGTTTTTATATGAGTGTGCCAACATTACCGTGCAGGAGTTGATTGAAGAAAATCCGCAGGATGTAAGCCAATACGGCCTGGATCATCCGGCTCGCACCGTTCGTATTGAAGAGGCTGACGGAACTGTAACAACGGTGCTAATCGGCAACACAAGTTTTGATTTTTCTGTTTCTTATGTGATGCTGGAAGGTAGGCAGGCTGTATATACCAGAAGTGCTTATGATAGTGAAACCTTATCATGCTCTCTTTCAGAACTATTAGATGACCGTATTTATAGTATGGATATAGAGAACGTTGGCGGCCTCACCATTAACCGTAAAGGTGCAGAACCCATTCGCCTTGTTAATGTGAACATGACGCCTGACGAGGAGACACCTTCCTATGAATGGTACATGGAAAAACCGATTCACAAGGAGGGTAACCAATATACAATCACCAGAATGCTGTTGACTAATATGGTGTCGCAGTCGGCATTAGAAATTATTCCCATTCCGCAAAATGGGGTAGATTATGGTTTTTCAGACCCTCAAGCGACCTATAGCATCTGGAATCTTGATAAAACCCAAACATATACAGTCACTGTTGGTAAGGAAGTTGGCGAAAACACCTATCTGCGCCTTGAAGGTGTAAAAACTGTGTTTGCGGTGCCAACAGAAATGCTTGATTTTCTGCAGTTTGGTTATCTGGATTTGGTGGATAAGCTGGTTCATGTTGAAAACATTAACGAGGTGTCTGAGGTTCAGTTAAACGGACTTGGTAAATCCTACACCATGTCTGTTTCCGGCGAGGAAGATGCTGCAGTTTATAAAATCAACGGAAAAACTGTGGAAGAAAAAAATTTTAAAACAGCCTATCAGACGGTTTTAGGTTTGACCTTAAACGATATTGCCAAAAAGTCTTATACAGGCAAGACGGAGTTTACCATCCGTTACCTGAAAAAGGACGGCAGTGAGTCTGTCTTAGAATGCGTGCATTATGATGACAGAAATTATCTGGTGCTGGTAAACAAAGAGGGCAACCTATTGATTCGTAAAAAACAAATTGAGAATTTGATTACCACACTGGATAAGACCATTTCAGAATAAAAGGCGGTGCAGCATGACAACATCACAGTTGAAGGAAATTTTAAAATCTAACATTTTAACGTTGGCAACAGCTGACAAGGCTGACCCTAGAGCTATAGAGGAGCATGTTCAAACAGGCGCTAATCTTTTGTTGGCGCCTGTTTGTCAGCATCTAAACAAAGAAGAAGAGGCAATGCTTGATGTGATTTTTGAAGCTGCTTCTGATAAGGCTTTTGTTGCAGGACAAATTCCGGCACCTGCTGAACCCCTTTCTGACGATGAATGTTATCAGGCTTATTATGAGTTTGTTCTTCGTCAGGCACAATGGCTGGAGCAAATGGATGTTTCTATGATTTTTCTAACGGATTTTTCTGACCCCATCTCCGCCAGATGTGCGGTTTTAGCCGTTCGTGAAGCAACACCGTTGCCGATTTGTGCCGGCATTCGTCTTGAGGATGATGAAAAATCCTTGCGCCGTGGCGTTTCTCTTTTGATTACCTTGCAGGCCCTTGAGGTTTGTGCTGTTGGCTGCACCGGTATGTATATTGATGATGCATTACATGTGCTAACGGAGTTACAGGCCTTTGCCACTGTGCCGTTGTTTGCAATTAGTCATCCGGGACAATATTTAGAGCCGGAGGATTACGGGGATTATATTCCTTCTTTTGTTCATCAAAAGTGTGCCATGATAGGTTTATCTGCAGGCAGACCTGCCTTTTCTGCAGCGGCTAGCAAAGAAATCTGGCAGCTATCTCCCTTAAAACCAGACTTTCCCGTTTTAAATGCCATTTGTTCTCAAGATGAAGTCATGTTCTTAGACTTCTCGGGGAAAATTATTAGCCAAAATAAGCAGCTTTTGGAAATCAAAACTGAAAAAGGCGAGGAGCTTGAGCAGGTTTTAGAACTGGTAAATCGCCCGGGAACAGGTCCTGTTTGCTTTAACATTCGTGATATCGACCTTTTAGAATATGCCATTACCCGTTATGCCGGCCGTCCGGCTGTGAAATCTGATGAATATGGTGAGATTACAGCCAAGGAATTCGGCGCACTGGTGTTGGAATCGGAAACCAAAGAATAGGAGCGAAGACAAATGTATGCAACGCCTATTGCAAAGCTGATTGAGGAATTTGCCAAGTTGCCCGGCATTGGAAAAAGGACGGCGGAGCGTCTTGCCTATTATGTTTTGAAGTTGCCACAGGAAGAGGTTGCAGCCTTTGCTGATGCTTTGATTTGCGCAAAGAACAAAATTATTTTTTGCCCTGTCTGTCAGTCTTTGACGGAACAGGTTCCCTGTGAAATTTGTTCTGATGCACGGCGTGACCAGGGATTGATTTGTGTGGTGGAAAAACCCAAGGATGTTGTTAAAATTGAAAAAACAAGAGAATTTAAGGGGACTTACCACGTGCTTCATGGCGTGATTTCTCCTATGGACGGTATCGGTCCTGAGGATATTCGCATTAAAGAGCTGCTTTCACGCATCACCGAGGGCACCGTCAGGGAGGTTATCATGGCTACAAACCCTAATCTGGAAGGGGAGGCAACGGCAATGTATATTGCCAAGCTATTAAAGCCTTTTGAAGTTAAGGTAACCCGTTTGGCTCACGGCATTCCCGTCGGCGGTGATTTGGAATATGCCGATGAGGTCACGTTAACCCGTGCACTGGAGGGGCGTCATGAAATCAGCTGAGGAACAATATATATATGACGGAGAAACCTTGGAGGATTTAGGCGACGGTTTTCGCATCATTCAAGGACGGAATGAATTTCGATTCGGTACTGATGCTGTAAAGCTTTCTGACTTTGCAGTTGTTCGCCCTGGTGAGCGGGTTATGGATTTATGCACCGGAACCGGCATTGTGCCCCTTCTTCTCTATAAAAAAGAGCCGGCCATTCAGGTTGTGGGTCTGGAAATTCAAGCACAGATGCATGACATGGCGCAAAGAAGCGTAAAGCTAAATAACTTAACAGATAAAATTGACATTCGTTTGGGTGATTTATGCCGCATTCGGGAGCAGTTTCCGGCGGAGAGTTTTCAAGTGGTAGCTTGCAATCCGCCTTACATGAAAAATAATACCGGCAAGCAGAATAAGTGCGAAAGTGTAACCATTGCTAGGCATGAGCTGTGCTGTAATCTGGCAGATTGTGTGGCGGCTGCGGCTTATCTTTTGCCCAGCGGCGGGCGGTTTTATATGGTACATCGTCCCGAGCGGCTGACAGATATTTTATCTGTTATGCGTGAAAAAGGTGTGGAGCCTAAACGGCTGACTTTTTTTGCGCCCTCTTCCGGCAAACCGCCCAGACTTTTGGTGGTGGAGGGGCAAAAGAATAGAAACAGCGGTGTGATTGTGCATCTTGATACAGGAGAAACATTATGACAGAAACAACCAAGGAACAAAAGAATAAAAATGAACTAATGCCGGGGACGCTGTATCTGGTTGCAACACCGATCGGCAATTTAGAAGATATCACCTTGCGTGCTATCCGCACGCTGCGAGATGCAGATTTAATTGCAGCGGAGGATACCCGCCGCACAGCAGCATTGTTGAATCATTTAGAATTAAAAACACCCCTGACAAGCTATTTCCAGCATAACGAAAAGGGGAAAGGTGATTATATCATAAAAAAGCTACAGGAGGGCGCAACGGTGGCCTTGGTGTCTGACGCCGGCACGCCGGCTATTTCAGACCCGGGAGAGGATTTGGTTCGGCTTTGTGCTGAAAATGGCATTCCCGTGGTGCCTGTTCCCGGTGCAACGGCGGCAGTTTCAGCGATTATCAGTTCCGGACTGCCAACAGGACGTTTTTCCTTTGAGGGCTTTTTAAGTGTGAACAAAAAAAGCAGACGCAATCACCTGTTATCCATTCAGCACCAACCCCACACCATGATTTTTTATGAGGCACCTCACAAGCTGCGGCGAACGCTTCGGGATTTTTATGAGCTCTTGGGCGACCGACGTATTGTGCTGGCAAGAGAGCTGACAAAAAAATATGAGGAAATTATTAGAACCACATTGTCTGAAGCTGTGGAACTTTACCGGGAGCGTGAGCCAAAGGGTGAATATGTTCTTGTGGTTGAAGGTGCGATAGAACAAACGGAAGAAAATGTTGAATTAAATAATTTATCAATTTTAGAACATATTAAGCATTATATGATGCTGGGCCTTGATCAGAAGGAGGCACAAAAAGCCGTGGCAGCTGACCGGGGCGTCAGCAAGCGTGAGATTTATGCTGCCATTGTAAAAGAAAAAAACGATTTAGAAAACTGATTAAGACCTTCAGAAAGGACTGACAAAATGAGTGAAGTGAAAACCTATGCAATAAAACCAGGCATCAAACTACACCATATTCAAACAAATAAATTTAAAACCGTGTCTGTGGGACTTCATTTTCACAGACAACTGACCAAACAGGAGGCATCAAAAAATGCTCTGCTGACCGATGTAATGCGCCGTGGCAACAGCAAGCTTAAGGATTCGGCAGCGGTGAGCCGCTATCTGCAGGCCTTATATGGTGCCTATTTCGATGCTGATATCCGCCGAAAGGGAGAGAACCAGATTGTGTCTTTCACGGTGAATTCCGTGGCAGATTCTTATTTGCCTGCAGGCGAGCATTGCACCATGCAGGCGGTTTCTTTTTTGTTTGACATGGTTCTTTTGCCTCAGGTTACAAAGGGTGCTTTCCGTGGGGATTATGTAGAGCAGGAAAAGATAAATCTCATTAATGATATTGAGGCACAAATCAATGATAAGCGTTCCTATGCGGTTTGGCGCCTGATTGAATCTATGTGTGAGGGTGAGCCTTACAGTATTTATGAATTAGGAAGTGCAGAGGATGTAGAGGCGATTACGCCTGAAAGTTTGTATGCGCAATATACAACCCTGCTGCATGAAAGTCCCATTGATATTTTTGTTACGGGTGATGCCGATATTCAGGCGATTCTGGAAATGGCAGAAAAAAGGCTGGCAGACATCAATCCGCAAGTCACAGATTATCCAAAAACAGCATTGCACAAGCCAGCTGAACAGGTGCGTGAACTAACAGAGGAATATGATGTTTCTCAAGCCAAACTCTCTATGGGTTTCTACACCGGTATCGGGCCGGAAGATGCACGATACAGTGCCCTGATGGTTTATAACAGCATTTTCGGTAGCGGTGCCCATTCCAAGCTTTTTAATAACGTTCGTGAGAAATTGAGCCTTGCCTATTATGCGTCGTCACGTCTTGAGCGCTACAAGGGTTTGATGGTGGTTAGTTCCGGCATTGAATATAAGAATAAGGAAATGGCAGAAAAAGAAATTTATGCTCAGTCAGAGGCTATGAAACAAGGTGATATCACAGACTATGAATTTGATGTTTCTGTGAAAAGCATTATCAATTCTCTCCGTTCCTTAGGTGATAGCAACGGCTATCTGGCTGATTACTATTTGGGTCAGGCTGTCAGCGGTACTCACATCAGCTTAGAGGAACAATGCCGGTTGATTTCTCAGGTGACTAAGGAAGATGTGATTGCTGTTGCCAAGGAAATCAGGCCGGAAATGGTCTATGTGATGAAAGGTCGAAAGCAGGAGGGAGCAGAATGATTCAGTTTACAAAGCATGAAAATAAAACCTTACAAGAATGTTTATATACCGCTGAGCATGAAAGCGGACTCAAAATTGCTGTCATGCCTAAAAAAGGCTACAGCAAAAGCTATGCTGTGTTCGGCACGCACTTTGGCTCGGTTGATAACCGGTTCACAGCGCCGGGCAAAACAGAAGAAATCTGTCTGCCTGATGGAATTGCACACTTTTTAGAACATAAAATGTTTGAGCAGCCGGACGGCTCTAATGTGTTTGAAAGCTATGCACGCCACGGTGCTAATGCCAATGCCTATACCAGTTTTCATGTGACGGCCTATTTGTTTGAAAGCACACAGGATGTAGAAGAAAATTTAGGTATTTTATTGGATTTTGTTCAAAAACCTTATTTTACCGATGAAAATGTGGAAAAAGAGCAGGGGATTATCGGTCAGGAAATCGGCATGTATGATGACGACCCTGATTGGCAGTTGATGATGGGCTTTTTGGGAGCTATGTTCCATGAACATCCTGTTCGTGTTGATATTGCCGGCTCGGTGGAATCTATTTCTCAGATTACCAAGGAAACTCTGTATGATTGCTATAACACCTTTTATCATCTCTCTAACATGTGTCTTTTTATTATTGGCGATGTGGAGCCTGAGCGGCTGGCGGATTGTATTGAAAGCCACTTGCACCAAGCCGCCGGAGCACAGGGTGAAATTCAGCGGTTTTACGGCAACGAGCCTTTATCAATCAATCAGGCGGAGGTCACAAAAACACTGGATGTCAGCGTGCCTATGTTTATGCTGGGTTTTAAAGACCCTGATTGTGGTTATGACGGCAAGGCTCTTTTGAAAAAAGATACGGAGCTTTCCATTATTTCTGAGCTTCTGTTTGGCAAAACCAGCCCAATTTATACTGAACTTTATAACGGAGGATATATTTTAGGTGGCATGGAAGCAGATACTGCCTGCGAAAAAGCTTATGGATATGTGGCTCTGTCCGGTGAAAGTCGGAATCCTCAAATTGTGCGTGATAAGGTGCTTGAAGGCATCAAAAAAGCACAAAAAGAGGGACTTTGTGATGCAGATGTGGAGCGGGTGCGCCGTTCTATGCTGGGACGGTATATTAAGCAATTTAACAATTTAAATGCCGTGGCACATCAGTATATGAGTCAGGTTTTCAACGGCATTGAATTATTTGATTTTCCTCAGGTGATGGAGGAAATTACCTTAGAAGATTTAAACAACAGACTGCGGTCTTATTTTGATCCGGAACGAACGGTTTTATCTGTTATCACACCGCAGCAGTAACAGAACAAAAGGGGGAGACAACATGACAAACACCATTGCATTTCCCGGGCTGGGAATTGGTCCGTTTACTGTTTCGGAGAGCTTTTCCTTTTTCGGTTTTACCATCCATTGGTATGGTGTGATTATTGCCTTTGGCATTATTTTGGCCTATTTGTTTGCCAGAAAAAAAGCAAAATATCGTGAGCTAAGCGAAGATTCGTTGTTAGATGTTCTGCTTTTTGGGTTGCCTTCTGCCATCATCTGTGCCAGACTGTATTATGTGATTTTTGCTTGGAAAGATTATCAGGGGAATTGGACCGATATCTTTAAAATCTGGGAGGGTGGCATTGCCATTTACGGCGGAGTCATTGGTGCCTGCATTTCCACGCTAATCTATTGTCGTGTAAAAAAGCTTTCTGCTGGAAAGATGTTTGATGTTGGTGCCTTTGGTTTGATTATCGGACAGACCATTGGCCGTTGGGGCAATTTTATTAATGCCGAGGCCTATGGTGCACCCACCGAAACGGCACTGTTTCGAATGGAGCTTTTAAACCCGGGCATCACGGTTCACCCCGCCTTTTTATATGAATCCTTTTGGAATTTGCTTGTGATTTTATTTTTGAACCGATATGAAAAACATCAAAAATTTAACGGCGAAATATTTTTAATGTATTTAACTGCTTATGGTTTGGGTCGATTTTTCATTGAAGGCATCCGTGAAGACAGTTTATGGCTGGGCCCTTTCCGCATTTCTCAATTGTTGGCGGCAGTCTGCGTAGTGGCCGGCATTGGATTCATACTTTGGTTCAGGCATCAAGCAAAACAACGAGAAACAGTACAATAAAAATATTGTGTTTTTTCTCGAAATATCTTGCGTAAGTGTTTTTATATGTGATAAAATAAACACATTGCGGATAAAAAACTATTGGCTTTGGAGGTACCTATGTCAAATTGTAATTTACATGAAATATTCGGTTGTCATGTGTTCAATGAAGCAGTCATGCGTGAACGTTTGCCGAAAGAAACCTTAAAGGAACTTAGAAACACTATAGAAAAGGGCACGCCGTTAAATGCCCGGGTGGCAGAGATGGTTGCCAACGCTATGAAAAATTGGGCAATTGAGCATGGTGCCACGCACTACACCCACTGGTTTCAGCCTCTAAATGGTTTTACGGCAGAAAAGCATGATTCCTTTTTAGTTTTGTCTGACCATAGCAGCCATGCTTTGACAGAATTTTCCGGAAAGGCCCTGATTAAAGGTGAACCGGATGCTTCCAGCTTTCCATCAGGCGGTTTGCGAGCCACCTTTGAAGCTAGAGGATACACGGCTTGGGACTGCACTTCGCCTGCATTTTTAAAAGAGGATTCCAGCGGTTTAACGCTGTGCATTCCAACGGCTTTTTGCTCATATAACGGAGAGGCACTAGATAAAAAAACACCTCTGTTGCGTTCTGTTGAGGCTCTTTCCAAGCAGATGCTCCGTATTTTAAAACTGTTCGGCGATATGCAAACAGAGCGTGTTCACGTGAACTGCGGTGCAGAGCAGGAATATTTTTTGGTGGATAAAAAGCTTTGGAAACAAAGGCCGGATTTAGTCTTTGCCGGCAGAACGCTTTTAGGTGCTCAGCCGCCGAAAACACAAGAGATGGACGACCATTATTTTGGTACTTTAAAAGAGCGTGTATCTGCTTATATGAAAGAGCTGGACACTGCCCTTTGGAAGGTGGGGGTTCCCTCTAAAACCAAGCATAATGAGGTTGCACCGGCACAACATGAGCTGGCGCCGATTTTTGAAACCGTGAATATTGCCTGTGACCACAACCAAATTACCATGGAGCTGATGAAAAAGATTGCAGACCATCACGGCATGGTTTGCTTGTTGCACGAAAAGCCCTTTGCTGGCATTAACGGCTCAGGCAAGCATAACAACTGGTCGATAACCACCTCTGATGGTGTTAATCTGTTAAATCCCGGAAAAACCCCAAGAGAAAATGCACAGTTTTTACTGATTTTATGTGCCATTATCAGTGCAATTGATAAACATGCTGAACTGGTTCGTGCTTCTGCTGCCAATGCCGGTAATGATTATCGTTTGGGAGCACAGGAGGCACCGCCGGCTATTATTTCTATTTTCCTGGGTGATGAACTGACAGAAATTTTAGAGCAAATTGAAAAAGGAGAGCACCTGCCCACAAAATGCGGCGGTGTGCTGGATACCGGTGTTCCCAGTTTGCCCAATGTTTCTTTAGACACAACTGACAGAAACAGAACCTCGCCCTTTGCTTTCAGCGGCAACAAATTTGAGTTCAGAATGGTGCCTGCTTCTGCGTCAATCGCCGGCCCTAACACGGTGCTTAACACCATTGTGGCAGATGCTTTGTGCGAAATAGCAGACCGCTTGGAGCAGGCAAAGGATTTCAACAAAGAGCTGGACATGCTGCTGGTTGAAATTATTAAAAAGCACAAGCGCGTGATTTTTAATGGCAATGGATATGGTGATGAGTGGATTGCCGAGGCGAAAAAGAGGGGCTTGCCTAACATTAACAATTCTGTGGATTCCTATGCCGCATTCATTGACCCGGCCTCAATTGCTGTTTTTGAAAAACATCATGTATATTCTGAAACAGAGCTGCGTGCCAGGTATGAAATTAAGCTGGAGAAGTATATTAAAATTGTGGGCATTGAGGCAAACACACTGCTGCAGATGCTGAATCGTCAGATTCTGCCTGCCTGTCTTGCTTATGCCGATAAAACTGCACAATCTATTGTGAATATTAAGGCTGCCGGGGTCGGTTGCGATACGTTGCCGGCAGAAGAACTGCTGCGAAAGGTAACCGCCGGCATTAATGCTCTTTATAAAGCCATGAAAAAGCTGGAAAGAGCAGTGGAAAAGTCAGAAAAATTTGGTGATGATTACATTGCCCATGCAAACTTTTCCCGTGATTCTCTTGTTTCGTCTATGCTGGAGGTCAGAAAGCATGCTGACAGCTTAGAAACGATTGTTGGCAAAGATTTTTGGCCCATTCCTACATATGATGATTTGATTTATAGTGTATAACTAAATCACTGCGTTGCTACATATTCTTATAATAAAGGAGAAGGTGTAGCTATGGTGCAAATCATTAAAATGAGCATTTCTCTCTTGGGCGGTCTTGGCCTGTTTCTCTTTGGTATGAACGTTATGAGCGAAGGCCTGGAGCGTGCCGCCGGAGACAGAATGAGTTATATTATTGAAAAAATGACCGGAAACGTTTTCAAGGGTGTTTTGGCCGGTGCTTTAGTTACGGCCTTAATTCAGTCCAGTAGTGCCACCACAGTCATGGTCATTGGTTTTGTGAATTCCGGCATTATGAAGCTTTCACAAACCGTTGGCGTCATTATGGGTGCCAACATCGGCACAACAGTGACATCTCAGCTTTTGAGTTTGTCTGATATCAGCAGCGGTGCATGGTATTTTAGCCTTTTAAAACCGGCGAATTTTGCACCGCTTTTTATTTTTATTGGTGTTTTCATGCTTTTGTTTTCAAAACGAAAAAGCTATGGCACTCCGGGGAGTATTCTGGCCGGTTTTGGTATGTTGTTCATTGGCATGAGCATCATGGAGCATGCAGTGAAGCCGTTGCAAAAGCTGGATGAATTCCGTATTATCTTTCAGACATTATCCAATCCGATTTTAGGTGTTTTAGCAGGCATGGCGGTGACAGCCATTATTCAGTCCAGCAGTGCTTCGGTTGGAATTCTACAGGCTGCAACAGTCACCGGCAGCGTTACTCTTGCTTCGGCTGCTCCCATTATCTTGGGCCAGAATATCGGTACCTGTGTTACAGCAATGCTTTCCAGCATTGGTGCCAGCAAAAATGCTCGCAAAGCTGCCATGATTCATTTTCTGTTTAATATAATTGGCACAGTTGTTTTTTTGAGTGCTTTATATCTTGTGAAAAATTTTATACCTTTTTGGTATGAACCGATTAACAAAAGCGGCATTGCCAATTTTCATCTGGTTTTTAATGTTTGTAATACCTTATTGTTGCTTCCGTTTTCCGGGCTTTTGGTGAAACTGACGGACAAGCTCATTAAGGACGAGGTGCTGACGGAACCTGTTACATCCATCTTAGACTCCCGTTTTCTGGACACACCCGCACTGGCTGTTGCATCAGCAACCCGTGAGAGTGTTCGCATGGCGGAGTTGGCACTAACAAATTACAGATTAGCCCGTGAAGCAATTTTGACAGGTGATGTTTCTAAGGATGCTCATGTGAGTGAAAATGAGAATCGAATTGATGAATTAGAATCCGGCATTACACGATATTTGATGCAAATTGTGGATGAAGATTTAAATGAAAGTGACAGCAAAACCACCGCTAGTTTATTTCATGTATTAATTGATGTGGAACGTGTGGGCGACCGCTGCCAGAATCTATTTCGCATTGCTAAGCGCATGGCAAAAAAACAAATCAGGCTTTCACCTGGTACACAGCGGGAGCTAACTACCTTGATGGCGGCCATAGAGGAGATTTATTCTAGCACCATTGCCTGCTACAGCAGGCGCAATCGGGAGTTGGCACATCGGATTCAAACCTATGAAAATGTGATTGATGATATTAATAAGCGTTTGAAAAACGACCATGTGGACCGATTGGCCGGTCAAAACAATCAATTTGAAGAGACGGTTATATTTCTTGATATTTTAGGGAATTTAGAGCGCATTGCAGACCATAGCGCCAACATTGCCAATCGAACAGAATTGCTCACGAGCGGTGGGAATACCTTTGATCTTCACAAAGATGTAAAAAGTTTCCGGCAACAGAATCCGGAATTATATACGACTTATTACCGGGAATTTGAAGAAAAATATTCTTTTCAATAAGGAGTCTTTATTTATGGTTATTGATTTTCATGTTCATATGTTTCCTGACCAGCTTGCATCAAGGACAATTCCGCTTTTAGCAGAACGTTCCGGCCTTGTGCCGTATACTGATGGTACATTGGGAACGACGCTTGAAAAAATGCGTGCTGACGGAGTGACGAAGATTGTTCACCAAAATATTGCCACGAACCCCCGTCAAATGACAAAGGTGAATGACTTTGCCATTGCTTGCAACCAACATGAAGAAATCGTTTCCTTTGGCAGCATTCATCCCGAGGCAGAACATTATGAAGCTGAGCTTGACAGGTTGAAAGATGCCGGCATCAAGGGCATTAAGTTGCACCCTGATTATCAGGAATTTTATATAGACAGCCCCTGCATGCAGCCTTTGTATGAGGCGATTTTAAAACGTGGGTTCATTCTTTTGTTTCATGCAGGCTTGGATTATGGTTTGCCGGAACCGGTGCACGCCCCACCGGAGGCAATTGCCAATACGTTGGGTCTGTTTTCTGGAGAAAAGGTTGTGTTTGCTCACATGGCCGGCTTTCAAATGTTTGAGCGTTCCTTGGAATTGATTATCGGGCGGGATGTTTATATTGACACTTCCTGTTCAACAAGTTATGCAGAGCCGGAAATACTTTTAACAATGCTGAAAGAGCATAAACCAGACAAAATTTTATTTGCTACAGACCTTCCCTGGGGAGATTTCAAACAGGACATCAACGCCATTCAGGCTTTAGATTTATCCAATGAATTAAAGGAAAACATTTTACATAAAAATGCAGAGAAAATTCTCAATTAATAAAGAAAGACAGAAGCGATTATTTCGCCTCTGTCTTTCTTTATTTTATCCCAATGCTTGGTGTGCTTTGTCTACCACATCTTTGGCGGCAGACACCGCCAAAAGAGAAGAGACATTCTTTTTTAAATAAATTAAATATTCAATGTTGCCCTCCGGACCTTTCACAGGGGAGAAGTCTAATCCCAAAACACCGAAGCCTTGTTCTGTGACTAACCCAAAGATTTTCTCAATAACCTCAAGGTGCACCGCAGGGTCACGGACAACACCTTTTTTTCCAACCTTTTCACGACCTGCCTCAAATTGAGGTTTTATCAAAAAAACAGCAGGGGCCTCGTTCTTCAGTAGTCGATAAACAACCGGAATCACATGAAACAGTGAAATAAACGATACATCAGCAGATGCAAAATCAAGGGGTTCCGGCACTTGCTCTTCTGTTACATTTCGAATGTTGGTTCGTTCCAGATTGATAACCCGAGGGTCATTGCGTAATTTCCAGGCAAGCTGACCATAGCCAACATCCACGGCATAAACCTTGCTGGCGCCGTTCTGGAGCATTAAATCTGTAAAACCGCCAGTAGATGCTCCGGTATCCATACAGACCTTATCTGTAAAAGAAAGGTTGAAAACCTTCATTGCTTTTTCCAGCTTCAAGCCGCCACGGCTAACATAAGCCAGCGTCTTGCCACGCACTTCAACGATTTGTTCAGGAGAAATCAGCGTGCCGGGTTTATCACACTTTTGATTGTCAACATACACAATACCGGTCATGATAATGGCTTTTGCTTTTTCACGGCTTTCAGCCAAATTTCGTTCTGTCAATATAATATCAAGCCTGGTTTTCAAGCCTCTTCCCTCGCTTTATTTTACCGTCTTTTTATAATAGTCACAAACGCTTTGTAAACCGCAAAGTGAGCATTTTGGTCCTCTTGCCGTGCAGAGCTTCCGTCCGTGGTATACCAATTGATGACAGAAGGTGCTGCCATATTCCGGCGGAACAATCTTCCACAGATCCATTTCGATTTTTGTGGGGTCAGTGTGCTTTGTCAACCCCAGTCTTCCGGTGATGCGTTTTGCATGGGTATCAACCACGATGGATGGTTGTCCAAAAGCATCGCCCATGAGCAAATTTGCTGTCTTTCGCCCTACACCGGGAAGACTTAATAGTTCATCCATGGTTTGCGGCACAACACCGCCAAAATCTGCTAACAGCTTTTGGGCACAGGCAATCAGGTTTCGTGTCTTGTTATGATAAAAACCGGTGGATTTAACGGCTTCCTCCATCTCGTGAATATCTGCCTCTGCAAAGGCTTTAACAGTTGGATATTTTGCAAAAAGAGAAGGGGTTACCTGATTGACACGGGCATCGGTACACTGTGCTGCAAGTTGGGTTGCCACCAAAAGCTGAAAGGGGTCGGTATAACACAGTGAACAATCAGCGTCAGCATACGTGGTAGAGAAATATTCCTTAATTTTAAGAATTTTTTCCTTTTTTGTCATTTTGGTCTCTCTTTATTGTACGGAAATGACTTGTTCCACGTAAGATTTTTCGCCGGATGCACTGATGGAACGGATGCTGTCACCTGTGGCAATATCAAGATAGATGGTGTCGCCCTGTTTAAGCTGCATGTCTGCCTGTTCTAAGCCATCTGCAACAGCAAAGAGGTCAACCAGCGTTTTTGTGCCGCTTAAACTGTTAATGGTGCAGGCCACACGCATGGTGTAGCCAATTTCGTTTTCACAAACTAACGAGGGATAGTAGGTTAAATCAATATCTGCACCTGAAACGGCATTCACAGCATTTTTCACAAAGCATAAAATGCTGTTGAAAACAGAATCAAATTCCCGTGCAAAGTTATAGGTTTCTGCCGGTGTGGTTTTAGCGCTGACAAAAGGCGTTGTGTATAATGCAGCAGGCATGCCCTCCAGCATAACACGAAAATCACCGTATGACTCAGGAGTCAGCAGGAGAGAATGATTGGTTTTTGTGTGTGCACCAACAACATCGGGTATGGTGCTGGTATCTGTCTGCGAACCAATAATTCTGTCAAAAAGCAGACAAAGGGCTGTGAATTCCTCTATGGTAATGGGAGCATTTAAATCTTCTTTTAATGAAATAATGCCGTTATTCTTTGCAAAAGTCAGACAAACGTTCATCATTGTTGTTATAGACTTTGGTAGACCTTCAGTCATATCACCATAAATCATGCTTTCATGGGATTTTGAAATAAACTGGTAAGTTAAGGCTGCAACGGTATCTCCAAAATTAGCAGCCTTGTCAGCAAATGTAGCACTTGCACGGTCTGTTCCCAAACAATCAGTAAACACAATGGTTACATCTAATGCATAGGGATGCTCGAACGTTGGCTTGGCTGTTGTGCCATGATAAGTCAAATTGGTTTCCTCAGCACCAATGCGCAGAACAGCACGGGACATTTCACCGTTTGTCATTGTGTCTGCAGGGGCATAGGGTTCATCGCCGAACAGCTTTAAACCATTATATACATTCTTTAAAATTTCATCATTCACAATTTGTGCAAAGCTTTCCTTGGTTTGTGCTGCCGAGCGGGCACGAACAATCAACGTTGCAGCTTCTGCACGGCTTAACGTGTCTGAAAGACGGAGATTAATGCCGTCGCCGTCGCCACGGATTAAGCCGGTTGTGTATACCCAAGCCACAGCCTCTGGTGCTTTTTTATATTGTGAGGTAATCAGCGAGGGAACAAAAACATCTGTTTGAACCTTGCCGCCACGATTCCATAAAAGCTCAGCCACCAATCCACGTGTAATCGGCTGGTCGGGCAGGAATGAGTTTGTTCCGTCCTCAGGGAATGATGCATTCATAACATAAGTATATGCCCAGTGTTCCGGTGCAACGTCGCTATAATTCTGAGGTCTTGCAACAGAACCAAGCCCCAGCATTTTAACAAATTCAGCACGAGTCACAGTGCCATTTGGACGAAAACTACCATCTTCATAACCGGAAACCGTACCGTCTGCCACCAAAGTCTGCACCGGTGCATATGCCCAGTGTTCCTCTGCCATATCAGAAAAAACCTGTGCTGAAACACCAAAAGCACATACCGAAGCAAGGAGTGAAGTAATCAGGGTCAAAACCAAAATTTTTCTCATCTTTTGTGCCTCCTTAAAACATTAAATTAATAATCAAATTAATTGTAACATATATTTAAGCATTCTGCAAGTGACATTCTGTGATTATTTTGAATTTAACTCTTGTTTTTTTTGCTACAATATAGTAAAATGAAAACAGTATATAAAAAGGATGTGCCTGAATGAAAATTAAAGATGGTTTCGTTTTAAAGACAATTGCTGATAGCACGGTGGCTGTGCCGGTGGGAGACAACCTTGTGAATCTCCAATTGATGCTAACGTTGAATGAAAGCGGAGCATATCTCTGGAAATGCCTTGAAAAAGATTGCACAGAGGATGACCTTGTTGCAGCAATGACATCTGAATATAATATTGATGCACAAACTGCCCGGACAGATGTAGAGGAGTTTTTGACAATTTTAAAGGAGAATCATATTTTAGATGAAGCCTGATGTTAGTCATAAACAAATTCCTACAGAGATTTTGTTACCGTTTCTTAAAGAGCTTTTGCAGAACGGAAAATCTGTGAATATGACCGTAACAGGCAACAGCATGTTGCCGTTGTTTCGGGATAAAATGGATAGCGTGCTTTTAGAGCGCCCCGGCATAATCAAGAAGTTTGATATTGTGCTGTACGTTAAGGAAGACGGTCAGGCAATTTTGCATCGAATTGTTAAATGCCGCAAGGATGGATATATGATAGTGGGGGACAACCAGATTCAGCTAGATGGCCCCATCGCGCCTTCTCAGATTGTGGCAGTGGTAACCGGTTTTTACCGTAACAAACATTTTTTTCCTTGCACGAAATGGTGGTGTAGGCTTTATGGTTTTGTGTGGGGACATTTGCGCTTAGTCAGACGGCCTCTGATTCCGCTGCTTTATAGCGGATTACGTTTGATGAAACGGATAGAACGAATGGGGAAATAGAATGAAATGGTTGATTAAAAGAACAAAATTTGTTTGGCCCGGTGTTTTTCTTTTGACCCTGACAGGAATGCTCACCTCTTTGGTGGGTGTTCTTTTTGCGCTTCTTTCTAAGCGCGTCATTGATATTGCTACAGGGCAGCAAAGCGGTGACCTGATTTTTGAAGGGTTTGTTCTGTTTGGCTTTTTGTTTCTTCAGCTTGTGTTAGAAGTTCTGGAATCTGTGGCTGATATTCAAATTACAGGACGATTTAACATCCGCTTTAAAACAGAGTTTTTCAAAAGACTTTTGAGAAAAGATTATTTAAAAATTTCTGAATTTCATTCCGGCGAACTGTTAAACCGCATTAACAGCGATGTTGCTTCTGTGCAGACAGGTTTAACCCAAATGCTGCCGCAGCTGGCTTTTTATTTTACGAAAATTATTGCTTGTTTTTTTGCTCTTTATGCGCTTGACCCTCAGTTTGCACTGCTGTGCCTGTGCCTTGGACCATTCGTTTTTCTGATTGCTTTATTATACAGAAAAAAGATGAAGCATTTGCACAAAAGCTATCAGATGGCTGACGGCAGAGCAAAATCATTCATGCAGGAAACACTGAAGAATATTCTTGTGATTAAATCTTTTGGCAGTGCAACACCGGCGGCAGATAAAAGCCGCAAGTTGCTCCATGAGCTGTTTCGGGTGAGTGTTAAAAAGAACCGACTCAGCATTTTGGCAAACGTCTTTTTTTACATTGCTCTCACTGCCGGTTATTATTTTGCATTGGCATGGGGCGCCTACAAGATTGCAAACGATGTTATGACCTTTGGTACCCTGACAGCTCTTTTGCAGCTGGTGGGGCAAATTCAAGCACCATTTCAGGGCCTTTCTGCACTGTTTCCGCAATATTATGCCATGGCGGCTTCTGCTGAACGTTTGAAAGAGCTTGAAATGTTGCCTGATGACCATACCCAAAACCAAACCCCGTGGGATGGGGAACAATGGTCTGAAATTCGCCTTTCGGGCATTTCTTTTGGCTATCGTGATGAACCAATTTTAACACAAACTGATTTTTCGGTTAAAGCGGGGGAGTTTGTGGTGATTTCAGGTGCCTCCGGCACCGGAAAGAGCACACTCCTGAAAGTGATGATGGGGATTTTATCGCCCAAAGGAGGGACGGCTTCTTTGGTGCTGCCAGACGGAACAGAGCGACCTTTGTTTCAAGAAACGAAACGTTTATTTTCTTATGTACCCCAGGGAAATCTGATTGTTTCGGGAACCATTCGGGGAAATATTGCTTTCTTTAAAACCGATGTGACCGATGAAATGATGATTCAAGCCGCCCGCGATGCACAAATCTGGGATTTTATAGAATCGTTGCCTGAAGGACTCGATACCCAGCTGGGCGAAGGCGGTCTGGGGCTTTCTGAAGGTCAGATTCAGCGACTTGCTGTGGCACGTGCGTTGGTTCATGATGCACCAGTGCTGCTCTTAGACGAATCTACCTCGGCACTGGATGAAGAAACAGAGCAGGCCCTTTTATCAGCGCTGAAAAACCGGCACGATAAAACATGCATTTTGGTTTCCCACAAAAAAGCGGCTTTGGCTTTTTGTGACAGAGTTTTTCATTTTGAAGGAGAAGAGTCTGAAACAGTCCAAGAAGAAAAAATGTAAAAAATTTAAAAAAAAGATAGACATGAGAAGAAATTTGTGGTACAATAAATAACAATAACAATTGAATAATTTACACATGCCTTTAAATCGGTACAGAGATGCTGATAAGGTGCACACATCAGATAACGGGAACTATCTAAAAATCTACCTGTATGCTCTTATTGCGTCTTGCAGTAAGAGCTTTTTTAATACCTGAACAATTTTAAAAGGAGGCAGCTTTATGGAGCAGAATCGTTCCAGCATCATGGATGATGCCGCTATGCAGCGAGCAATTACCCGTATTGCATTTGAAATCATTGAAAAAAACAAAGGAACTGAAAATCTGGCCTTGATTGGCATTCAGCGTCGGGGTGTTTTAATGGCAAACCGCCTGAAAGAGAAGCTGGAAGAGCTGGAGGGCAAGGAAGTGCCCATGGGCATTTTAGACATTACCTTTTACCGTGATGACTTAAGCTTGCGTTCTGACATGCCTGTTATCAACGGCACAAGCATTGATTTTATGGTGATTGATAAAAAAATTGTGCTGGTAGATGATGTGCTTTTCACAGGTCGCACAGCCCGTGCCGCCATGGAGGCCATGATGGAGTTGGGACGTGCTCAAAAAATTGAACTGGCTGTTATGGTTGACCGTGGTCACAGAGAACTGCCCATACGTGCGGATTATGTAGGAAAAAATATTCCCACTTCCCGGAATGAAATTGTGCATGTTTGTTTTGATGAACTAGATGGCTATAACGAAGTTTCTCTGGAAAAAATCTCTGATGTTTCCCAGAACTAACAGGAGGATAACATGAAGCTTGTTAATAAAGATTTATTAGGAATGAAAGAGCTGTCGGCAGAGGAGATTCGCTATATTCTCTATCAGGCAGAAATCATGAAAAACATTTTAAATCAAAACGCAAAAAAAACACCCCATTTGCAGGGAAAAACCGTGGTAACACTGTTTTATGAAAACAGCACCCGCACACGAATGTCCTTTGAACTGGCATCTAAATACATGAGTGCCAACGCTGCCAACATGACAGCCTCCGGCTCCAGTGTGCAGAAAGGCGAAAGCCTGATTGATACAGCCAGAACACTGGATGTTATGGGAACAGACGTGATTGTCATTCGTCACCAGATGTCCGGTGCGCCTCATCTCATTGCAAAGCATGTCAACGCTGCGGTTGTCAACGCCGGCGACGGCATGAACGAACATCCCACGCAGTCTTTGCTTGACCTTCTCACTATGAAGGAAAAGAAAGGCAGAATTGAGGGGCTTAAAGTTGCCATCATTGGCGATATTTCTCACAGCCGTGTGGCACGTTCTAATATTTATGCTTTAAACAAACTGGGAGCTGAGGTTGTGCTGGGCGCTCCGGCAACCTTAATTCCTCGTGACATTCAGGAGTTGGGTGTTGAAACCCATGAAAATGTGGAAAAAGCAATTAAAGGTGCCGACGTTGTTATGTGTCTGCGCCTGCAGAAGGAACGTCAACAAAGCGGTCTTTTGCCCAGCATGCGGGAATATTCCAAATTTTTTGGCTTAAATTCCGAGCGCTTGAAGCTGGCTAAGGAAGATGCCATTATTATGCATCCCGGTCCTGTCAATCGTGGCATTGAGCTTTGCACAGAGGTTATGGATTCTGACCGTGCTGTGATTGATGAGCAGGTAACCAATGGCGTAGCAGTGCGCATGGCTGTTCTGAACATTCTGGCGAAAAGGAGCTGAAATGATGAAAATTTTAATTAAAGGTGGCAGAGTGATTGACCCTGCCAGCGGTGCCGACGGCATTCGTGACGTATATATTGAAGACGGAATTATTAAAAAAATCAGCGAGGGATTGGCAGCAGAATTAAAAGACAATGATATAAAAATCATTGATGCTCAAAATAAAATTGTTGCCCCGGGTCTTGTGGACATGCATTGCCATCTTCGTGAACCGGGACAGGAATATAAAGAAGATATTGCAAGCGGCACGCTTTCGGCAGCTAAAGGCGGTTTCACTTCTGTGGCCTGTATGCCTAACACCACACCGGTTTTAGACAACGCTGCCTTGATTGAGTTTGTGAAAAACAAAGCTGCTTCTGTTGGCAGTGCACATGTATATCCCATTGGTGCTGTGAGCAAGGGACTGCAGGGTGAACTGCTGGCAGAAATTGGCGATATGAAAGAGGCGGGAGCTGTTGCTGTTTCTGATGACGGTCGTCCTGTTTCCAACCCTGAACTTATGCGACGTGCCATGGAATATGGTGACATGTTCGACATGCTGGTGATTTCTCATTGTGAGGACCTTTCTTTAGTGGCCGGCGGCAGTATGAATGAAGGTGCCGTATCCACCCGTCTTGGCTTAAAAGGCATTCCAAACGCTGCAGAAGAAGTGCAGATTGCCCGTGATATCATCTTGGCCAAGGAAACAGGAAAACGGGTTCACATTGCCCACGTCAGCACAGCCGGCGGGGTGGAAATTATCCGTCAGGCAAAGAAACAGGGCGTTCGGGTAACAGCAGAAACCTGTCCCCATTATTTCACTTTAACAGAAGAAGCGACAGAAGGATATAACACCAATGCCAAAATGAATCCGCCGCTGAGAACGCAGAAGGATGTAGATGCTGTGATTGCCGGTTTGGCTGATGGCACCTTAGATGCCATTGCAACCGACCATGCACCTCACCATGTTGACGAAAAAAATGTTGAGTTTGCCGTTGCCTTAAACGGCATTGTTGGTTTTGAAACGGCTTTGGCTCTGGGTATCACCTATTTGGTGCGTGAAAAGCACCTTTCTTTAGATGCGTTTTTACGAACAATGACTTCTGCACCGGCTGCTATCTTAAATATTCCTGCCGGCAGATTAGAAGAAAATGCACCTGCTGATGTGGTGGTTTTTGATATGGATGAACCTTATGAAGTGGATGTAAATAGCTTTGCTTCTAAATCAAAAAATTCACCTTATCACGGTTTTACTGTTTACGGTAGAGTTGATGCCACCATCACCGGTGGTAAACTGGTTTATAAAAGATAATGGAGGTGCCATATGTCTATTGATGTTTTAATTGATAAAATCAAAGAAAAAAAGAATCCCACCGTGGCTGGTCTTGACCCCCGTTGGGAATATATTCCTGAGCACATCAGGCAGGCCGCAATAGCGGCACACGGAAAAACCAACCAGGCAGTTGGCGCAGCGCTGACAGCATTTAACAAAGGGTTGATTGACAGTCTTTGTGATATTGTGCCGGCGGTTAAGCCCCAGTCTGCATATTATGAGATGTATGGTCTTTCCGGCCTTTCTGCACTGGCTGAAACCATTTCTTATGCCAGAGAAAAGGGAATGTATGTTATTTTAGACGGCAAACGAAATGATATTGGCAAAACTGCTGAGGCCTATGCCGGCGCGTATCTTGCTCATACAACAGCCGGTGACATATCCGTGCAGAACGAGTTGGAAAGCGAAGGACTGACTGTTAACGGATATCTGGGTTCAGACGGCATTAAGCCCTTTGTGTCAGCCTGTGAGGAATATGGAAAAATTATCTTTGTTTTAGTCAAAACCTCAAACCCCTCCTCAGGAGAGCTGCAGGATTTAGAGGTCGGAAGCGAAACAATTTATCAAAAAATGGCTGCCATGGTCAATCGATGGGGTGAAGGACTTGAAGGTAAATACGGCTATACACCTGTAGGTGCCGTTGTTGGAGCAACCTATCCCAAACAGTTGACAGAGCTTAGGGGCCTGATGCCCAAATCTTATCTTCTGGTGCCGGGCTATGGTGCACAGGGCGGCGGTGCAAAGGATGTGGCAGGTGCCTTTGATGCAAACGGTTTGGGTGCCATTATCAATTCCTCCCGTGGCATTATGTGCGCATGGCAGAAGGGCGATTACCAGCCCGAGGATTTTGGAAAAGCTGCAAAAGATGAAGCTATTCGCATGCGTGATGATATCATGCAGTATATATAAACCTACGATAAAAGAAAGGAAGTTAAGCCATGAAAAAAGCATATTTAGCATTGGCTGACGGTACGGTTTTTGAAGGCAAAAGCCTTGGTGCAACCGGAACGGCCATTGGCGAAATTGTCTTCACAACCGGCATGGTTGGTTATTTAGAAGCCATCACTGATCCCTCTTTTGCCGGTCAGATTGTGTCTATGACCTATCCGGTTATTGGTAACTACGGCATTAACCGGGAGGACTGTCAGTCAGATAAAGCGCAGGTTCGGGGACTGATTATAAAAGAAGCCACAGCCTATCCCAGCAATTTCCGTTCTCAGGAAACACTGGAAGAATATTTAGTGAGTGAAAATGTTATCGCAATCACCGGCATTGACACCCGTGCTTTGACGAAAATGATTCGGAATCAGGGTGCAATGAATGGTATCATTACCACAGAAGAACCGTTTAACTTTGGTGATTATAAAGCTGACATTGGGGCATATTCAATTGGTTCTATGGTGGAGCAGGTAACCTGCAAGGAGACATACACCGTTGGTGATGGCGACCTTAATGTGGCACTTTTAGATTTTGGCTTAAAAAGAAATTCGATTGCTTCCTTTGTTCGTCGTGGCGCAAAAGTGACGGTTTATCCCTGCACAACCCATGCAGAAACAATTCTGTCAGCAAACCCTGATGGCATTGTGATTTCAAACGGCCCCGGCGATCCTTCGCTGTGTGCTTCTTATCTCTCAGATGTGAAAGCGCTCATAACCTCAGGCAAACCCTTTATGGGTCTGGGGCTGGGGCATCAGCTGGCAGCACTTGCCATGGGTGGCAAAACAGAAAAGCTGAAATTCGGTCATCGGGGAGCCAACCAGCCGGTTAAGGATTTAAAACTGGGACAAACCTTTGTCACAAGCCAGAATCATGGATTTGTTGTGGCAGCTGACAGCCTGCCGGAAGAAGTGATGGAAATCAGTCACATCAACA
This sequence comes from Clostridia bacterium, assembly GCA_045602005.1. Classification (GTDB taxonomy): domain Bacteria; phylum Bacillota; class Clostridia; order UBA1381; family UBA9506; genus UMGS755. The sequence continues at coordinate 30,337 of JAZSAS010000085.1, forward strand.
TCAACGACCAGACGGTGGAGGGCATTCGGTATAAAGGACTCCCTGCCATGTCGATTCAGTTTGACCCGGAATGCAAGCCGGGACCGAAGAATATGGAATATTTATTAGAAGAATTTGTTGCCATGATGGGAGGGAAAAACAATGCCTAAGCGTGATGATGTTAAAAAAGTTTTGGTAATCGGCTCCGGCCCTATTGTCATCGGTCAGGCAGCAGAGTTTGACTATGCCGGCACACAGGCCTGCCGTGCCCTTTCTGAAGAGGGAATTGAAGTTGTTTTAATCAACTCAAACCCCGCAACCATCATGACCGATAAAATGATGGCAGATAAAATTTATATTGAACCTTTGGTAGCTGAATCTGTTAAAAAGGTTATTGAAATCGAACGTCCCGACAGCATTTTGCCGACGTTGGGCGGTCAAACAGGCTTAAATCTTGCCATGGAACTGGCAGAGGAAGGCTATCTTGACAAAATGAATGTAAAACTTTTGGGAACTGCTACCTCAGCCATTAAAATGGCAGAGGACCGTCAGGCCTTTAAAGATACCATGGAATCTATTGGTGAGCCATGCATTGCATCCAAGGTGGTAAACACCTATGAAGATGCCTTAGCATTTGCTAAAGAAATCGGTTTTCCGGTTATTGTTCGTCCGGCCTATACTCTGGGAGGCACCGGCGGCGGTATTGCTTATAGCGAAGAAGATTTGCAGGAGATTGCGCCTAATGGTTTGCGTCTTTCCCGTGTTCATCAGGTTTTAATAGAGAAGTGCATCTCCGGCTGGAAAGAAATTGAGTTTGAGGTTATTCGTGACAGTAAGGGCAATGCAATCACGGTTTGCTCCATGGAAAATCTTGACCCCGTGGGCGTTCACACAGGTGATTCTGTGGTTATTGCACCGGCACAGACCCTTTCTGAAAAAGAATATAGCATGCTTCGCAACGCATCCTTAAACATCATTCATGCTCTGGGTATTGAGGGCGGATGTAACTGCCAGTTTGCTCTGCATCCTGAAAGCTTTGAATACGCTGTGATTGAGGTTAACCCCCGTGTTTCTCGTTCCTCAGCGCTGGCATCTAAGGCAACCGGTTATCCCATTGCTAAGGTGGCATCTAAAATTGCCATTGGTTATGGCCTTGATGAAATTGTCAATGCCGTAACCGGAAAAACCTGTGCCTGCAACGAGCCGACCATTGACTACTGTGTTATTAAATTCCCTAAATGGCCCTTTGATAAGTTTGTTAAAGCAAAGCGCACATTAGGCACACAGATGAAGGCCACCGGCGAGGTTATGGCCATTTCTGACAACATTGAGGGTGCCCTCATGAAAGCCGTTCGTTGCTTGGAATTGAATGTGCAGTCCTTTGAACTGAAGAAGCTCAAGGCATTATCTAAAAAAGATATCATCAAGCGTCTGTCCCGTGTTGATGATGAACGGTTCTTTGTCATTTGTGAGGCATTCCGCCGTGAGGTAGACATACAAGAAATTCATGAAATCACCACGATTGACACGTTTTTCTTGAACTGTCTGAAAAATCTGGTAGACATGGAAAATCGCTTAAAGCAGGGCCCCTTAGAGGCAGTGCTGTTAAAAGATGCAAAGCGTATGGGATTTACAGATAAACTCATTGCAGAGCTTTCCGGTATTTCTGAGATTGCAGTTCGTGCCATGCGGGAATTGCACAGCATTTTCCCGACCTATAAAATGGTTGATACCTGTGCTGCTGAATTTGAGGCTGTCACACCCTATTATTATTCAACCTATAATGAATACACCGAGACCTTCTCTTCAACCCGCAAGAAGATCGTGGTAATTGGCTCTGGTCCTATCCGTATCGGTCAGGGTATTGAGTTTGACTATTGCTCAGTACACGCTGTTTGGGCGCTTCGTGAGGCAGGTTATGAAACCATTATTATTAACAATAACCCTGAAACAGTTTCCACAGACTTTGATACAGCTGATAAACTGTATTTCGAGCCACTGACTCCCGAAGATGTGGGCAATATTCTGGAAATTGAAAAACCTGACGGTGTTCTGGTTCAGTTTGGCGGACAGACAGCCATTAAATTGACTGCTGCCTTGAAGGAAATGGGTGTGAAAATTCTTGGCACTAAAGCTGAGGATGTTGACGCCGCAGAAGACAGAGAGCGGTTTGACGAAATTCTGGAAGCCTGCGACATTCGTCGTCCTGAAGGCAGAACAGTGTTCACCCATGAAGAAGCTTTAGAAGCGGCAAATGAATTGGGTTATCCTGTTCTGGTGCGTCCTTCTTATGTGTTGGGCGGTCAGGGCATGGAAATTGCTTATAATGACCGTGACGTTAAAGAGTTCATGGATATCATTACCATGATTAAACAGGAACATCCCATTCTCATTGATAAATATATGATGGGTAAAGAAATTGAGGTTGATGCCATTTGTGACGGCACCGATATTTTGATTCCGGGCATCATGGAGCATTTAGAGCGTGCCGGTGTTCATTCAGGAGACTCAATTTCAGTATATCCCGCACCAACGATTACAGATAAAATTAAAGCAGATTTGGTGGAATATACCAAACGTCTTGCCAACGCCCTGCATGTTGTGGGTCTGGTAAACATTCAGTTTGTTCTGTATGAGGGAGAAATTTATGTGATAGAGGTGAATCCCCGTTCTTCCAGAACGGTACCGTATATCAGTAAGGTAACAAACGTGCCCATGGTTGACCTTGCTACACGCTGTGTGCTGGGTGAAAAGCTGGCCGATATGGGTTGTGGTACAGGTCTGCATTCTGAAGGGGAATATACTGCAATTAAAGTGCCTGTGTTCTCGTTTGAAAAGCTGCACGATGTTGATACCTCTTTAGGTCCTGAAATGAAGTCTACAGGCGAGGTGCTGGGCATTAGCAAGAGCTTTTCTGAGGCGCTGTTTAAGGGCCTTTTGGGTGCCGGTTTCAAGATGAGTGAAAAGGGCAATGTTTTAATCACTGTTCGTGACACCGATAAGCCGGAAATGCTGGATATTGCCAGAGGCTTCCACGAACTGGGTTACCACATTTATTCAACGAAGGGCACCGCAACATATTTGATGCAACATAACGTGCCTGCCACAACAGTTGCTAAAATTGGTGAGGGCAGTCCTGATATTTTAGATCTTCTGCAAGAGGGTCGGTTTAATCTGGCGATTAACACGGCAACAAAAGGTCGCCAACCGGACCGTGACGGCTTTAAAATCAGAAGAAAGAGCGTGGAGCTTTCCGTGCCCTGTCTGACCAGCCTTGACACAGCAAAGGCATTTTTAGCCAGCCTGCAGACTCATTTAAGTAAAAACAGTGTATCCATGGTCAACTTGTTAGACGTATAATTTAAAAGTTATGAGAAGAGGTTGCAGAAGTCATGATTACTAAAAAGACTTCTAATGCAACCTCTTTTTTGTATCTATAAAAGATTATAACAGTTGAAGAGAATTGACTTCAAAACATAAATCCGTTATAATGAAATTGTCAGCAGAAGTTAGGGAACACAGTGATGAAAGGGTGGTTTTATGAAGAAAAAAATTATTATTTGTGGAGTTGTCATCATTGCTTTGGTTTGTTTGTTGCCGTTTCCTCAAAAGATTGAAAGAACATTTTTCGGCATTAATACCTTTAGCGGAGAACCGGCTGAAATCACCCTCTCTATGAATTATTTAAGATTTTTATTTCTAAATGATAAAATGTCCGGAGAGATTACAGTGACGTCAGAAGGCAAAACAACTGTTTATGGGAGCAGCATGTTTTATGTGGGTTTGTGGCCCTTAAATAATGAAGATAAAACCATGCATGCATTCACAGGTTTTTATTTTAATCCGGAAACAATTATGCATGATTATGGGGACGGCGTGTTAGGCTCAAAGGTAGTCGGTTCAGAGATTGCCAATGCTTATATAAGCCGGGATTTTAATAAAATTTTATTATACCATGTGCCAAGCGAGGAGGCACAGGATGCAGAACCAAAACAGTATATAGGGAACATTGAAGGAAATAAAGAAAATGAGACCGTTGGGTACTTTAAAGGGTATACACGTTCTGCTAAAGACTAGACTAGTTAGATTGTCAGGTTATGTTCAATACAGTCTTTAAAAAATTGATAAAAGGTGGTAACCTGGAAATATAAAATAGGCGGGAATGTCTGCTAAATGATTTGACATAATTCCTGATTTGTTGTATAATAGTATGGTTATTTTACTACAGTATAAATGTTCGGAGGCTCAAAGCGTGAAAGAAATCAGAAACATTGCAATTATTGCTCATGTTGACCATGGTAAAACCACTTTGGTTGATGTGATGCTCAAAGACAGCGGTATTTACAGAGAAAATGAACAAGTGACAGAACGTGTTATGGACTCTAATGACTTAGAGCGTGAACGCGGCATCACCATTTTGTCTAAAAATACCTCTATTATATATAAAGACATGAAAATCAATATTATTGATACACCGGGCCATGCCGATTTTGGTGGAGAAGTTGAACGTGTGCTTGGCATGGTTGACGGCGTTCTTTTATTGGTAGATGCCTTTGAAGGGCCAATGCCCCAGACACGGTTTGTGCTGAAAAAGGCGCTATCTCAGGGTTTAAAACCCATTGTGGTTATTAATAAAATTGACAGACCTCAGGCACGTCCTACAGAGGTTGTTGATGAAATTTTTGATTTATTCATTGACCTAGGTGCCAGCGATGAGCAGGCGGATTTTCCCATTGTTTATGCCTCGGCAAGAGAAGGCGTTAGCGGATATGAACCGGATGAAATGAAAGAAGGGCTAAGGCCTCTTTTTGAAACCATCGCAAACCACGTTCCGGCACCGGAAGGGGATGTCTCTAAGCCGTTTAGAATGCTCGTGTCTAACATTGATTATGATGAATATGTTGGCCGGATTGCTGTTGGCAGAATTGACAGAGGCAGCCTTGCAACCGGTCGGTTTTTAACCGTTTGCCACGCCGATGGCACCACGCAGAACGCACGGTGCGGGCGGCTCTATATGCACGACGGCTTAAAGCGAGTTGAGGTGCAGGAGGCACAGGCGGGTGATGTAATTTTAGTTGCTGGTTTAGGTAACATTGGCATTGGTGAAACCTTGTGCGACCCAACCTGTGTTGAGCCTTTGCCGGTCATCACGGTTGATGAGCCGACAATTTCTATGAATTTTTTGGTCAACAACAGCCCCTTTGCAGGAAACGAGGGCGAATTTGTCACCAGCCGTCATTTGCGTGACCGTTTGTTTCGGGAGCTTGACACAAATGTCAGCCTGAAAGTAGAAGAAACTGACAGTGCTGATTGCTTTAAGGTGTCTGGCAGAGGAGAGCTGCATCTTTCGATTTTAATTGAAACCATGCGTCGTCAGGGTTATGAATTTCAGGTGTCCCGTCCGGAAGTTATTCTAAAGGAAAAAGACGGCAAAATAATGGAGCCGGTGGAGCTTTTGTTCATAGATTTGCCGGAGGAATATGCCGGTACAGTGATTGAAAAGCTGGGGATGCGTAAAGCAGAAATGCAGAACATGCAGCCTTCTGACAATGGCTATATGCGTCTTGAATTCCGAATCCCTTCACGTGGACTGATTGGCTATCGCAGCGAGTTTTTAAGTGACACCCGTGGAAACGGTGTGATGAACACCATTTTAGACGGATACAGCCCCTATTTTGGTAATATTGAAAGCCGAACACGTGGTTCTATGATTGCCTGGGAGACGGGCGAAAGCATTACGTATGGTTTATATAATGCTCAGGAGCGTGGCCGGTTATTTATTGGACCCGGTGTTAAGGTTTATGAAGGTATGATTGTAGGTGAAAATGCCAAAGCTGAGGATATCACCGTGAATGTTTGCAAGAAAAAACATGTGACCAACATGCGTGCTTCCGGCAGTGATGAGGCACTGCGGTTGACAACACCTGACAATCTGAGTCTGGAACAGTGTTTGGAATTTATATCAGATGATGAGCTTGTGGAAGTTACCCCTCAAAGCATTCGTCTTAGGAAAAAGCTTTTGACAAAAACCGAACGAGATAAGGCGGCGAACAGAAACAAAAAGTAAATTGTAAGCAAATCAATTATAATAGGCTGTAAAAAACCTGTATCATAAATCGTTACATGTATTTTTTACAGCCTATTTTTATATATTTTGTTAAAAATTTTGTTTGAAAACCGAAAAAAAGGGTATAAATGCATTATGCTAATAATAAAATGGTGAACAAGAGGCTTGTATGCTATATAAATAAAGGAGTTTTTTATGGATTATAAATCCTACACCGAACAACAGGAAAAGGCTTTTTTGTCAGAATTTGCTGTTCGTTCTAACCAGTCAAAGGGCAGGGAGAAGCCCATGGAGCCCTGTAGTGTCAGAACGGATTTCCAGCGAGATAGAGATAGAATTATTCATGCAAAGTCATTTCGCCGGCTCATGCATAAAACCCAGGTGTTTTTAGCACCTGAAGGGGACCATTACAGAACCCGCCTGACTCACACGCTGGAGGTTTCTCAAATTGCCAGAACCATTGCCCGAGCCTTGCGTTTAAATGAAGATTTAACAGAAGCCATTGCACTGGGGCATGATTTGGGGCACACACCCTTTGGCCATTCCGGTGAAGATGTTTTAGACCAAATTTGCAGCAGCGGATTTAAGCACTATCAGCAAAGTCTGCGTGTGGTGGATGTGCTGGAGGGCGGTTGTGGATTGAATTTGACCTTTGAGGTGCGTGACGGCATTGTAAACCATGCAGGCGAAAATGAAGCTTGCACCCTAGAAGGGCAGATTATTAAGCTGGCTGACCGGATTGCTTATATCAATCACGATATTGATGACGCTGTTAGAGGCGGCGTGATTGCAGCAGATTCCATTCCTAAGGAATGCCGCAAGCTATTGGGAAATACACACGGCGAGCGAATTCATAACATGATTCTAGATGTGATTGAGCACAGCACCAATCAACCTAAAGTTGCTATGAGCAAGGAAATTTACGAGGCAATGATGGAGCTGCGGCGCTTTATGTTTAAAAACGTGTATACCAGTCCTGTGGCGAAGGCGGAGGATGATAAAGCAAAGGACATGCTCATTATGCTGTTTAACACGTTTATCGACAAGCCAGATATTCTGCATAAAGCAGGTCTTGCCCAAAAGGTGTTTGAAGGTGAGCAGGATGTGTGCGACTACATTGCCGGAATGACGGATAATTTTGCCATTTATATTTTTAAAAACCTGTTTTTACCCCAAAACTGGCAGATAAAATAGGATAATACATAAAATGTAAAATTATGGGTATTATATGTTTGATAGAAAAAAATGAAAAAAGAAAAAGGAAATCCGGTTTTTTCGTCGAATAAAAATTATGGTCTAAATTTTGAATCGGGAGAGGACGTCTGTGCCACGATATTCACAAAGCTCAATTAACGAGGTCAGCCGGCGCATCAATTTGCCGGAGCTTGTGTCGTCTTATGTGCGTTTAAAACGTAACGGGACAAGCCACGTGGGTCTTTGTCCGTTTCACAAGGAAAAAACGCCTTCCTTTCATGTAGACGAGGACAAGCAATTGTTTTATTGCTTCGGTTGCGGTGCCGGTGGCAATGTGTTTGATTTTGTCATGCGCGCTGAAAATCTTGATTTTGTAGATGCTCTCCAGTTCTTGGCTCAAAGAGCCGGTGTGACCTTAGAAGAAGAGCAGGGCAAAAGCACAAAAAGCGAGGAAGAAGCCAGCCTCAGAAAACGCATTTTAGAAATGAACCGTTTGGCAGCGCGGCATTTTTACGATAATTTAAACGGCCCAAATGCGAAAGCCGCTGTTTCCTACATGCAAAAGCGGGGCATTGACCGCAAAACAGCCGTGAAATTCGGCATTGGTTATGCACCGGATGCTTGGTCAGACCTATTGGATTATATGACAGACCAGGGTTACACCCGTGACGAGCTGGTGACTGGTGGATTGGCTGTTAAAAATGACAAGGGTCGTGTATATGACAAATTTCGCAATCGGCTCATGTTTCCTATTATTGATGTGCGGGGAAATGTGGTGGCATTTGGCGGCAGAGCCTTGGGTGAAGATCACGCAAAATATATGAACTCTCCGGATACACCGGTGTTTCATAAAGGCAGAAACCTTTTTTCTTTGAACCTGGCAAAACAGAAAGGCATGAAAGAGGGACTTATTCTGGTTGAAGGCTATATGGATGTGGTTTCCCTATACCAGAACGGTATCACAAATGTCGTGGCCGGATTGGGAACGGCACTCACAGAAGAACAGGCACGTCTGCTAAAACGATATGCCAGCACAGTTTATGTTTGTTATGACAGCGACGAAGCCGGTCAAAAGGCTGCGCAAAAAGCCATTGGCATTTTGGCAGAGGCTGAAAACATTGTGAAAGTTATCAGCTATACAGGTGCCAAAGACCCGGATGAATATATTCAAAAAAAGGGTGTTCAAAGCTTTCGTCAGCTCATGATTGATGCCAGAGAATCTCTGGAATATCAGTTATTGCGCCTGCGACAACAATATGATATTTATGATTTAAGTCAGAAAATCAGTTTTCTGGGCGAAGCGGCCAAGATTTTGGCAGATGTTGACAGCGAAATTTCCCGAGAAGCTTACATCAAGCGCATTGCCGCTGAGACAGATATTTCTCCGGAATCTATCCGGACAGAAGTGTCTAAATTGATTTATTATAAAAACAAAAAACAGGTAAATAAAGAATTGTATAACGAGGCAATGCCAGAGCGGTTAACTGCTGACGCTTCAAATTTGCCTAAAGGCCAGAGCATCGCTACATATAAAACGGAGCGAACGCTTTTAAACCTGATTTTTTATCATCGACGGCCATTTGAAATGGCAAAAACATCCGTTCTGCCGGAATGGTTTTCCGGCGAACTGCACAGAAAACTGTTTGGGCGGATTTTGGAGTATCGTACGACACACGAGGAAATCAGTGCTTCTGAATTTCTCACAGCTCTTTCTGCTGAAGAAGAAACAAAGAAAGCCGCAGCAGCTATCTTATATATAAATTTTGAAGGCGACAGTTTGCAGGCCGCAAAAGAGGCTGCATTCAAGCTGGAAGAATCATATTTGAAATTACAGGCCGCAAAACTGGCCGGGGAAGGTAAAGTGAAAGAAGCCAATGAAATCTACCGAAGAATTAAAGAAAGGAGAGGGTAATATGACACCGGAGGCAGAGGCAAAATATCAGCAAACCATTCAGGAACTCACTGCTAAGGGTAAGGCGAACAGTATTTTGACCTATAAGGAAATCATGGATGCCCTTTCTGAGTTTGAAATGGAACCTGAACAAATTGAGCTATTATATGAGATGCTGGAAAAAGAAGGCATTGAGATTGTAGCCGATATGGACAAGGAGCTGGAAAAAATTGAGGAGGAAATCGGCGATTTACCACCCCTGGAGGAAGTGGACTTAAATGCTGAGGCTCTGGAGATTTCTGGAGTGGAAGGCGTTTCGGTTGATGACCACGTTAAAATGTATCTCAAAGAAATCGGCAAAGTGCCGCTTTTAGCACCTGATGAAGAAATGGAACTGGCAAAGAGAATGGCCGATGGCGATGCTGAAGCCAGAAAACGCCTCTCAGAAGCAAATCTTCGTTTGGTTGTGTCTATCGCTAAGCGATATGTAGGACGTGGCATGCTGTTTCTGGACTTGATTCAAGAAGGGAATCTGGGCCTCATTAAGGCCGTTGAAAAGTTTGACTATACCAAAGGCTATAAATTCAGCACCTATGCAACCTGGTGGATTCGTCAGGCCATTACCCGTGCAATTGCCGACCAGGCACGAACCATTCGAATTCCGGTGCACATGGTGGAAACCATCAACAAGTTGATTCGGGTATCCCGCCAGCTGGTGCAGGAGTTGGGTCGTGACCCTCATCCCCATGAAATTGCAAAAGAACTGAACATGTCTATTGACAAGGTTCGTGAAATTATGAAAATTGCCCAGGAGCCGGTTTCCTTGGAAACCCCCATTGGTGAAGAGGAGGATAGTCATTTGGGAGACTTTATTCCTGATGATGATGCCCCCGCTCCTTCTGAAGCCGCTTCTTTTATGCTTTTAAAAGAACAGCTCAGCGATGTGCTCGACACGTTAACCCCTCGGGAAGCTATGGTTTTAAAGCTGCGTTTCGGTCTGGAAGACGGCAGAGCCAGAACGCTGGAAGAGGTTGGCAAGGAGTTTAAAGTTACCCGTGAGCGAATCCGTCAGATTGAAGCAAAGGCTCTGCGCAAACTGCGACACCCCAGTAGAAGCAAAAAACTGAAGGATTATCTTGAATAAAAACAACATTTTTTCTGTTGACATGATTCACCTCTTCTTTTCGTATACATGAAAAGAAGAGGTGTTTTTATGGGTAAGAATAAATTTTTATTTTGCACAATTCACATAACGCAGCTGGCGGTTTTCTGTGTTTTGGTTTTAGGCGGGGTTCTGCTTGCTGCATTGGTTGGTCTTTCCGCAAGTCAGGCAGTTGATGCAGAAAAGTCCGGACGTTTGGCAATTGTGATTGACGATTTTGGACTGCAACGAAAAGGTGTTCGTGAAATGCTGTCCCTTGATTGCAAATTAACAGTGGCAATCATGCCGTTTTTAGAGTATACGGAAGATGATGCTGAGGATGCTTTAGAAAACGGCAAAGAGATTATTCTGCATATTCCTATGCAGGCCACCACCCATGATGTGCCTGCTCATTTGGGGCCTCGTCCCGTTAAAATCAGTCATACAGATACAGAAATACGCACCTGGCTTGAAGATGCATTACAGGAGTTACCCGAAGCTGTTGGGGCAAATATTCATATGGGCACCCTGAGCAGCACAAAGGAATCTGTTATGCGCCCTGTTCTTGAAGGTCTAAAAGAGCATGGCCTGTTTTTTCTTGATTCTAAAACCAGTTCGAAAAGCATCTGTAGAAAAGCAGCGGGCGAAGTAGGGGTGCAGTTTTACGAAAATGAGGTGTTTTTAGAACACGAGAGAAAAACCAAGGCTTATGTAAAAAAACGTTTAAAAAAAGCAATGAAAATCGCAAAAGAGGAGGGTGAATGCATTGCAATTGGGCATGTGGGATATGAAGGCGGTGTGATTACGGCTGAGGCAATCCGTGAGCTTTTGCCTGAGTGTAAGGAGAATCATGTTGAATTGGTTTTTCTTTCGGAGCTGACACCCCAGTAATAAATTATGGTTTTTTAGGAAATTTTCTTGTAAATTAGCAAGCTTTGTGTTACAATAGGATATATTAGGGTTATTATGGAGTTTTATACCGCTTTAATAAAAAAGGAGATTTTCCCTTGAAAGCCAACCGCATGAAGTCTTACTTAATAAACACATTGCTGACCATTGCTCTTTGCGCTGCATATGGTCTGACCAGCGGCATACTGGGCACCGCTATCGGTCTGCTAATCAGCGCGCTATTGGGTGCTTTATATTATCGTGAACACTTTGCACTGGGCATTGCCAATTCTTTAGTGGCTTTGATTATATTCACCCTGTTTTTCGGGCCGGTTCAGGCCTTGATAGCAGGCGTTCCCATGTTGCTCCTGGCATTAGCTCTGGCTCTTGGAACACGGTTTAAGCTGAGCATATACAAGCTGTTGTTTCTATGCTCTGTTCTCTTTCTTTTGGAGCTTTTGTTCAACTTGGGGCTGGTGGGGCAGCTGTCAGGCGGCGAAGTGACTTTAAGCAGCATGATGCTGGAAATGGGCAGACAAACCCGTGAATTGATGCTGCAGCAATATTCAAATCCGGAGATGGCCGGCGTGATTGAACAGGCAATTTTTTCTGCCATTGACATGTCAATTATGTTGGCGCCCACAATCTTTACTGTTATAAGCATAGTTTTGGCATTTACGCTGATTTCTATTTATAAAAAAATGATGTTAAAGCATGAGGATATGTCTTTTTTGTTACCCTTTAATGCATTACAGGGAGATAAACCCTTTTCCGTTTTTTATTTAGCATTGGTGTTTCTTTTTCTGGCTGCACCGGAGGGATTATTCTTTGATGCGGCGGCAAATGTTGTGCTGATTCTCGGCTTTTTGTTTGTTATGCTTGGACTTGCTGTTTTTAACTGCAAATTGAAACAAAACGGCACCAAAAGAACAGCTCGCAGAGTGCTGACGGCAGCGCTGATTTGCTTTTCAACCGTGTTTTTTATGTTACCGCTGTTTGCGCTACTAATTTGCGGTTTGGCTGATTCATTTTTTGATTATCGGCATCTGCGTCCAACAGAACCGAAAAAAACCGAAAGACAATAGGTCTTGAAGGGAGTGTAACTTCATGGAACTTAACCGTAAAGCCGGCTTATATTATGTAACCGGCGGTTTCTACATTTTTGTCATATTTATGTTAGGGATTGTAACCTTTTGGTTCAATCGTTACTTAGCCATAGCTGAAATTGTCATCGGGGCTTTGCTTTGCATTGTAAATTACATCTATAAAAAATATTCTGAAAAAAAGATTTTAACCATGTTTGAAAACATGACTTTGCAAATCGGTTCAGAAACCCGAAATGCCCTGCTTAATTTTCCGTTGCCAACACTCATTGTGGAGCAAAGCGGAAAAATCAAATGGTATAACGAGGCTTTTACTGCCATTGCAGGAAAACATCTTTATGACAAAGACATTAATACTTTGTTTCCGCAACTTCAGCCCGAGTCACTTTTTTCAGAACCCGTAATTTCAGTTATGACAACAGTGACCTATGAAGAACATTCCTTTAGAGTTTTTGGCAGCAGTGCCCAAAATGCAGGAAAGAAAAAGAGTAACATTATTTTGTTTTTTGACGAGATTACAGAATATGTAGCCTATCAGCAAAAATATCTGGATAAGAAAACCTTCGAGTGTTTGATTTTTGTTGATAACTACGATGAACTGATGGAATCTGTTGGCACCAGTGCTATGCCGCAGCTGCAGGCACAGCTTTATAAGCATATTAACGACTGGGCCAGTGAAAACGGCGGCGTTTTGATTAAATATGAAAAGGATAAATATTGTATTTTGTTTGAAAATTCCCATCTGGAGGGCTTTATTAAAACAAAATTTGATATTTTATCAAAAATTCGTTCTATCAGCGAGGGAAACACCATGCCTGCCAGCGTCAGCATCGGCATTGGTGCTGACGGTAAAGACATTGCTGAAAATGACCAGTTTGCAAAACATGCCATCAATATGGCACTGGGCCGTGGAGGCGACCAGGCAGTTATCAAGGACCAGGAACAATTCCGGTTCTTTGGCGGAACAACTAAGGAATATGAAAAAAGCACCCGTGTTAAGGCCAGAGTGGTCAGCTTTGCCCTTAGCGGTTTAATTGCAGACAGTCATAATGTTATTGTTATGAGCCATAAGGAAGCCGACGTGGATTCGTTGGGGGCCGCCTTTGGTGTGTATCGTATGTGTAAAATGCAGGATAAACCTGTTAATATTTTGCTGGAGTCTTATGACCAGACGGTGAAAAACATGCTGGAAAGGCTTGAAAACGCGGAAGAATATGCCGGGCTGTTCTTAAATGTGCAGCAGGCAACTGCCAGAACAACTAAAGGCACTTTGCTGGTTGTGGTGGATACGCACAAACCCAGTCTTTTAGATGCACCGCAACTACTCAAAAAAGCCGGACAAATTGTGGTTGTTGACCATCATCGACGTGGAACAGAATTTATTGAAAACACCGCGCTCATTTATCATGAACCCTATGCTTCTTCAACCTGTGAAATGTTGACAGAAATTCTGCAGTATTCTGCTAACAAAATGTCTTTGACCAAGCTTGAGGCAGAATGTTTATATGCCGGTATTGTGGTAGACACCAAAAACTTTACCTTTAAAACCGGTGTCAGAACCTTTGAGGCTGCATCATTTTTGCGTAAGCAGGGCGTGGATACAATTGCTATCAAAACCATGTTCCAACAGGATTTATCTTCTTATGTTAAGCGTGCCACCATCATTCGGGATGCTGAAATCATTCGTGACCAGATTGCCATTAGCTCTTGTAGTGAGCAAGGAAAAGATATGCACATTATCATTGCTCAGGCAGCTGATGAGTTGCTTAACATTAAGGGCATAACGGTTTCTTTCGTTCTATGTCAAAAAGAAAATGCTGTCAGCATCAGCGGACGTTCCTTAGGTGGCATCAATGTGCAAATGATTCTGGAGAAACTTGGTGGCGGCGGTCATATGACCATTGCAGGAGCGCAGCTGGCTGACACCAGTCTGGAAGAAGCCAAAAAGCAGCTTTGCCAGGCGATTGATGAATATTATCTGGAAACAGTGAATTAAAGATTTGTTTTAAGTACAAAAGGAGAGTTGAGCACATGAAAGTGATTTTAACAGCTGATGTAAAAGGACATGGAAAAAAAGGCGAAATGGTTAATGCATCAGACGGATATGCAAGAAATTATTTGTTGCCAAAAGGTCTTGCCATTGTGGCAGATAAAAGTGCAGTGAGCGAGATGGAAAGCAAACAAAGTGCAGCAGCGTTCCATAAAGAGCAGGAGAAAAAGCAGGCAATGGAGCTGGCTGACAAAATTAAGGATGTTGTTGTGTGCTTCACAGCAAAAGCTGGAGAAAACGGCAAGTTGTTTGGTTCCATCACAGCAAAAGACGTTGCCGAACAATTAAAAATGCAATGTCATCTTGTTGTAGATAAAAAGAAAATTCAACTGCCCGACGGCATTAAAACATTGGGTGTTACCAACGTTACCATTAAGGTTTATCCCGAAATCACGGCGAATCTAAAGGTCAAAGTAGAGGCTCAGTGACCGGAAAGGAACAACCATGGAAAACGGCGTGCCTAAGGTCATGCCTCACAACAAGGAAGCGGAGCAGTCTATTTTGGGTGCCATGCTGATTGACGCAGATTGCGTCACCTTGGTGTTTGAGAGTTTGACAGATAATGATTTTTATATTGAAGCCAACCGCCTGATTTATGAGGCTATGCAGGCTCTTTTTAATCGTGATATGGCAATTGATTTGGTCACGGTTTCAGAAGAGCTTGCTTTGCGTGAACAATTGGCAGCAATAGGCGGTGTGGAATATTTGGCATATCTTGCTTCAACACTGCCCACAACGGCAAATTTAAAGCAATATCTTGACATTGTGCAAGATAAGGCTCTTTTGCGGCGTTTGATTCGTGCCTCAGGGGAGATTATGGATTTGGGTTATTCTCCCGGTGCTGCCTCAAAGAACATTGCTGATGAAGCAGGACGGCTGATTTTTGATGTTTTGGAAAATCAACAACAAAAGGGCATTGTGCACATTAAGGATATTTTGCTGCAAACCCATGACCGCTTGGCAGAAATATATCAAAATAAAGGCAAAATGACCGGTTCTCCAACAGGTATTACCGATTTAGACCGGATGTTAAACGGCTTGCAGAAATCGGATTTAATTTTAATTGCAGCAAGACCCTCTATGGGTAAAACCAGCTTTGCTTTAAATATTGCCACCCATGCAGCAGTGCACGGGGGTGTGCCTGTTGCTATATTCAGTTTGGAAATGTCTAGTGTGCAGCTGGTTTCCCGCATTATCAGCTCTGAAATGCTCATTGACAGTAACCATCTGCGAACCGGCGAGCTGACTGATGATGATTGGGAAAAGATTGCCGCTTCGCTCACCAATTTGGGACAAGCGCCGATTTATATCAATGATTCTTCAAATGTGACAATCAGCGATATTCGTGCTAAATGCAGAAGACTCAAGCTTGAACACAATCTGGGGCTGGTTGTGATTGACTATCTCCAGTTGATGCAGGGCACTCGCTCTGAGAACCGGCAACAGGAAATTTCTGACATTTCACGTTCTCTCAAAATATTGGCTAAAGAGCTTGATGTTCCCATTGTGGCGTTGTCACAGCTATCCCGTGCGCCGGAGCAACGTTCTGAACATCGTCCCATGCTCAGTGATTTGCGTGAATCGGGAGCCATTGAGCAGGATGCAGATATTGTTATGTTTTTATACCGTGACGATGTCTACAATCCCGATACAGAGAAAAAGAATGTAGCAGAGTGTATCATTGCCAAGCACAGAAGTGGTTCCACCGGTACGGTTGAAATGTTCTGGGCAGGGCAGTACACCCGCTTTATGAACCTGGATAAAGGGCGGGATTAAAATGCTGAATCAAGTCAGAAAAACCATTTTCTGTCATACCTTGATTGAACCGGGAGACAGAGTGCTGGTGGCTTTGTCCGGCGGTGCTGATTCTGTTTGCCTGTTAGACTGTTTGATGAGTTTGCAAGATGAACTCGGCATTTCTGTTGCTGCAGCCCACTTAAACCATTGTCTGCGAGGTGACGAGTCTGACGGAGATGAAGCTTTTGTCAGACAGCTGTGCGAAGAAAGACAGCTTCCGCTTTTTGTGTGCCGAAAGGATATACGAGTGATTGCCAAGGAAACCGGAACCGGTTTAGAGGCCGCAGGCCGGAATGCCCGCTATGCTTTTTTTCATGATTTACAAAAAAAAGAAGGCTTTCATAAAATTGCAACGGCTCATCACGCCGGCGACAACATAGAAACCGTTCTCATGCGTCTTGTGCGGGGAACCGGTCCTTCGGGGCTTGGCGGCATTCCATATAAAAACGGCACTGTTATCCGCCCACTTTTAGACGTAACACGGCAGGATATTGAAGCATACACAAAAGAACATGCACTTGATTTTCGGACAGACAGCACAAACAGCGAGAAAATTTATACACGCAATCGGGTCCGCCACAGTCTTGTGCCCCTGATTGAACAGGAATATAACCCGAATTTTCAGAAAAATTTTCAGGAGCAAATCAAGCTCTATTCCGCTTGCAGTGCCTACCTGAAAAACGAAGTACAGAATTTTTGCATAAAATTGGCATTGCCCTTTTCGGGCGGATATGCCTTTGATTGCAGCAGGCTTTTACAAGAACCGCCGTTTTTAATCAGCATGCTTCTGCACACATTGCTGCAAGAACTTGCTGACGGACAAATGGTTTTGGCCTGTCATGTAGAAGCAGCCAAAAGTCTTATAGCAGAAGGCAAGGGTGCTGTCAATATGCCGGGCGGTGTGATTGCAGAAGTTTGTCACAAAAGGCTTTATCTCCGGCGTAATATACCTGTTAAGACTTTCTTTTATGATTTACCCCATGAAGGTGAGTTATTTATTCCGGAAACAAATGGATACATAATTTGCCAAATTGTGACGGAAATACCGGAGCACAGAAAGGCTGACAGTGTTTATCTAGACATTCAAAAATTATCCGGCAAAAAACTGTCTGTACGTTCCCGACAGGCGGGGGATTATTTTTATCCAAAAGGCCTTTGCGGCAGGAAAAAGCTACAGGATTATTTCGTAGATAACAAAATTCCCCATTTTATGAGAGACACAATCCCTGTTATAACAGCAGGAGAGGATATTGTCTGGCTTGCAGGCTTGCGAGCTGACGAACGGTTTGTTAAAACAAAAGGAAAAGGCCCGGTATTTTGCATCAGATACATAAAGGAGGACGCTACGTGAAACACTTAGAACAGAACGTAGAAAGAGTTTTACTCTCTAGTGAAGAAATTGCTGAAAAAGTTCTTGATATTGCAGCAAAAATGAATGACGTTTATCAAGGAAAGGAAGTTGTTCTGGTTTGTATTCTAAAAGGCAGTATCACATTTTTTTCTGACCTTGCCAGAAAATTGTCATTTCCGGCTGCGTTTGATTTTATGTGCGTTTCCAGCTATGGTAGTGGTTCCGTTTCCGGCGGAAGCGTCCGCATTTTAAAGGATTTAACCGTAGATATTACCGACAAGCACGTGGTGGTTGTTGAAGATATTTTAGACACAGGCAACACCTTACACGCTCTTTTTCAGCAGTTAAAGGCCCGTCGACCGGCTTCTTTAAAACTATGTTGTTTGCTGGATAAGCCAGACCGCCGCATTAAGCCGGTGAATGCCGATTTCGTGGGATTTTCCATTCCCGATGAATTTGTTGTGGGTTATGGCCTTGACTATAATGAACAGTATCGTCAACTACCTTACGTGGGTATTTTAAAACGTAGCGTGTATGAAAAGTGATTTCTTTTCATGTAAAAATGAATAGAAAGTTAAATTTTTAAATATTTCTTGTAATTTATCTAAAATTGTGCTAAACTAAATTTCATTCAAAGTCCATAAGGAGTGACATTCTTGAAAAAAAAGCATTTAGGTGGCATTGGATTTTACGTTCTGCTGTTTTTAATAGTTTTGCTTATGTTCAGTATTTTTAATTACGAACCGGGCATCAGCAGCATTCCGTATTCCGAATTGTTGTCTCACATTAAGAGCGGTAGAGTATCTGAACTGGTTTTGTCTGACAGAACGGCTACCATTACACTGCGTGACATTGAACCGGCATATTCTAATGAAAATAAAAGAATTTCCGATATATCATCTATTTATATATTGTATGAAGATGCCGGCGATGCAATCCGCATGCAAATGGAAGAAGGAACACTGAAGGTGGAAACACCGGCACCCCAGGAGCTGCCATGGTGGCTTTCATTGTTGCCTACCTTGCTGACTGTGGGCATTTTTGTGCTGTTTTGGTTTGTTTTTATGCGGCAGTCTCAAGGCGGAGGCAAGGTCATGTCCTTCGGCAAAAGTAATGCACGCATGAATCAAAGCGGCGAAACGCACATCACCTTTAAAGATGTGGCCGGTGCCGACGAAGAAAAAGAAGAACTGGAAGAAATTGTTGAATTTCTCCGTGATTCCTCTAAATTCATTGAGCTAGGTGCTCGCATTCCTAAGGGTGTTTTATTGGTAGGCCCTCCGGGTACAGGTAAAACCTTGCTGGCTAAGGCCGTGGCCGGAGAAGCTAAGGTCCCATTTTTTAGCATTAGTGGCTCAGATTTTGTAGAAATGTTTGTGGGTGTGGGTGCATCCCGTGTTCGTGATTTGTTCGATAGAGCCAAGAAAAATGCCCCCAGCATTATCTTTATTGACGAAATTGACGCCGTGGGCCGCCACAGAGGTGCCGGTTTGGGCGGCGGACATGACGAACGGGAACAAACCTTGAATCAGTTGCTGGTTGAAATGGACGGTTTCGGTGCCAATGAAGGTATTATCATCATAGCGGCAACAAACCGACCGGATATTTTAGACCCGGCGCTGCTTCGTCCCGGTCGTTTCGACCGTCAGGTTGTTGTAAATTATCCGGATGTGAAGGGCCGTGAAGCCATCTTAAAAGTGCATTCCAGAGCAAAACCCTTAGACAAAGATGTGGACCTTGGAGTTGTGGCAAAAACCACCTCCGGTTTTACCGGCGCCGATCTTGAAAATCTGATGAATGAGGCGGCTCTGTTAGCGGCAAAGCGTTGTAAAAAGTCTATTGAGATGGAGGATATTGAAAATTCTATTATCAAAGTGATTGCTGGACCTGAAAAACGATCTAAGACCATTACCGATAAAGAAAAACGGCTGGTGGCTTATCACGAGGCAGGCCACGCCATTATGCACAAGCTCATGCCCAGCTGCGACCCGGTTCACGAAATTTCCATTATTCAACGTGGACGTGCAGGCGGCTACACGCTGTCACTGCCCTTAGAAGATAAAAACTATGTTTCCAAGCAGAATATGCAGGAGCAGATTGTGGCACTTCTGGGTGGACGTACCGCAGAAAAATTAGTGCTTAATGATATCAGCACCGGTGCTTCTAATGATATTATGCGTTCTACCAAGATTGCCCGTGATATGGTTACGAAGTATGGCATGAGCGATAATCTGGGTCCCATGACCTTCGGTTCTGACAACGACGAAGTCTTTTTGGGTATGAATTATGCCCAAACCCGTGATTATAGTGAACAGGTGGCTGCTGAAATTGACCGAGAGGTTAGAAACATTATAGATACTGCTTATAAGCGTTGTGAATCATTGCTTGAAGAACACAGAGCGCAGCTTGATCGTGTGGCACAGGCTTTGATTGAAAAAGAAAAGCTCACCGGTGAAGAATTCGAAGCTCTGTTTAACGGCACGCCGGAAACGACAGAGGAAACTGCAAAAACAGAAAATGAATAAACACAAGCAGGGTTGTTGTGCCAAAGTTGGCGTGACAACCCTGCTTTCAATTGACAAAACAATACAAAGTAGACAAAATTTTACAGTTACTACAAATTATTTTGTGAATAATTATTAAATTTAGTAAAATAATCTTGCAAAATTTCGAAAAAAAGTATATGATAATATAAGGAATATATGTGTTTCTGGTGTTGACATTGAAAAATGAACGGAGGAATGTGCTGTGCTGAGTCAGGTATATCAACCAATGCTTGAACAAATGAAGGCGATATCCGGCAGAGAAATGGGTGTTTTAAATAATACCGGAACGGTGGTTGCATCTGTTGGAGAACCTTTAAACGAAGAACTGGCCTATGACGCTGTGATGAACACAGACAACAACGGAAAGCCTTTCGTTTTTGCTGATTATACATTTATTGCTTTTGGTTTGCGAAACATGATGGATTATATTACATATGTTCGTGGCACTGACGAAGAAGCTAGGCGGTTTTGTCAGATGCTATCTGTCAGTTTGTCTAATTTGCAGATTCACTGCGGCGATAAATATGATAAAACCAACTACCTGAAGAATGTTTTGCTTGGCAATGTTTTGCCCGGAGATGTTTTTCTGCGCTCTGCTGAGTTACAAATTGATATGGAGATTCCCCGAATTGTTTACATCATTCAGCTGCAGGATGCCACAGATATCTCTATTCAGCATTTGCTGCAGAATATGTTTCCTGAGCAGGATTTTGTAATTGGAATTGATAACCGGAATGTGGTGTTGATTAAAGCACTGCCTGCCAGCTATACCCACGATTTGCTGAAGAAGATTGCAAAAAGCATTGTGGAAACTGTAAATGCTGAGCTGATGTTGCAGACATATGTTGGCATGGGCACACCCACCGAATCCATCCACGACATTGGCCGTTCTTACTCTGAGGCTCAGATGGCTCTTGAAATCGGACGAGTTTTTGAAGGAGATCAGTATATTTTAAGCTATGATACATTGGGAATCGGTCGGTTGATTTATCAATTGCCCAGCAAGCTCTGCGAGCTGTTTTTAGACGAAATTTTCAAAAAAGAAAGCATTGATGTTTTAGACGAAGAAACCCTTCAAACTATTTACAAATTCTTTGAAAACAACCTCAATGTCAGCGAAACATCAAGACAGCTGTTTGTTCACAGAAACACGCTGGTATACCGTTTGGATAAAATCGAACGTTTAACGGGACTTGACCTGCGAAAATTTGATGATGCCGTTATTTTCAAGGTTGCCATTTTGGTTAATAAATATTTACACGCAAATTCAGCGAGGTTTTAGGAGTTTTTCATTATGATTATTTTCAGTAATGTAACAAAGGTCTATGACAATGGAAGTACCGCACTGAACAATATCAGTTTTTTCATTGAACGTGGTGAATTTGTCTTTATCGTCGGCCCCTCTGGTGCCGGAAAATCCACCCTGATTAAGCTTTTGATGCACGAGGAAACCGCAACTTCGGGAGAGGTTATTATTAACAGTGTCAATGTCAGTGCCCTAAAGCAGAACCAGATTCCATATTTGCGCCGCAACATGGGTGTTGTGTTTCAGGATTTCAGGCTTCTGCCAAAAAAAACAGTATATGAAAACGTCTCCTTTGCCATGGAGATTGTGGGAGCCAGTCGCAGGGAAATCCGCCGTCAGGTGCCCAACGTTCTCAGTATGGTGGGGCTTTCTCATAAGGCTAAGGCTTATCCTTCACAGCTATCCGGCGGTGAACAGCAGCGTGTGGCTTTGGCCCGTGCTTTGGTGAATAATCCTGCCTTTTTAATTGCGGATGAACCCACGGGTAACTTAAACCCCAAAACCGCTATGGAAATCATGGAGCTGCTAAATGAAGTTAATAAACGGGGCACAACTGTGATTATGGCAACCCACGCAAAAGATATTGTAGACCAGATGAAAAAACGGGTTATTGCCATTGAAGACGGCGTTATTGCCAGAGATGAGGCCAGGGGAGTATACGGATATGAAAATTAACAGTATGAAATATTTTGTGAAGGAAGCCACAAAAAATGTATTTTCGAACGGCTGGATGAGCCTTGCTTCCGTATTCACTGTGGTTGCCAGCCTCTTAGTGTTTGGTTTGTTTTTAATTCTGGCAATGAACCTTAATTATATGGTTACGCAGGTTGAAAATGACTATGAAATTTCATTGACGGTTGATGAAAACTTTACCCCTGAGCAAACAGAGAAACTAGGGGAGGCATTAGAGCTTCTTCCCAATGTTTCTGAGGTTATTTTTGAATCAAAGGACCAGCGTCTTGAGCAGCTCAGTGAACAGTTCGGCGAAAATGCATCCCTTTTAGACAAGTATAAAAATGAGGAAAACCCCTTGCGTGACTGGTATCAGGTGCGGTGCATTGATTTATCTGAGTCAGACCAAACAGTTGCTGAAATTAAAAAGCTAGGCGGTGTTGTGCGGGTCATCAGCAATGGTGAAACCATTAATAAGCTGACATCGGCATCTAATTATATCAGTCGGTTAAGCATTTGGATTATGGTATTTTTAGGCATTATTTCTGTCTTTATTATTTCCAACACAATTAAACTGACAGTGTTTTCCCGCCGGAAAGAAATCAACATTATGAAGTTTGTCGGTGCCACTGACTGGTTTATCCGCTGGCCTTTCATTATTGAGGGCATGATCATCGGCATCATCGGTGCGGCAGCCTCTTGCACCCTGGTTTGTTTGGGTTATGAGGGATTAACAGCTGTGTTTGCCTCTTTGCAAATCGGCTTTGTTCGCTTCATTCCTCTGGGCGATATTGTTGTTTGGCTGGTGCTTGCATTCCTGCTAACGGGTGTTGCCCTGGGTGCTTTGGGCAGTTTCATTTCTGTGAGAAAACATTTAAAAGTTTAATATACATTCAAAAGTATGTATTTTTGCGAAAAATTGCGAAAAAAACTTGCATTTTATGTTATTTTATGATATACTATTTTGGCAAATACGCACGCATTGGGATTTTATGGGCGGTGCCGGCTTGCCGGTTCCCATAGAAAATGACCGGTGCGGAGGTTATGCAAATAAAACCGGAGGTGACAGAAATGTCAGTAATTTCAATGAAACAACTGCTGGAAGCAGGCGTCCATTTCGGACATCAAACCAGAAGATGGAACCCCAAAATGGCAGAGTACATCTTCACAGAACGTAACGGTATCTACATTATCGACTTGCAGAAAACCGTTAAAAAAATCGAAGAAGCTTATAACTTCATTCGTGACATCGCTCAAGAGGGCGGTGACATTCTCTTTGTTGGTACAAAGAAACAGGCTCAGGATTCCATTAAGGAAGAGGCAGAGCGTGTTGGAATGTACTGGGTAAATGCAAGATGGTTGGGCGGTATGCTCACTAACTTCAAAACTATCAAGCAGCGGATTGACCGTTTAGAGCAGTTGACCCGCATGGAAGAAGATGGAACTTTTGATCTGCTTCCCAAAAAAGAAGTTTTGAACTTAAAGCATGAAAGAGAAAAGCTGGAGAAGTTCTTAGGCGGTATTAAAACCATGAGAAAGCTCCCCAGTGCACTGTTCATCGTTGACCCCAGAAAAGAAAAAATCGCTATCGCTGAAGCTAAAAAGCTGGGTATTCCTGTTGTTGCCATTGTTGACACCAACTGTGATCCTGAAGAAGTGGATTATGTAATCCCCGGTAACGATGATGCAATCCGTGCCGTTAAACTGATTGCTTCTACCATTGCAAATGCAATTATGGAAGGCCGTCAGGGGGTTGACGCAGGCGAAGAAGCTACTGCTAGTGCAGAGGCTCCGGCTGCTGAAGAAGCTGCTGACGCTGAATAATTTTATAGAAAAGAGGAGATTGACATGGCATTTACAGCTGCTGATGTTAAAACTTTAAGAGAACGTACCGGTTGCGGTATGATGGACTGTAAAAAAGCGCTGACTGAAGTAGACGGCGATATGGATAAGGCAATGGATCTGCTGAGAGAAAAAGGTCTTGCAACAGCTGCTAAAAAGTCTGGCAGAATTGCCTCTGAGGGTATCGTTAAGGCATACCTTTCCGATGATAAAAAAATTGGTGTTCTGGTTGAGGTTAACTCTGAGACAGACTTCGTTGCTAAGAACGATGAGTTCCAGGCATTTGTTGCAACAGTTGCAAAAATTGTTGCTGATCAGAATCCTGCTGATGTTGAGGCTTTAAAGGCTATTTCTTATGACGGAAGCCAGAACGTTGGCGAAGCTTTAACCGGCTTGATTGCTAAAATCGGTGAGAACATGAATATTAGAAGATTTGCAAGAATCGAAGGCAACGTTTGCTCTTATATTCACGGTGGCGGCAGAATCGGTGTTCTGGTTGAAGCTGAAGGCAGCCTGGCTGACGAAGCTGCTTACGAAGCTGCAAGAGATGTTGCAATGCAGGTTGCTGCTATCAATCCTTTATATCTTTCTAAGGACGTTGTTCCTGCAGAAGATGTTGAGAAGGAAAAGCATATCATCATTGCTCAGATTAAAGAAGACCCGAAAAACGCCAACAAGCCTGACAACATTCTTGAAAAGATGGTTGGTGGCAAACTCAACAAGTTCTTCGAACAGAACTGCCTGTTGCAGCAGGAGTTTGTAAAAGACAGCGAGTTCAAGGTTGAAGCATACCTTGCTTCTAAGGGCGTTAAGCTGGTTAACTTTATTCGCTTTGAAAAGGGCGAAGGCCTTGAAAAGCGTGAAGACGATTTTGCAAACGAAGTTGCAAACATGATTAAATAATGAATTCACCTAAAAAGCACTTAGCTAATAGCTAAGTGCTTTTTTAAAATCTATTGAAAAAGAATTGACACTGCGTTATTTTTCGTTGTATAATACCTTTTGGTAGCTAATTATTTTGGGGGATGTTATCATGAGCTTGCGCAGATTTTTGAGAAATAATATCGTGATGTTGGTGGCCTTTCTTGCAGCAACGGTCACCTGTTTTTTTGTGCCGCCAGACAGCACCTATCTTTCTTATTTCGACTTTAAAACCCTGACCTGTTTGTTTTGTACACTGGCAGTGGTCTGTGCCCTGAAAAATATTTATTTTTTTCAAACAGTTGCACATAAAATTGTTTGTCTGTTTAAAAGCACAAGAGGTGCCGTTCTGGCGCTTGTATACATCACTTTTATTGGTTCCATGCTCATTGCAAATGACATGGCTCTTTTGACATTTCTGCCTCTTGGTTACTTTGTTTTAGACAGTACTGACAACAAGAGGCTACTTAGTTTTACCTTTATCATGCAAACGATTGCTGCCAATCTGGGTGGCATGCTGACCCCCTTTGGCAACCCGCAAAATCTATACCTTTATTCTTATTTTTCTATCCCGAATCTGACCTTTGTAAAAATTATGGCATTGCCGTTTATTATTTCCGTTTTACTCATTACTCTTTGCACCTGTATTTTTATCAAAAAAGACACAATGGTGCTACATCATGACGCACCGCAGAAGTTAAACCGAAAACGAACGGCGATTTATCTTGTGTTGTTTGCTTTTTCTATCGCCATTGTCTTCCGCTCAGTTCCATATTATTGGGGGCTCGTGGTGATTCCTCTTGTTCTTTTGTTTCTTGATAAAAAAGCGCTTGCTATGGTAGACTATCCGCTGCTTTTAACATTCTGTGCTTTTTTTGTTTTTTCCGGTAATATGGCAAGAATTCCGGTCGTCAATCATCTGTTAGGCGGCCTGGTAGAAAAAAACACTTTGTTGTTTGGGGTTTTGTCTTGTCAATTCATCAGCAATGTGCCTAGTGCTATTTTGCTGTCTAAATTCACCCAGAACTACCCGCAGCTTCTCGTGGCAGTGAACATCGGCGGGGCAGGAACCTTGATTGCCTCACTTGCCAGTTTGATTACTTTGAAGGAATACACGAAACACGAACCCAAACGTGTGGCCTCTTATGTCCGTTTGTATTCCGTTTATAACTTCAGCATTCTGCTAATTCTTTTAGTTGTGATGCTGTTTGTCATGATTTGACGAAAGTCTTTTTTCGTGCTATACTGATACATAGAGTGCTTTTTGCAACAGGGAGTGTATGATTTGATTAAGTTTCAATCCTTTTTAAGCAGTTCTGCCGGTAATGCCACCTTTGTGACAGACGATACAGTTCATCTTTTAGTGGATTGCGGAGCCGGATGTAACTATATAACTGAATGTTTGCGGCGTATTGGCGTAGCACCGGAAAGCCTTTCCGGCATTTTAATCACCCACGAACACAGGGACCATATTGCTGGTGCCGGTATTTTCTCCAGAAAATATAACATCCCTGTGTATGCGACAGAAAAAACCTGGGCTGCCATGGAAAACATTGTAGGAAACATTTTGCCCAAAAACCGTAGATTGACAGAGAATTCGCTGCAATTCGGTAATTTAACCGTTAATTCCTTTTCCATCCCTCACGATGCGGCTGATCCGGTTGGCTATAGCTTTATATCAGAAAACGAAAAGTTTACCATTGCCACAGACCTGGGGCATATTACCGACGAGCTTTTAAAAAATTTATCTGGAAGCACTTCTGTGATTATCGAAGCAAATCACGATGTTGAAATGCTTAAAACAGGGCCATATCCTTATTTTTTAAAACAGCGCATTTTAGGGGATAGGGGACACCTTTCTAACGCCCTGTGCGGCAAATTGTGTGCCTTATTAGCGAAAACCGGCACGAAGGCCTTTTGGTTGGGTCATTTGTCTGAAAAAAATAACGAACCTATGCTTGCATATCATACTGTTCTTAATGCGATGGAAGAAGAGTCAATTCGTTTAGATGACGGACTCTCATTAAATGTGCTTCCGATGCACTGGATTGCCTGATGATAAATAGAGGAGAAAATATTGTGCAAATAGAAATTTTATGCGTGGGGAAATTAAAAGAAAAATATTTAAAAGATGCCTGTGAAGAATATCAAAAACGTCTTTCACGTTTCTGCAAGCTGACCGTGACAGAACTAAAGGATGAAGCTGTGGGTGAGCAGGCATCAAAAGTAACCGTGTTGCAAGCGATAGAAAAAGAAGGAGCTAGGATTCTGTCACGAATTGGTGACAGAGACTATGTTATCTCTCTGTGTGTGGAGGGAAAAGCCCTTTCCTCAGAAGACTTTGCCAAAAACCTAACTGATATTTGCCAAAAAGGTGCCGCACGCCTTGTGTTAGTTATCGGTGGGTCCTGCGGTTTATCGGAAGAGATTAAAAAAAGGAGCCACCTGCGGCTCTCATTTTCTGCCATGACCTTTCCTCACCAGCTCATGCGGGTAATTTTGCTAGAACAGCTTTATCGAGCCTATAAAATCAACGCAGGTGAAAGCTATCATAAGTAGAAAAATGCGGAATTGAACAAAGGTTCATTCCGCATTTTCTGTTTTACATTCTTTCGCATCTGCCTTTTGATAAGGACAATCAGGGTCATGAGAGGTTGGGTCATAAAAAGACAGCATCACGCTGTCGCAACAGCACTTTCCGTCTGACTGATATTTGCAGGATTTAGAACAGTTGATGTTGGTCAAAAAAACACATCCTTTACAATGTAGTAAACCCAAAAGGACCACAGCGGGACACACTGTGGTCCCCGGTTTATATAAACGGTTAAAAGATTTTTAACCGGTACGATACCATTGTATGAAAATTTAAGTTAAAAGGTTCAATTATAAAATGTTCACAAGTGATACGGATTCGTTAAGCGGAATATTCTGAAGTATCATACGTAAAACGCTGGTTTTCACCAGTGTTTCTTCTTCGTTTTCAAACTGTGCATAACCCAAAACTTCACAAATGGTTTGATCAACCTGATCAATGGCTTTATGATTGATAATGGCTTTGAGCCAGTTCTGTGTTTTGAGCCAATCTTCCGACAAACCGGAAAGGGTCTTTCTGCCGTTTTCCCAATCAGAAGCTTCAATATATGTCTCTGCCTCTGTCAATTGGCGTTCCAGCCTTTCAACGACATTTTCCAGCGCATAGGAATAATAGCTGGTGCCAACAATAATCAACACCAAAATTAAAATAGCAAATATAAAGCTTTTCATGAACGTTCACTCTTTTTCTTCTTCATTTTTTCCTGAACAAAAAAATTACCTGCCGAGTCCACACTTGCCATAAAAACATTTTCAATGTCGTGAATGCCGAAACTCTTTAAATGGTCGAGAAGCCATTGAAGGTCAACACCGGCACTTTCCATAGCTCTTTGATTTACTGTCCCATCAGAAATCAGCAGAAAGGGAATTCCCTCATAGGCGGTGCTGATGTTAACATCCTCCGGTGTTAATGCCCGTTTATTAGATTTTGGAATCACACTCAAGTTGCCGTTTGATTCAATAATGGCATACTCAATATCCAGAATATTGGGATATCCGTTTGAGCGAAGCTCTTCCATTAAATCGTCAATATTAAACCGCAACCGTTCCATTTCCTGTTCCAGAACTTGTCCTTTCGCGATTAAAACAGTGGGGGAGCCGGATAAAATTTTTCTGATTTTTCGACTTTTCAGGGTTAAAAAAGAAAAACTCATTTCAGCAATAATTAACGTGAAAATCGGAATAACACCAGTTAGCAGCGGGGTTTCCACGTTTTCCACCGGAATAGATGCCAGCTCTGAAAGCATCATGGCAATGACAAGCTCCGATGGCTGCAGCTGCCCAATCTGCCGTTTGCCCATGAGCCGCAGGGCAAGCACCACCATTATGTATAAAACTACAGTTCTAACCAAAGTAAGGAGCAAGAAAAACCCTCCGTTCTTAATTTTATATCCGCTAGTATGGTCAAATTGTAAAATAATTATGTAACAGAGTTAAATTTTCATACTTTTGTAATATATCTGTGCTACGCTTATAAAGTACAATACGTGCGAAAGGGTATTAAAACGATGAAAAAAAGAAAAAAAGCCATACAAATTACAGCCATAATTTGTACCATAGCCATGTTGACTGCTGCTGTTTTTTCTGCAGTTTCCGGATTTTTATGGTCTTTATCATGAGAAAATTGTTATTTTCTCTGTTTTTTTTAGAATTTTACTGTACAAAGAACAAGAATTGTGCTATAATGAAAGGTAGTATTGATTCATAAAGGAGTTTGTATGGAGCATAGAATTCACATTATCGTCGGTCATTATGGCAGTGGCAAAACAGAATTCGCCATCAACTATGCCCTGCAGCTGAAAAAAACCTTTAAAAAGGTTTATATTGTGGATTTAGATATTGTGAATCCATATTTCAGAACCAACGATGCAAAAAAACAGCTGGAGGCTTTGGGACTTTCAGTAATTGCCTCAGCATATGCCAGCACCAATGTAGATGTGCCGGCGCTGCCTTCTGAAATTCATCGTGTCTTTGCAGAAACAGATGCTGCAGTGGTTTTTGATGTTGGCGGTGATGATGACGGGGCCGTGGCATTAGGGCGTTATCAACAGTACTTTCAAAAAGAAATCCCGGAAATGCTGTTTGTCATTAACGTGTTCCGTCCCATGACTGCAGATTGTGCTGCGATTACCGAAATGATTGAAAACATTCAGACCGTTAGTCGTCTTAAAGTAACCGGTCTGGTGAATAGCTCAAATCTCGCCGGTTTGACTACGGCGACAGAGCTTGTAAAGGGACAAACCATTACAGATGAGGTTGTCCGGAAAACCGGCATCCCTTGCGCATATGCAGCAGGTACAGACGCTGTTCTTCGTAGTTTACCTGAAGATTTTGCTGCTGAAACCTTTTGCATTAAGCGTTTTATGGAGTTGACCTTTTAAAAAAGGAAAATATATTAGCCTGTGCCAGTGGCACGGCGGAAATGGAGAGAAGCATGGCAAAGGTCGTCTTTTTTGAAGAAAAGTGCAAAGGCTGCTATTTATGTGTGACAGCCTGTCCCAACAAAATCATTAAAATTGCCGAAGACAGAATGAACACGAAAGGTTTTCGTCCTGTCGAGGTATTAGAGCAGGAAAAGTGCATTGGTTGTGCAATGTGTGCCACCATTTGCCCCGACTGCGTGATTGAAGTATTTAAGTAAAATCAGTTATAGAGAACTGATTATATTGCAAGGAGTGTAAAAAATGGCTGAAAAGGTTTTGTTAAAGGGCAACGAAGCAATTGCTGAAGCCGCGATTTTATCCGGCTGTCGGTATTTCTTCGGTTATCCCATCACGCCGCAGACAGAAATCTCAGCATACATGGCAAAGCGCATGCCGAAAATCGGCGGCGTTTTCCTGCAAGCAGAAAGTGAGGTTTCCGCCTGCAATATGGTATATGGTGCTGCTGCAGCAGGCGCCAGAGTAATGACATCGTCCTCCAGTCCGGGTATCAGCTTAAAGGCTGAGGCAATTTCTTATATTGCCGGTGCTGATTTGCCGGCCGTTATCGTTAATATTATGCGTGCGGGCCCGGGCCTTGGCGGTATTCAGGCCGCTCAGGGTGACTATCATCAGGCAACCAAGGGTCTGGGACACGGCGACTATAAAATGATTGTGTTAGCTCCCAGTTCCGTTCAAGAAATCATCAATTTAACTGCTGAAGCATTTGATTTAGCTGATTATTACAGAATGCCCGTTATGATTATGGGTGACGGCGTTTTGGGGCAGATGATGGAGCCTGTTACGTTTGAACTGCCTGAAGGCAGAAAGCTGCCGGAGAAAACCTGGGCAACCAACGGCACCGGCATGAAACGTGAACATAATGTGATTAACTCTCTTTATATCCAGCCTAATGAACTGGAAAAAATCGTGCTGGAGCGGAATAAGAAATATCAGCAGATTGAAGAGACAGAAGCTAAATTTGAGCTTTATCGTATGGAAGATGCTGAATACATGATTACAGCATATGGTTCTATTGCCCGTATTGCTAAAAACGCAGTAGATGAGCTTCGTGAGCAGGGTATTGCTGTGGGTCTGGTCCGTCCCATCACCCTCTGGCCCTTCCCGAATGAAGCATATCGTCAATATGTTGGCCAGGTAAAGGCTGTTTTAAGCGTTGAAATGAGCCTCGGTCAAATGGTTGACGATGTAAAGCTGGCCGTGGATTCTAAAATTCCGGTTCATTTCTACGGCAGATGCGGCGGTAACATTCCGTATCCTGACGAAATTATAGCCAAAATGAAAGAAATCGTGGGAGGTATTGCATAATGAAACAGGTATTTAAAAAGCCTCACGCCCTTTGCGACGTGCCCCTGCATTATTGCCCCGGCTGCACCCACGGTATTGTTCACCGTTTGGTCGCAGAGGTTATCGACGAACTGGGGATTGAGGGTGAAACCATTGGTGTAGCACCGGTTGGTTGCTCTGTTTTTGCTTATGATTATTTTAACTGTGATATGGTAGAGGCTGCCCATGGTCGTGCTCCGGCTGTAGCAACCGGCATTAAACGCACCAATCCTGATCGTGTGGTTTTCACCTATCAGGGAGACGGCGACTTGGCCGCTATCGGTACAGCTGAAACTGTACACGCAGCAGCCAGAGGCGAGAATATCACCATTGTCTTTATCAATAACGCAATTTACGGCATGACCGGCGGCCAGATGGCACCCACCACCTTGCCTGGTCAGGTAACACAGACATCGCCCTATGGCAGAAACACTGATACACAGGGTTTTCCCATCCGCATCAGTGAAATGCTGTCTACACTGGATGGTCCTGCCTATATTGAGCGTGTGGCTGTGGACAACGTGAAGCATATAAACCAGGCAAAACGTGCTATTAAAAAGGCATTTACCTGTCAGGTTGAAAAGAAGGGCTTTTCTTTGGTAGAGGTGGTTTCAACCTGTCCCACCAACTGGGGTCTTTCTCCGGAAGAAGCTATGAAATGGTTGCAGGACAACATGCTGCCATATTATCCTCTGGGCGTTTATTGCGACAAGCTCTAAAGAGGAATTTATGTAAAACTGTACTGGCTGTTGCTGAAACGGACGCATCCATCTGCCTCCTGCTTGGCAGCAGCCTGTTTTTTAAACAGGAGACGTTATGGTTATTACCAAAATTGAACCGCAGAAAAAACATAAAAACCGCAGCTCTGTTTTTTTAGACGGTAGCTTTGCGTTTGGCATTTCTGATTTTGATGTATTGCGTTTTCACTTAAAAGAGGGAGAGACATTAACGGAAAATGCCCTGGAAACCATTCGTAATGAAGTGCTTGTGCAAGATGCACAACAATACGCTTTGCGACTGTTAGACTGCACGGCATACACAGAACAGGCACTGCGCCGCAAGCTAAAAGAGCATGGCTGTGATTCTCAAACAATTGACAGAACCATTGCTTTTCTTGCAGAATATCGTTATGTTGACGATAGAGGCTTTGCCCGACGCTATATAAACGCTGCTCTAAACACAGGTCGAAGCGGCATGAGAAAGATTCAGTATGACCTGATGGGGAAGGGTATTGCAAGAGATATTATCGAAGAAATCTGTGCGGAATTTGACAATGAAGAACTACGGCAGAATGAATATTCTGCTGTTTTGCCTTTACTGGAAAAGAAACTAAAAGGAGATTATTCCTTTCCAAATATAATGAAAGCCAAGCGCTATTGCCTGTCAAGAGGATTCTCTCAGGATGCAATCGACAGTGCGATTCGGCAGTTAAAAAACAGCGAGGAGGAATGGCTTGATGCTTAAAGGGAAACATGTTTTAGTCGGTGTAACAGGTTCTATTGCAGCCTATAAAACACCCGATTTAATCAGCCGGTTGAAAAAACTGGGGGCAGATGTGAAGGTTATTATGACCCGTTCTGCTGCTGAGTTTGTCACACCGCTGACCTTTCAAACCATGTCTCAAAATCCCGTGGCACTGGATATGTTTGAAAGGCCTGTATCATGGGAGGTAGAACACATTTCTCTGGCAAAATGGGCAGATGTGATGGTGATTGTGCCGGCAACAGCCAATATCATTGGAAAAATCACTTGGGGCATTGCTGACGATATGCTGTCTACCGCTAGCATGGCAATCAAAGCACCCATGCTCATTGCACCAGCTATGAATACTGCCATGTATGAAAGCGACGCTGTGCGTGCTAATATTGAAATCTTAAAAAAACGTGGCATCTCCTTTGTTGAGCCAGATGCTGGGCGACTGGCATGCGGCGACACAGGCCGAGGTAAACTGGCTTCAATAGATGACATAACAGAGGCAGTTATATCTGCCGTTTCACGTTCTTGCGACCTGGCCGGCCTTCGTGTTTTAGTCACTGCCGGTGCCACCCGTGAAGCTCTGGACCCTGTTAGATTTATTACCAACCACTCCACAGGGCGAATGGGTGTTGAAATTGCCCGTGCGGCAAAAATTCGCGGCGCAGAGGTCACGTTGGTTTGTGGCCATCTTGACGTGCCGGTGCCAAAGGGCATACATGTGATTTCAGTAACCAGTGCTCAGGATATGTATCAAGCTTGTATGGAAGCCTTTCCCGAAACAGACATCACAATTAAAGCGGCCGCCGTAGGAGATTACAGACCTGAAACCTGTTCTGATTCCAAAATTAAAAAAAGCGGCGATATGAGCCTTAGCCTTGTGCGAAATCCCGATATACTGGCCGAAATGGGTAAAAACAAGAAAAGCGGTCAGTTATTGGTTGGTTTTTGCATGGAAACCGAAGATTTGATTCAAAATGCCACCAAAAAATTGCAAAACAAAAATTTAGATATGATTGTGGCAAATCATTTGTTTGATGAAAATGCCGGCTTTGGGTCAGTGAATAATACTGTGACAATTTTAACAAAAATAGGCACGCAGGAAACATTGCCCAACATGAGCAAATTTGATGTTGCTAATGAAATTTTAGACAGAGCGTTTCATATGAAACAAAATCCGGATAAAGGCGTGGTGTAAAATGCAGCTTGCGTCTGTTGTTGTAAATAAAACCGCTCGTGTGCTAGACCGTTTTTTTGATTATCTGGTGCCAAAGCAATTGGAAAACCGCCTGAAAATTGGTATGTTAGTCAGTGTTCCCTTCGGAAAATCTAATCAATTAACAGAGGCCTATGTGGTGGGTTTTCCCGAAGAAACACAGGTGGAATCTTTAAAAGAAATCAATGCTATTATAGATGCAGATCCTCAATTTGACGAAAACATGCTGGAATTGATTTTATTCATGAAGAGGCGATATTTTTCCACTTATCTGGCTGCAATTAAAACTGTTGTGCCATATGGCATCGGCATTCACGGAAAATCAGTTTCAGATAAGATTTTAAAAGGCTCATCCTTGGCACTTTCTCTGGATGATGCTTTTGTTGCATTGGATGCAGCCAGAACCAAAGCACCTGTTCAAGCCCGCATTATTGAGCTTTTAATGCAAAATGAATTTGTGGCAAACACTGATATTCAAATGCTTTTAGGTTGCAGCAGCAGCGCAATTAAATCTTTAGAACAAAAAGGGATTATCACGCCGGTTGAAATAGAAGTTTTTCGCAATCCTGTTGATTATAAAAAAATCAAGCGTACTCAGCCAATGTCGCCTACCAAGGCACAGCAGGCGGCAATCACAAAAATTACCGGTGCACAAGCTGCATTTGGAGTTTTTTTGTTACACGGCGTTACCGGCAGCGGCAAAACTGAAGTTTTTCTTCAATGTATCGAAAATGTGCTGAAACAAGGCAAAACAGCCATTGTGCTTGTGCCTGAAATATCTTTAACGCCTCAAATGATTAACCGTTTTGCAGGTCGATTTGGCGAACAGATTGCCGTGTTGCATTCCAGGCTCTCTATGGGCGAACGCAACGACGAATATAAACGCATTAAAAGCGGAGAAGCCAGGGTTGTGATCGGTGTACGTTCAGCGGTATTTGCACCAATTGAAAACCTTGGATTGATTGTGGTGGACGAGGAGCATGAAAGCTCCTATAAATCTCAGAGTGTGCCGGCCTATCATGCCCGTGAGATTGCAGCCATGCGTGCCAAACAGCACGGGGTGCCTCTGGTGCTTGCCTCGGCAACACCTTCGGTTGAAAGCTATTATAAAGCTCTTGCCGGCAAATATGAATTGCTGACACTGGAAAGCCGTGCTACACAACAGGTTATGCCCGAGGTAACCATTGTGGATATGCGCCGTGAATTAATTGACGGAAACCGCTCCTTATTCTCCAAACAGCTGATGGATGAAATTCAGATTAACCTGGATAAGGGGCAGCAGACAATTTTATTCCTGAATCGTCGGGGATTTTCTACCTTTATTTCATGCCGCAGCTGTGGCTATGTGGTGAAGTGTCCACGATGCAATATTGCACTGACATATCATAAAAACCGAAATTTTCTGACTTGTCATTACTGCGGTTATACGCAGCCAAATCTTCACACCTGCCCAGAGTGTGACAGCAGTTATATCAAACACTTCGGAACAGGCACACAGAAGGTGGAGGAGGAGCTATCCCTGTTATATCCAGAAGCTTCGGTATTACGGATGGATTTAGACACTGTTTCTGCCAAAAATTCTCACCAAAGAATTTTAGAGCAGTTTGAAAAAGAGAAAATTGATATTCTAATCGGTACACAAATGGTCACCAAGGGTCTTGACTTTGAAAATGTCACACTTGTTGGCGTGCTGGCAGCCGATATGAGTCTAAATCTGGATGATTACCGTGCTAATGAGAAAACCTTTGATTTGATTACACAGGTCTGCGGCCGTGCCGGACGTGGAGCCTATAGCGGTCGTGCGGTGATTCAGAGCTATATGCCCGAAAATTCTGTGCTACAAATGGCTAAAACGCAGAATTATAAAGCCTTCTATAATGAAGAAATTGCGCTCCGCAAAACCTTGGTGTATCCGCCGTTTTGCGATATTGTGTCAATTGTTTTCACCTCTTTTAACGAAGTTGCAGCCACAAAATGTGCTAAAAAAACGGCTGAATGGCTTAAAAATAATCTTGCCGGCACTTTCTGTGAGGTTTTAGGACCAAGCCCCTGTGGCTTTTATAAGGTGAATAATAAATACCGGAAACGCATCTTGATAAAATGCAAGTTACATGATACAATAATAAACGTGCTGACAGACTGCATCACAAAGCATTATCAAAGCAAGGAAAGCCAGCATGTTGGCCTGTTGACAGAAACTAACCCCATACATATTTTATAAATATAAAACCGAAAGGAACGTAAATTATGGCACTGAGAAACGTATTAACTGTTGAATCGGAAAATGACAGCCTTAGAAAAAAATCCCGTGAAGTGGAAAAGATTGATGAAAAAATTCTGACTCTTATTGAAGATATGAAGGAAACACTGTATGAAAAAAACGGTGTGGGTCTTGCTGCGCCACAAATCGGCATTTTAAAGCGTGTGATTGTGATAGATATCGGCGAAGGACCCATTGTGCTTATGAATCCCGTTATTGTTTACCAGAAGGGTGAGCAAAAGGAGATGGAAGGATGTCTGTCTGTTCCCGGCGTTTGGGGCATTGTTTCTCGGCCAGAACGAGTGATTGTTAGAGGCATGAATCCTGAGGGTGAAACTGTTGAAATCGAGGCTGAAGGCCTTCTTGCCATTGCTTTTTGCCATGAAATTGACCATTTAAACGGCGTTTTATATACAGATAAAGTCATTGAATATGTAGACCCCAGCCAGATTAAGCAGGAGGGAAGCGAAGAGTGAAAATCGTATTTATGGGAACACCGGATTTTTCCGTGCCATGTCTTGAAGTCTTGGTAACGAACGGCTATGATGTACCGCTGGTGGTTACTCAAGGGGATAAACCCAAAGGAAGAGGACACAAGTTGACACCTCCACCCGTAAAGGAATGCGCCTTGTCATACGGCATTCCGGTATTCCAACCGGATAGAATGAAGGATGAAGAAAGTTATCAGCGTTTAAAGGAAACGAATGCTGATTTATTCGTTGTAGTGGCGTATGGTAAAATCCTTCCGGAACGAATTCTAAACCTGCCAAAATACGGCTGTATCAACGTTCATGCCTCTTTATTGCCAAAATATAGAGGAGCGGCACCCATTCAGTGGAGCATTATCAATGGCGAAACAAAAACCGGCGTCACCACCATGCAAATGGACGCAGGCCTAGATACCGGTGACATGCTTTTAAAAAAAGAAATTGACATTTTAGAGACAGACACTGGTGCAACACTTTGGGATAAGCTAAGCCTGCTGGGAAAAGATGTTTTGTTAGAAACGTTAAAAGCATTAGAAGAGGGAAGTCTAAAGCCCGAAAAACAAGACGATTCCCTTTCTTGTTATGCACCAATGATTGACAAAACAACAGCACAGATTGATTTCTCACGTTCAGCAGATGAAATTTGCAGGCTCGTGAGAGGCATGAACTCATATCCTTATGCACAAACAAAATATAACGAAAAGCTTTTAAAAATTATAGAGGCAGAACCTGAAAAGGGAGAGACCTTTACGGGAGTGCCGGGTGAAGTTTTATGTGTAAAGGATAATGCCTTGTATGTAAAATGTAGCGACGGAGCCATCCGCATTACCACTATTCAAATGGAAGGCAAAAAGAAAATGCCTGTTTCCGAATATGTAAAAGGAAATAGCTTTACAGATGGAACCGTGCTTGGATAAGAAGGGAGTAGGGCGCTTATGAAATTGATATCCTGGAATGTGAATGGATTGCGTGCATGTTTGTCTAAAGGCTTTTTAGATTTTTTCAATCAAGAACAGCCGGATGTTTTTTGTGTTCAGGAAACAAAAATGCAGGAAGGACAAGCAGAAATAAATTTAGATGGATACCATCAATTTTGGAACAGTGCTGAAAAAAAAGGATATTCCGGAACAGCTATTTTTACTAGAATTGAACCAATTTCAGTGCAGAATGACTTTAATATTGATGCCCACAGCCACGAAGGTAGAACCATCACCTTGGAGTTTGATAATTTTTATCTGGTGAATTGTTATACGCCCAATGCACAGCAAGAGCTGGCAAGGCTTCCTTACAGAATGGAATGGGAAAATGATTTTAGAGAATATTTGAAAAAACTTGCTGAAAGAAAACCTGTCATTTTGTGTGGAGACCTGAATGTGGCACATCAGGAAATTGATTTAAAAAATCCAAAAAACAACCATAAAAACCCCGGATTTTCCGACGAAGAGCGTGGGAAAATGACGGAGCTTTTAGCAAGTGGTTTTACAGATTCTTTTAGGTATCTATACCCAGATAAAACTGATGCTTACAGTTGGTGGTCATACCGTTTTCGTGCCAGAGAGAAAAACATTGGATGGCGGATAGATTATTTTATTGTTTCAGATGAGCTGCAAAGCCAAATTCAGGATTCACTGATTTATTCCGATATATATGGCAGCGACCATTGTCCTGTGGGGCTTGTTTTGTCTTAATCATCTTCGGGTTCCGCCAGTGGATTGCTATCTGCTGCGTGCCGAAGCTGTTCGCTGTCTAAATGAGTGTAAATCTGCGTTGTGGCAAGGTTTGTATGACCCAGAATTTCCTGCAGAACACGAACATCTACATGGCCATGCTGATACATCAATGTAGCAGCAGTGTGCCGCAATTTATGAACAGAATATTTTGTATCATCAAGTCCGGCAGCATTTAAATGCTTTTTAACAAGATGTTGAATGGTTTTAACGCTGAGCCGGCATTTATTACGGCTGATAAATAATGCGTTCTGGTGGGGGTGTTTAATGCCTTCGATAGGGCGCTCATTTTTTATATAGTCATCCAGCGCCTTGACACAAGCCTTATTTAGGTAAATCACACGTTCTTTGTTTCCTTTACCAATGACTGTCAATTTATCATCTTTAATATCTTTTAAGTTAATGCCGGCTAATTCAGACAAACGCATTCCACAATTTAAAAATAACGTAATAATCGCATAATCACGCAATTTATCGTGACCATCAATATTAGATAGTAGCGCACGGCTTTCATCTAACGTAAGATATTTTGGCAATGATTTCGGAATCTTGGGTGAATCCAAATCTTTAGCAGGATTATCTGGTGTCAATTTAGCCTTAACGTGTAAATATTTAAAAAAGGAACGAAGAGCTGCAACCTTGCGTGCACGGGAGTTTGCATTGTTTAAACGTTCTGAAGATGCATAAGCTAAAAATTCATACAAATCATGTAATGTAATGGTTTTCATAAAGTCTATAGAAATATCTGTGATATCAATAGATTCAAATTCATCTAACGATGCATCCATATGTAAAACCTTCATGTAGCGCAAAAAAGTACGCAAATCAAAAAAGTACTCAGAAACGGTATTTTTAGATTTTCCCCGAATTGCTTCCATATAAGTAATAAAATCCTTTAAGAAGTACGGCGCATCTTGA
The DNA here is from genome assembly GCA_045602005.1 of Clostridia bacterium. Taxonomy (GTDB): domain Bacteria; phylum Bacillota; class Clostridia; order UBA1381; family UBA9506; genus UMGS755. The sequence goes on from JAZSAS010000085.1 coordinate 69,526, forward strand.
TGCAGGTTTTTCATATTTTCCACTCCTCCCAATTATACAAAATTCTTATTTTGTATAATTAACTATATTTAAATTATATCACCGTGATATATAAATGTCAACCCCTTCTCTTCGTTTTCTATAAAAAATCAGGCATCAGCAAAACCATTGACTGATGCCTTTATAAATCATATTTAACTCATTGAACTTAAAAATTTTTGTTTTGTTTTTATAATGTCACTTTGCTCAGCCTGTTTCACTTGATACCAACCTCGGTCGCTCATTTCTTCAAAGATTTGTGCGCCTAAATCCTGTTCTTCGGTCAGAATGTTTAAAAACGTAGAACGCAGCTGATTACTGGCACATTCATTTGCATACGTGTTATAACTGGATGAAATAAGCTTTTGTGAACTTAATCCATCTTCCATCATTTCTTTTTCTGTCATTGACATTTGCTTCATGTCTTTTTCTCCTTTCATTATTGTAAATACCCCATCAATGTGTTAAAATGCTGCTGATGTTTATCGGCAATTTGATTGCACTTTGCTTTTAACTGTGCATCAGAACACTCGTTTGCATAGGTCCGATATTTTTTAATCAGAACCTGCTCATAGCCTAATTGATCATCCAACGCCATCAATTCTTTGTTTGTTAAATTCATAACAATCTTTCCTTCCGTATGTTTTTCTGCTCTTTATTGTCTTGGTTTATTGCAAAAATATACTACTAATTACAAAAAAATAACAATATTCCCTCTTCGTTGGAGTGATATAACTGTAATTATATAAGATAAATGAAAAGCCTACCACTCCCTGGAGTGATAGGCTTTTCTATTTGCAATGTAATTGTACTGTTATTCTTAAAGCTTGTTAACATCTGCTTCTGTTATGAGCTTAAATCCTGCATTTACAAGTGCTGCTTCTGCATCCTCGTTGTTTTCAACTCTCAAAACAACATAAGCGTGCTTTGCCGTACGAGCCATAAACGCATAAAGATATTCTACATTGATGTCTGCTTTATCGAGAACGTCAAGTGCTGCTGTGAGCTTGCCGGGTTCATCACCAATTTTAACACCCACAACATCAACCACCTTAATCAGATAGCCCTGTTCTTCAAGCACTTTTTCTGTTGCTTTTTCGTCATTTACAATAAGGCGAAGAATTCCAAAATCTTCTGTTTCTGCAATAGAAAGCGCTCTTATATTCACATTATTCTTAGCAAGAATATCTGTAACCGAAACAATTGTGCCTTTTCTGTTTGGAATAAAAACTGTTAACTGTTTAATAGCCATTTTCAAATCTCCTCTCTCATTTAAATCAATTTACGCTTATCAATAACACGAACTGCTTTACCTTCGCTTCTTGCAATGCTCTTTGGAGCAACAAGGTGAACTGTCGGGTTAATTCCGAGCATTGTCTTCATAGCATTTGCAAGAGTTTTTTCCATCGCAAGAACATCCCTCACTTTATCTGTGAACTGTTCGGGGGACATTTCAACATTAACCTCAAAGGTATCTGTATTGTTTGCCCTGTCAACAACAATCTGATAGTTCGGCTGATAGCCTTCGTTTAAAAGAACTGTTTCAATCTGGCTTGGAAATACATTAACGCCTCTAATAATGAGCATGTCATCTGTTCTGCCCATCGGCTTAGCCATTTTTATAAGTGTTCTGCCGCAGGAGCATTTCTTTCTTGACAGAACACAAATATCTCTTGTTCTGTACCGGAGTAACGGGAAAGCCTCTTTGTCAAGTGAAGTGAAAACAAGTTCACCCTTTTCGCCTTCGGGAAGAACTTCACCTGTATCAGGGTCAATAATTTCTGCAAGGAAGTGGTCTTCGTTAACGTGCATACCCATCTGTTCGCTACATTCAAATGCAACGCCGGGACCACTTGTTTCAGTAAGACCATATATATCATAAGCGCGAATACCAAGTGTTTCTTCAATACCTTTGCGCATTTCTTCTGTCCAGGGTTCTGCTCCAAAGATACCCGCTTTAAGCGGAATGTCCTCTGGCTTGTAGCCCTGCTCTTTTAAGGTTTCGCCGATGTATGCAGCATAAGAAGGAGTACAGCAAAGAATTGTGGCACTAAGGTCTGTCATGAACTGAATCTGACGTTCGGTGTTGCCGGATGACATTGGAAGCGTAAGACATCCGACCTTATGTGAACCACCGTTAAGTCCGGCACCACCCGTAAAAAGTCCGTATCCATAAGCGACCTGACAAACGTCCTTATTTGTACCACCTGCCGCTACAATAGCACGGGCGCAACAATCTTCCCAAAGATCAATATCCTTCTGTGTGTAGAAAGCAACGACACGCCGGCCTGTTGTTCCTGATGTTGATTGAATACGCACACACTCTTCAAGAGGTTTTGCTAATAATCCGTAAGGGTAAGCATCTCTTAAATCTGCTTTTGTAAGGAACGGAAGCTTATGTAAATCGTGGGTTCCTTTAATGTCTTCGGGTCTAACACCTTTTTCATCCATGAGGTTTTTGTAGTAAGGCACATTTTCATAAACGTGCTTAACCTGTTTCCTGAGTTTTTCTGATTGAAGCTTTTTCATTTCTTCAACCGGCATGGTTTCAATTTCTTTCTGATAATAGTTCTGAGCCATTTTTGTTCATCCTTCCATTACACTTGAAATTTTGTTCACACAAGCTTGCACTTTAGGAGAAATAAAAAAAATCCCCTGCAATCCTGTTTAAGGATACAGAGGACGAAAATATAATTTCCGTGGTACCACCTCAGTTCGCCGCTATCTCACGGTAGCGACCTTATCAGGTACTAACATACCTTAGTTCTGTGACGGGAACACCCGTTGCCTCCTACTTGAAATTTCTTTCGTTCAGTGCACTGCTAACAGAAGGAATTCGTCTTGGTCTCTACCTTTGCCTCGCACCAACCAGCAACTCTCTCCAGGTCCTTTCCAAGCTTACTTATTTCTGCTCAAACGCATTTAATTGTTTATGAAATTTATTATAATTATTATATTACATCATTGCAAAAAAGTCAATGGTTTTTGCAAAATTCATTGTAAAAAACAATACATTATATCCAGTAATATTGCTTTTTATCCTTAATTATGATAAAATATCAAAGTTAGAATTTTGAAAAGAGGCTTATTAAAATGTATTTTGAAGAATTTGTTTTAGGTTCAAAAACTCAGATAGAACCTACCGTTATACATAAAAATGATATGGTTGATTTTGCAAATAAATATGATAATATTCCTCTCCATACCGATGAGGAATATGCCAAATCCACTATTTTCGGCCAGCTCATTGCTCCGGGTGTTATGTCATTTATGTCTGTTTGGGCAAAATATCTTGAAAATGATTTGGCAGGCAGTGAGCTTCTTGCAGGTAAATCCACCAAAATTGAATGGATGAAACCTGTGTTTGCAGAGGATGTTTTAACAAGTACCTGCACCGTATCCAAGCTTACAAAGCGAAACGAAAAAAACGGTATTGTTGAACTTACATTTGAAGTCTTTAATCAAAACAACGAATTAGTGCTGACTGATGTGACTGAAATGATTGTAAAGTGTAAGCCAGTAAAATAAAATCTTTCTACAAAAAACAAGGAGACAGAATTGTCTCCTTGTTTTTATACCATATTGTAGCTAAATGTTTTCCGAAAGATTACTTATTCATTTTCTCCAAATCGTTTTTACGGATTTCAACTCGTCTTACCTTACCGCTGATTGTTTTTGGAAGTTCATCAACAAATTCAACGATTCTCGGATATTTATAAGGAGCAGTATGTGTTTTAACATATTCCTGAATTTCTTTTTTCAGTTCGTCTGTTCCTTCTTTTCCCTTTACAAGCACGATGGTAGCCTTTACAATCTGACCACGAACTTCATCGGGAACAGGCGTGATTGCACATTCCAAAACATAAGGAAGCTCCATGATAACGCTTTCAATTTCAAAAGGTCCGATACGGTAGCCGGATGATTTGATAACATCATCAATTCTGCCAACATACCAAAGGTATCCGTCTTCGTCCATTGTCGCCTGGTCGCCGGTATGATAATATCCGTCATGCCATAC
>JAZSAS010000086.1:0-11460 GCA_045602005.1 Clostridia bacterium
TACAAGAATCTTGGTTTATATAACAAAAGAAACGGACTGTCAAAGAAATTTTCAATGACAGTCCGTTTTTGATTCATCGTAGAATGAAAACCACGGGCTATGCCCGTGGTTCCAAAAAGCTTATAGCTTTACATATTAAAGCCTTCTCCTTGAGGAGAAGGTGGGCGACGAAGTCGCTCGAATGAGGTGTAGGATTTCACAGAAATCCGTTAGATTATAAAAAAGTCACTTTATGGCTACACCTCATCAGTCACCTATCGGTGACAGCTTCCCCTCAAGGGGCAGCCTTAATAACCATCTTGACGGTAGCTGTGCAATGTATGCAGTTGTGATGATTTTCAGTGCATCTTAAGGTGCTGCGAATGATATAGCCTTATAGGCTTAGTGCAGGCCACCCGTTATATATGGGTGGTCTTGACTCCGTGCCTTTCTGCCCCGATAGTTTTATTTTTATAGACTTGCATCACACCATGTTTTTTCGTTCGACACTCAAAAATGCCCCTGTGTTCTTTTTTTACAAAAACCTTGCTTTTTATATTGATTTATGATACAATAAATAAAAAGGCTAATTTTGAATGCAATTCGGCAAAAAGCAACCGGAGGTAAAAATGGAAAATAAAGTAAACACCCAGTATGATGAAACCCAAATTCAAGTCTTAGAGGGCCTGGAGGCGGTTAGAAAACGGCCGGGCATGTATATTGGTTCAACATCTGCCCGTGGTCTGCATCACCTGGTCTATGAAATTGTAGACAACTCCATTGACGAGGCCCTGGCAGGATACTGTAAAAACATTTATGTAACCATTAATGGCGATAACTCCATTACGGTGAAGGATGATGGTCGTGGTATCCCCATTGGCATTCATCCCAAAATGGGCATTCCGGCTGTTGAAGTGGTGTTTACCATTTTGCACGCCGGCGGTAAGTTCGGCGGCGGAGGCTATAAGGTGTCCGGCGGTCTCCATGGTGTTGGTGCCAGCGTTGTTAATGCGTTGTCCCAATGGCTCGAGGTTCGTGTGCATGACGGAAAAAATGTTCACATGCAACGCTATGAGCGGGGCAAATCCTGCGGTCCGCTGAAGATTATCGGCGAAACAGACCGAACCGGCACAGAGGTTACATTCCTGCCCGATGATGAAATTTTCGAAACGCTGGAATTTGAATTTGAGGTGCTTTTGGTTCGTCTTCGTGAGCAGGCTTTTTTAAACAAGGGCGTTCACATTGTGCTTGAAGATAAACGTGCAGAGGAAGAAACCATTGCCGACATGAAATATGACGGCGGTATTTCCGAATTCGTTCAATTTTTAAATAAGAGCAAAACCCCGCTTCATGAAGAAGTGATTTATTTTGAGGCCGAGCGTGACGAGGTTGTGGTTGAAGTTGCTATGCAATATAACGACTCCTACTCTGAAACCATTGTCAGCTTTGCCAACAATATCAACACAACTGAGGGCGGAACCCATGAAACCGGTTTTAAAACTGCGCTGACAAGGCTTTTAAATGATTACGGCAAAAAACACGGCTTCATTAAGGATAGTGACCGGGCACTTTCCGGTGAGGATGTTCGTGAGGGTGTTGCGGCAGTTATTTCTGTTAAGGTCAGAGAACCTCAGTTTGAGGGCCAGACCAAAACCAAGCTGGGCAACAGCGAAGTGCGTGGACTGACAGAATCTATCATGTCAGAAAAGGTGGAAACATTCTTAGAAGAAAATCCCGCTTCTGCCAGAATTATTATTGAAAAGGCATTAACGGCGGCACGTGCCCGTGATGCGGCACGAAAGGCAAGAGATTTAACCCGTCGTAAAAATGCCTTAGACAGCACAACCACTCTGCCGGGCAAGCTGGCAGACTGTTCAGACAGAAATCCGGAAAACACAGAGATTTACATTGTCGAGGGAGATTCGGCGGGCGGTTCTGCTAAACAGGGCCGTGACCGTTCCTTCCAGGCCATTCTTCCTTTGTGGGGCAAAATGCTGAATGTTGAAAAGGCCCGGCTTGATAAGGTTTATGGCAACGACAAACTGATGCCGGTTATCACGGCACTGGGTGCCGGCATCGGTGATGAGTTCAACATTGAAAAACTGCGGTATCATAAAATTATCATTATGGCCGATGCCGATGTTGACGGTGAGCACATTCGCACTCTTTTGTTGACCTTCTTCTTCCGGCATATGCGCCCCTTGGTGGAGCATGGCTTTGTATATATTGCTCAGCCGCCTCTTTTCAAGGTGTATAAAGGTAAAAAAGAGGCCTATGCCTATACAGATGCAGAACTGCAGACCCTGTTGGCCGAATTTGGTGGCGATGCCAAGGTGCAGCGCTATAAGGGTCTCGGTGAGATGAACCCCGACCAGCTGTGGGAAACCACCATGAATCCTGAAACCCGCATGATGCTCCGTGTGGAACTGGAGGATGCAGTGGCGGCTGACGAAATTTTCACCATTTTAATGGGGGATAACGTTGAGCCCCGTCGTGAGTTCATTGAAAACAATGCCAAGTTTGTTCAGAATCTGGATATTTAAATTGAGGTATTACGCCTGTTAAAGGAGTTTGCATATGCAAGAATTTGAAAATCAAACGGTTATTCCTGTTGAAATAACCAAAGAAATGAAAAAATCTTATATTAATTATGCCATGAGTGTTATTGTGGGTCGTGCATTGCCTGACGTGCGAGACGGTTTAAAGCCGGTTCACCGCCGAATTTTGTACGCTATGTATGAGGCAAATTTATATCCCACTAATGCTTACAAAAAGTGTGCCACCACAGTCGGTGACGTGCTGGGTAAATATCATCCTCATGGTGATGCATCGGTATACGACGCATTGGTGCGTTTGGCACAGGACTTTTCCATGCGTTATCCGCTGGTAGACGGCCACGGTAACTTTGGTTCTGTTGACGGCGACCCGCCGGCTGCTTACCGTTATACTGAGGCAAGAATGTCGAAAATTTCTATGGATATGCTCACGGAAATTGAGAAGCAGACTGTCGATTTTATGCCGAACTACAATGAAGACCGAGAGGAACCCACAGTGCTTCCCTCCCGGTTTCCCAACCTGCTTGTAAACGGCTCTTCCGGTATCGCTGTTGGTATGGCAACCAACATTCCGCCTCATAATCTTTCTGAGGTGATTGATGGCATTAATGCTCTGATTGATGACCCGGATATTTCCATTGAGGGTCTTTGCGAACATATTAAAGGTCCCGACTTCCCCACAGCAGGCATCATTATGGGTCTTTCCGGTATCCGGAGCGCCTATGAAACCGGACGGGGCAAAATCGTGATGCGTGCCCGGAGCGAAATTGAACAGATGGACCATGATAAGCAGCGCATTGTTGTCACAGAACTGCCCTATCAGGTTAACAAAGCGCGGCTCATTGAGAAAATCGCCGAACTGGTTAAAGACAAGCGTGTGGAGGGCATTTCCGCTCTGCGTGATGAGTCTGACCGTGACGGTATGCGAATGGTCATTGAATTAAAGCGTGATGTGAATGCCAGCATTATTTTAAATCAGCTGTATAAATATACCCAGCTGCAGGAAACCTTCAGCATTATTATGCTTGCCATTGTGGGCAAAGAACCGAAGGTTTTAAATTTGAAGGAAATGCTGGGACACTATCTGGACTTCCAGAAGGATGTTATTGTTAGACGAACCCGCTTTGATTTGAAAAAGGCAGAGGCTCGAGCCCACATTTTAGAGGGCTTGCGCATTGCACTGGACCACATTGATGAAATTATTAAGCTGATTCGTTCCAGCTATGATGATGCAAAACCCAAACTGATGGAAACCTTCAACTTGACTGATGTGCAGGCTCAGGCCATTTTAGATATGCGTCTGGCAAGATTGCAGGGCTTAGAGCGTGAAAAGATTGATGCAGAATATAATGAGCTCATGGCGCTGATTCAGCACCTGAATGAAGTGCTCTCCAACGAGTCAATGGTGTTAGATATCATTAAAAAAGAGCTGTCAGAGATTCGTGACAGATTTGGTGATGAGCGCCGCAGCGAAATCACAGCGTTAGATGATGAAATTAACATTGAGGACTTAATCGAAGAGGAGGATGTGGTTATTACCCTGACTCACTTCGGCTATGTGAAGCGCATGCCGGTAGATACCTATAAGGCGCAGCGTCGTGGTGGCAAGGGCATTATGGGCATGACAACCCGTGAAGAAGACTTTGTTGAGAATCTTTTTGTCACCAGCACCCATAACTATGTTCTGTTCTTCACCAGCAAAGGCAAAATGTATCGTTTAAAGGCCTATGAAATTCCCGAAGCAGGCAGACAGGCAAAGGGCACAGCCATTGTGAACCTTCTGCAGCTTGATGCCGATGAAAAGGTTACGGCAACTATTTGTGTTAAGGAATTTGAGGCGGATAAATATCTGTTCTTTGCAACCCGCAAGGGCATTGTGAAAAAAACAGATTTCATGTCTTATAACACTGCCAGAAAGAGCGGTCTTGCCGCAATTGTTCTGGAAGAAGATGATGAATTGATTAATGTTGCACTCACAGATGGCAAGCAGGATGTGCTTCTTTCCACCTGTCACGGCATGTGCATTCGTTTCAATGAGACTGACGTTCGGCCTTTGGGCAGAGTGTCTCATGGTGTTCGTGGTATTCGTCTTTCAGAGGGCGACTATGTCATTGGCATGGGCATTGCCGGCGAAGACAGCGACCTGTTGGTTGTGACAGAAAACGGCTATGGCAAAAAGACCTCGCTAACGGAATATAAAACCCAAAACCGTGGCGGTCAGGGCGTGAATACCTATCGTTTGTCAGAGGCAACCGGGAACATTGCCGGCATTAAGGTGGTTACGGAAAGTGATGACATTATGCTCATTACCTCTGACGGCACCATCATTCGTATGAAAACAAGAGAAATCAGCCGGATTGGCCGTCTTACTAAGGGCGTGCGGCTCATGCGTTTAGATGGTGTGCGGGTGGTTAGCGTTGCCCGGACCGATGAGCAGGAGGAAGAGGACGAAGGCTTTGAGGGCGTTGAGGTAACAGAAACGACAGAAGAAGTCATACCGGAGGCATGAGATAATGAAGCATTATAATGACAGAATCAGGGATTTACGGGAGGAACGCAAAATGACCCAGCAGCAGGTGTCTGAGGTTTTGGGCATCCGCCAGCAGGTGTATTCTAAGTATGAATTGGGAGTTCGCTCTCTGCCTCTTGAGCATTTGATTAAGCTTTGTAAATATTACGGCGCCTCTGCAGACTGGATTCTGGGACTCTCTGGAGATGAAAAAGAACAATAAGATAGAAGCTGTCTGCCTTTATGGGCGGACAGCTTTTGTTGTGTAACGAATACCACGGGCAATGCCCGTGGTTCCAAAAAGCTTATAGCTTTACATATTAAAGCCTTCTCCTTGAGGAGAAGGTGAGCGACGAAGTCGCTCGGATGAGGTGTAGGATTTCACAGAAATCCGTTAGATTATAAAAAAGTCACTTTATGGCTACACCTCATCAGTCACCTATCGGTGACAGCTTCCCCTCTAGGGGAAGCCTTGCAAAGATATAACTCATTTATAATAAGTAGTAGTTACATGGCTGACGGGCCAATAAAAAACGCTATGCAGCGTAGCCTGTAGCATTAGGGTTATGCCTGAAAATGAAAAACCACCCGCTGTGCGGGTGAATGTTTATATAGAAATAAGAACGGCACCGGCCGCTAGAAGAACTTGACAAATGGGAAAAATGGGTATATAATTTGAGTGAATCTTACATGTGAAAAAGGAATGTGTAATATGAGTCAGAACAATGGGATTTTTATTATATTTGCTTTCGTTGTGGCGCTTGTTATTTCCTATGCCGCAACGCCAATGGCAAAGAAACTCGCTTTTAGGCTTGGCGCTGTAGACGTTCCTAAGGACGGACGGCGCATGCATACTGAACCCAAGGCACGCATGGGCGGTTTGGCTATTTTTTTGGGGTTTTTAATCAGTGTTTTGTGCTTTGCAGACTTTGTTTTGCCCACCGGCTCGTGGAACACCGGTCTTTTGGGCATTTTAATCAGCAGCATTGTGATTGTGGTGCTGGGTATTTTTGATGATATTAAACCCCGTTCGGCCAAGCTGAAGTTTTTAATTCAAATTGTGGCAGCAGCCATTCCGGTGCTGTTAGGTGTTCGTGTGTTTGTGATTACCAATCCCTTTTCGGGGGAGCTTGTCAGCCTGCCTGCCTGGTTGTCAGTTGCCGGCAGCATTCTCTGGATTGTGGGCGTGACCAATGCGGTAAACCTCATTGATGGTTTAGATGGTTTGGCAGCAGGTGTTTCCTCTATTGCCGCTGTAGCACTTTTGTCTATTTTACTGCTGGTGCATTCAAGCTCTGTCACCCTTTTGGTTATGGCGGCGGCATTGGCAGGGGCGTGTTTTGGCTTTTTGCCTTATAATTTCAATCCTGCCAAGTTGTTCATGGGTGATACCGGTTCTACCTTTTTGGGATTTGTTCTGGCCTGCGTTTCCATTCAAGGTCCGTTTAAAACCTATGTGGCCTTTGTGGTTCCCCTTTTGGTTTTGGGACTTCCGATTTTTGATACAGCCTTTGCCATCATCCGCCGGCTTTTAAAGGGTCAGCCTATTATGGCGCCAGACAGAGGGCATTTGCATCACCGGCTGATTGACCGTGGCTTTTCTCACCGGAGAACAGTCATGATTTTATATGGTCTGTCTGCTGTTTTAGCTATTAGTGCCATTTTGATGCTGCTGACGAATTTAATGCATGGCTTGATTTTAATGATTTCTGTTATTGTAATTGGTGTGTTTGCCTTCACCACGATGGGGCATACATCAGACCGGCAAGGCGAGCAGGAGTCAAAGCCGGAGAAAGAAGAATCAAAAGAACAGGAGTAAAACAGACGAACAGCCAGAGAAATGGCTGTTGTTGCATGAAAATAGAGGGATGTTCCGTTTTTAGCGGAGCATCCCGTTTATCATATTGTCTTGTCAGTAGTAGTCGGGTGATTCAGCAGAAATACTTGAATTTTATAGCGGAAAATGATACAATAAACAAGATGAAATCCACGTTGAAAGGTTTGAAATCTTCTATGAATATGGAATTTATCGTACAGCTGCCAGACGCCGAGGCGGTTAAAGCACAATATCCTTTAACAGAGACTCTGCGTGACACGGTGGCAAAGCGAAACGAAGAAATTGCTCAGGTGTTTGCGGGAAAGTCAGAGAAGTTTTTGCTGATTATCGGTCCCTGTTCTGCTGACCATGAAGACAGCGTGCTTGACTACATGGAAAGGCTGAAGAAAGTGCAGGAGCAGGTGCAGGAAAAAATTCTGATTATCCCCCGCATCTATACCAATAAACCACGCACAACAGGTGCCGGCTATAAGGGCATGCTCCATCAGCCGGACCCCAATGAAAAGCCGGATATGTTAAAGGGTATTATTGCCATTCGAAATTTGCACACCAAGGTGCTGATGGCAACGGGCTTTACCTGTGCTGATGAAATGCTGTATCCTGAGAATCATAGATATTTAGATGATTTGCTGGGTTATGTTGCCGTGGGTGCCCGGTCTGTAGAAAATCAGCAGCATCGGCTGACAGCCAGCGGCATTAAAATTCCTGTGGGCATGAAAAATCCCACTAGTGGCGATATTTCTGTTATGATGAATTCCATCACAGCGGCTCAGCACGGTCACACGTTTATTTACCGTGGCTGGGAGGTGCGTTCTCAAGGGAATCCCTTCGCTCATGCCATTTTGCGGGGCTATGTGAACAAGCGGGGTCAGACCCAGCCGAATTATCATTATGAAGACCTGTTGCACCTGTATGAATTTTACATGGATGCAGGGCTCCAGAATCCGGCCATTATTGTTGACACAAACCATGCCAATTCGGGGAAAAACCCCTTTGAACAGGTGCGCATTGCCAAAGAGGTGCTCCACAGCATGCGGCACAATCGGGCAATCGGCAACATGGTTAAGGGTTTGATGATTGAGAGCTATTTAGAGGATGGTGCTCAGTCGGTGGGCGAGTGTGTATACGGAAAGTCCATTACCGACCCTTGCTTGGGATGGGAAAAGTCAGAACAGCTTATTTATGATATTGCAGAGGTGCTCTAATTGATTAAAACGGTGGAAGCGGCAAAATCTGTGTTGCTATGTCCTCCGTTTTTGCATTTGGTCATGTTGGTGCAAGCTGTCTGGCTGTTGATATCAATTCTGCCTGCGGATGCTTTTTTATGAGAATGCGTTATGTGCTCTTGCCAATTCAGAATTTTTATGATACAATGTCATAGAAGACAGGAGGAGAAGCTATGAAACTGAAAGATGTTGATTTTAATAATTATTTTAAAAACTATCCGTCAGAGGACGGTTTTTTCGGGAAGTACGGCGGTTGCTATGTTTCAGATGAATTAAAGGAAGCCATGGCAGAAATCAATGCGGCTTACTTTAACATTTGCAAATCACGCAAATTCATTAGTGAGCTGCGGCGGATTCGCAAGGAATTTCAAGGCAGACCCACGCCGATTACACATTTGGAACGGTTATCTGACCAGATTGGCAATGTGCAGATTTATGCCAAGCGTGAAGATTTGAACCATACCGGTGCCCACAAGCTGAATCACTGCATGGGTGAAGCCCTTCTGGCCAAATATATGGGCAAGAAAAAGGTCATTGCAGAAACCGGTGCCGGTCAGCACGGTGTGGCTCTTGCCACGGCGGCAGCTTATTTTGGTTTGAAGTGTGATATTTACATGGGCAGTGTGGATATTAAAAAGCAGGCACCCAACGTGGCACGAATGAAAATTTTAGGTGCGAATGTGGTGGAGGTTACCCATGGTCTTGCCACTTTAAAAGAGGCTGTGGATGCAGCTTTTGAGGCCTACAGCGAGGAATATAAAGACGCCATTTATTGCATCGGTTCTGTGCTGGGTCCTCATCCTTTCCCCATGATGGTGCGTGATTTTCAGAGTGTTGTGGGAATTGAGGCCAGAGAGCAGTTTAAGGAAATGACCGGTGAGTTGCCCGATGCCATTGTGGCTTGTGTGGGCGGCGGTTCTAATGCTGCGGGTATGTTTGCGGGCTTTTTAAATGACCCTGTGGAAATTTACGGCATTGAGCCTTTGGGTCGTGGTGAAAAGCTGGGAGACCATGCGGCCAGTCTGCGTTATGGCACCGAGGGCATTATGCACGGGTTTAACAGCATTATGTTGAAAGATGAAGCAGGAGAGCCGGCGCCGGTATATTCTGTGGCCAGCGGCCTTGACTATCCTTCCTCCGGTCCGGAGCATGCCTTTTTGCATGATTTGGGCAGAGTGCAGTATGATGTGGTGAATGACGAAGAAGCGATTGATGCGTTTTACCGTTTGGCACGCACAGAGGGCATCATTCCCGCTATTGAAAGCTCCCATGCAGTGGCTTATGCCATCCGTCTGGCCAAACAGAAGAGCCATGGCTCGGTTTTGGTTAACCTCTCGGGCAGAGGAGATAAAGATATGGATTATGTCATTGAAAAGTTTGGCATTCGATAATAAAAACTTTATGCAAACAAAGGTCGGTCCCGCTGTTGCGAGACCGACCTTTTGTGTGTTGTTTTATAAAGAATTTAGAACCTGAAATCCCGTCGGTTAGAGTTTTTAATATCTTCAATGTTTTGCCGTGCAATGTCTCTGACTTTTTCCTTCGGTATTTTTTCCAGTTCTTTTTCAATCATCCGATAACCCACTTTTTTGGTTTCTTCAGAGGCATAGTCCTCTAAAAATTCCGTCAATGTCATGAGGGCGTTGGGGTGGCAGCAATTTAAAATCTGCCCCGATTTACACAAACTCATAAACCGGTCACCGGTGCGGCCTTCCCGATAGCACGCTGTGCAGAAAGAGGGAATAAAGTCCATTTCCATCAGCCATTGCACTACCTCATCCAGCGTTCGCTGGTCAGACACATCAAACTGCTCGGTGTCGTGAGGGCGTTCTTTTTGGGTATATCCGCCAACAGAAGTGCGGGAGGCTCCGCTGATTTGGGAAATGCCCACCTGCAGTGCACGTTTGCGCACCGCCTCAGATTCACGGGTGGAAATAATCATGCCGGTGTAGGGCACGGCCATGCGAATGCAGGCAATGATTTTGGTGAAGATTTCATCAGAGATGCCGTTGTCAAAAGCATCGGGGTCGATGTCGTCGGCACGTTTTAGCCGAGGCACGCTGATGGTGTGGGGGCCAACACCGTGCACTGCCTCTAAATGCTCGGCGTGCATGAGCAGTCCGGCAAATTCATATTTATATAGCTCCAAGCCGAACAAAACACCCAGTCCCACATCATCAATGCCGCCCTCCATGGCACGGTCCATGGCTTCGGTATGATAGGCATAGTCATGCTTGGGGCCTGTGGGGTGCAAATATTCATAGCTTTCCTTGTGATAGGTCTCCTGGAACAGAATATAGGTGCCGATGCCGGCCTCTTTCAGTTTGCGGTAATTTTCCACGGTGGTGGCGGCAATGTTCACGTTTACCCGCCGGATGTCGCCGTTTTTGTGATGTACATTGTAAATGGTGTCGATGCACTCCAAAATGTATTCTATCGGATTGTTCACCGGGTCTTCGCCAGCCTCAATGGCAAGGCGCTTGTGGCCCATATCCTGCAGGGCAATCACCTCGGCCCGCACCTCTTCCTGGGTCAGCTTTTTGCGGGGAATTGTTTTATTTTTAAGATGATAGGGACAATAAAGGCAGCCGTTCACGCAGTAGTTAGACAAATATAGCGGGGCAAACATCACAATGCGGTTGCCATAAAAGGCCAGTTTGATTTCTTCGGCAATTTGATACATTTTCTCGATTTTTTCGGGAATTTCACAAGCCAGCAGAACGGAAGCCTCCCGATGGGACAGACCTGTGCAGAACACGCCGTTTTCTGTTTTTTTGGGCCTTGCTTTCTCCAGCAGACTGTCAATCAACGCTTCGTTGTTTTTGTTTTCTTCAGCATAGCGGAGCGTGTCTAAAATTTCTTCGTGGCTGATAAATTCTTCGGCCTTTAGAGATTTGGGGTTATAGTTTGTCATATCAATCCTTCCTTTCAAACGAAAAAAGCTGCATCCCCTGCAAAAAGCAAAGAACGCAGCAAAAAAATGTCTACCGCAATCCACAGCTTTCGCCTTAACCTTCGTTTCGGCGTCAGGGGGATGTTTATTTGATTTGATTAAGCCTTTGAATAAGCCGCCTTGGCGGTGATGCCCCTCAGCTTACCCAGTTGGCCGGTCAGCGTGTTAATCACGTCCTGGGGTGCATCAATGGCAACACTAATGATGTTAATTCCTTTGGCACGGTGGGGAATGCCCATGCGGCCTATAATATGGTCACCATAATCATGGAGCAATTCGTTGAGCCGGCTGACAGAATCTTGATTTTCCACAATGATGCTGATAACAGCTACCCGTGTTTCCATTTTCCTCATCCTTTCGCCTACATTGTATCATGAATTTACACTAATAGCAAGAGTTTT
>JAZSAS010000087.1:0-64301 GCA_045602005.1 Clostridia bacterium
CTGCAGCTGACACGGCTGTAACCGTGCCCAACAGAACCATGCAAGCTAATAAAATTGTTATAATTTTTCTCATTTTATTTCACCTCAATCCCATTGATATACATAAACGTTAGAAACATCCGAATAACTCATGCAGACAAACGCTTTGGTGTCAGTACCCTGCTTATAGGTTGTGCAGTCTGTCATTGTAAGTGTGGAAGTGATTGTATCGGATTTAACGTTATAAATGTACAATGTTTTGAAAGTATTACGCTTGAAGGTTCTGTAATCTGCTTTGGTTGCGGCAGACATATCCTCTGCTGCGCACATAGAGAAGTAGTCACCGACGCCTTCTTCATTATACACGTCGTAAACACGCATGTAACCATGCTTTAAGCCACCTGTTGCCAGACATTTCAGCGGTTCATCCTTTGTGGGGGTGAAGACACGTTCAATGGTGTTGATTTTGCCATCAGCATTGGTCAGATAACGAACAAGGTCACCCTTTTTCAGTGATGTAATCGGAAGGTCGGGACCGTTGGCAGGTGAATTGTTTCCGTATACATACCGCATGTTATCTTTACATACAACGTCGCTGGCTATAGAGAGCGCCAGAAGTTCACCTTCCCTCTGAGCGGCAGTACGTCCTAACAGCTCAACCTTTATTTCAGGCTGACCGTCGCTGTTTAAGCCTTCGTAAACATCGTTAACCATGAAGGTGTATGATGTTGCTGTGTCAAACGCTGTAGTTGCTGCATTTTCATAGACAACCAGACATTTTGCAAACAGGGTGTTATCCAGGTCATAGCCATCGGCACTATAGCCGGTGCTCTCTATCAAAGAACTTCTGGCAATTCTGGTGAACTGTGTATCGTTCACCTCGGTAGCTGTCAAAAACGGCACCCGGAAGATAACGGTTTTAGCATTTACTAAGCACTGATAAACGAAACCGTCTAAACGATAGGACGGAGCGTTGCTGGAGTTATACAGCGGGTCGCTCTTATGAGAGTGAACCTCATAATGCTTAGCTAAAGAAGTGTCTGCTGTTTCTGCTGAAGAAACCTGTAAGGTGTCAATCTCTTTAATCACACCGCCCTGGAGACGGAAGCGGATTAACTGACGGTTGTTGAAGTCAACACCGGAACCGATGTCTGAGAAAATCAGATTATCGGAGGCTTTGTTCAAACCATCGAGAATGAATTTATCAGCTACACGGTAGGCAGTGATTTCGCCGGCCTCATTCAGAATCTTCAGCATCATGTACTTATTAAGACCCTGTTCAAACATGATACCGTCAATCAAATAACCATATTCCATGGTGTCGGCTGTAGCATCTTTTTCATAATCAACTATGTTATTGTTGCGGTCGAGATATAAAACAACTGCTAAACCTGCTGCCAGCTTTGCTTTTTTACCGGAGTTAATCAAAGATGACAGGTTTGTGCCGATTTTATAGGCAATGCCATCAATATAAATTGTGTCAGAGCCTGAGGTTTGTGTGATGGTGCCGGTTACCTGTTTAACGGAAACCTGAACTTTGAGCCATTCTGACTGGTCATAATTCATTACCAGCTTGCCATCTACAATAGAGAAGTTATCTGCAGCAAGGCTGATGACGTTACCAGCCTTAATGAGTGAAATGTCAACGGGAAGGCCTTCACGATAAACCTCAAGGTTATCGCCAAACTTGCTCAGCTGGATATTCTGGTTGGCATATTTGGTGATGATAGAGGTAGCACCAATACCCTCTGCAACCTCTGTTTTGTAGATTTCCATGTAAACAACATCGTAGTAGCCATCCTCATCGCTATCACGCATGCTGATGGTGCCGTTTTCGAACACATTAAACAGCTCTGCGCTGAGGCGGTAGTCACCCTTGTTAACCTTAACAAAGGCTGTGGTGTTAATTTTAGCTACTTCTTCATCGTCATATGCGATTTCAATGTAGTTCTTTGAAAAAGTAACAGATTCAACATCACTTGCATCCAAGGTGAGAATTTCATCGCCTGCATAAACGCTGACAACCTTGGTTTCACCGTTGATTGTCTGTGTGTAATATGTCACAATGGCGCCAACAGCAATATCTTCAATTACAATGGCACTTTCGTAAATCTTGCCGTCGATGTTAACATGACCTTTAGCACAGGGATCGATGGAAAGAGCCACGTTCTGGTTTGCAAGAATGCGTCCGCTTTTCTTTTCCAGGTTCTTCTGCTCTAAGAGCGTGGGTTTGCGATGATAAACAACCTCGCCCGGCATAACAGCAGGAGAAGTTTCCATAGCGTTCATAATCAGCTTAGCCAGCTCAGGAATTTTAACAGAAGCCGGATCTTCGATTGTTACACCACGGGTGATGCCGATTTGAGCGGCAACGGTCATGTATGCCTGCTCTGTGCCACCCTTTTCTTCAGCCAGAATATCGTAGTTCAAAACAGAAACCAAACCACGAATGGCATCTGCCTGGGTGATGTAATCTGCCGGATGGAAATAACCATTTTCATCCAGAGACATAAAGCCATGAGCCACACAGAAGTCAATATAACCCCAATAGTTGCTCATTGAAGCATCTTTAATGGAAGGGTCTAACCGCAGAGGAGGTTCATAGTTCACCGTCATCAAGGCCAAAGCTTTGGCAAACTGCTCTCTTGTGTAATCAAATCTGCGGGAGTAGAGTCCTGCATCAGCTGCTTCTTCTAAAATGTCCATGTCCTGCAAAAATACAACATCTTTTGTTTCCATTTCTGTTGCTTGTGCTATAAACGGCATCATACAAAAGCTGAGTGCCAGAATAAAGCAAAGAATACGTTTACGCATTAGACTCAACTCCTTCCATCACTTCCAGCATTCTGGCCAACAGTGCGCAAACCTCTGCACGGCTGATTTCATTCTTGGGCAGGAACGCATTGTCGGTGTTGCCCTGAATCAAACCATTAGATACCATGCGGCTTACAGCAGCTGCGGCATAGTCGGAAATGCTGTCTTTGTCAACAAAAGTTAATTCTGCGGTTTCGCTGTCTGCGAGCTTCGCTGATAATGCACGGTCGATGATAACCGCCGCATCCTCACGGGTCAGTGACTTGCCAACGCCAAAAGTATTTTCCCCCATACCATTGATAAGTTCTGCATGAACCGCTGCCGATACATATGATTGATACCAGCTGCCATCTGTCACATCGCCAAAGGATACTTTGTCACCCGTCAGAGAAAGTCCCAGAGCTGAAACCATCAGCTTCGTGAACTCTTCACGCTTCACAGGGTCATTCGGTGCAAACTCTGTTGCTGAACGACCGGAAACGATTTTCTTGTCATATAAAGATTTAATGTTTTCATAAGCCCAGTGTTTTGCCGGAACGTCAGTGAAGAAAGTGGGAACCGGCATAGCTTCAGGCTGAACTGCTGACAACGGAGGAAGATAACTTACAGAACCGCCACGGTTGCTGCCTCTATCATCATCGTCGTCATCTTCTTCTGTAACTTCTTCCAGCATAGCCTCAACTGCGTCGGCATATTCTTCCTGCATATCTTCTACGTTGTCGATATACTGTCTCCGGTTGAGGACAGTGTTCCAGATTGTTGTAATGTGATACTCAGTGAATGCCTCGTTTTCAAGGAGTGTTAAGTCAAGACCATAAACGCTTTCGTTGTATTTCTCTAAAGCAAGCATGAGAGCGTCTTCATCTGAACAATCTAAGAATGCAGAAACACCAATCTGTGCAGCAAAATCTGCTTCTAAGGTTTCTGAATCTCTGTAGCCGCCGCTGCCAATTAGGGACAGAACTCTAGCCTGCCCGTCGCCGCTCAGGTTATCGAAATCAGAACCTTCACTAAGGTCTACAGACCAGATGTTGTCGTTATATTTGTCCAGAGTTCCCAGAACATCGTCTGTTTCGCCCAGGATGATGAAAGCAACGCCGTTGTTAAACTCTGTAGCCAGGTTAACGATTGCGGATACCCCTGTTTCAGCATTGTCAACAAAGGGTCTCTTGCTGATGAGATAGCTGTAGAAATCAGATGTATCAGTTATATCATCATAAGCTTCCAGGTCAGCACCAAAGGCTACTAAATATCTCCTGTTTTCTTCTGTGAACAAGGTGCTGTATTCATTCGCGCTTGTTCCGTTAAAGCCTATTACCATGTTATCAATAATATCTTTGAGAACGCTCTCAAAATAACCGTAATAATAAAGGTCATTGTTTAAATAAGACAGATATACAAAACATGTGCCTTCAGCTATTTCTTCATAATTTAATGAAATAGACTGGGTGAAAGCGCCGTCGGCACCTGTTGTGCCTACAGCGAAATGTTCAACCAACGCCAAAAACCCAGCGCCGTTTGCTGCTTTAAGAGCAGTCAGAGTGGCCTCAGGTGTTGCGGTTCCAGTGGAATCCGGCTTAGCAACAATAACTGTTACAGGCGTTCCTTCCGGTGCGTCTAAAGTCGTTTCAATCGTGATGCTTTTAATATCATAAGGAACTAAAACACCAGCATCTGCAGCGACTGGCAAAGCCAGCGCTGCAGATAAGATGAAAAGACTCATTAATATTGATAAAATTCTTTTATTCATAAGTCCCTCCCTAGTTATCTCACTATCTTGTAAGTGTACTCTGTGCTATAGCGACTATCCTCAGCTTCAACCTTCACACGAAGGGTGTTTACACCGGAGATGGAAATAGAACCGCTTGCGGGCACCAGCTCATCGTTGATATAAAGCTTTGCATTATCGCTGATGGTTGCCGCATATTCCAGTGTTTCTAAAGAAGCCGGAACAGTGATGCTCCATTCTTTACTGTGCATGTCGTCATCGTCTGTTAAGACGAAGCTTGTTTTACCATCAAAGAAACCGATAGCAGACATTTGATGCTCGGGAGATAAATAATCCTTCTGTTCGATTTCGAATACCTCTACACCAATGGCCGGGTATTCAACCTCGAACCAACCATCGTCACCGATTTCATAGGTCTTACCGCTGTGAAGACCTGTAACCTTGGTGGCTCCCTCAAGCTTGAACCGTGCATTCTGAATGCTTCTAGAAGTGTTTACTGAGAAGAGATAGGTCTTGCCGTCGTAGCGCTTGGGAATGTAACTCAGCCAATCTGCTGCCTCAGCTTCAACAACCGGTGCAGCTTCGGTGGAGAGAATCATGGGATAGTATGACTCAATTTCTTCCAGAACACCAATAAACTCGGGCCACACATCTTCAAATTCCTGCCAAGCAGGACCTTCTTCACGCTTCATTTCGAAGTAGTTATACCACAGAATACCCTGAGCACCCATACAGATACACTGCATTGATGTGTTTCTCATTTCTTCAGCATTGGGTGCGCGTTTTGCTGTTGCACTGATCTGAGCACTCTGGATAACGCAATAAATGGGTCTGTTGTTCTCAGGTAAAACTTCAAAGGTTGGTTTGAGAACCTTTGTAACACGTGACGGGTCTTCGTCACCGAAACCATTAACGCCATACCAGCTACAGTTGGTTGTGTCAGCATAACGGAACTGGGTTCGTCTGTTATAATTCAGTGAAAAGGTGTTGAAAGTAAAGTCATTCAAGTCAAGACTTGAGAACAGACGGGTACGCCATTCGTTATGGGGACCATAACGTGCTACAGACTGCTCATCGGCCAGGTAGAAGCCTAAGAATGCGGGATGGTCTAATGACTCTGCAAGCTTGGTATAAATCTCCCGCTCTCTTTCCGGCGAGTCAAAGACTTTCCTTCGTGATGCGTTATCACCGCTTTGCGCTTTATCGTAGGAGAATGAGGTTAAAGAGATGAGCATTTTAACGCCGTTTTCTTCTGCATAATCCAGAAGGGCTCTATCGGCACTGGTAACGATTTCGCCAGATTCATTCTTCTTAATGTTGAACCATGCATAACCATAAGGCAGAAGCACATTAACCGGTGTGCCACTGAAATCCTTAATGGTTTCATAAAGCTGGTTCATACCATACATACCCATCATGAAGGTGGGTTTACCGTCAATAACATACTGACCATGTTCATTGAAATAGTTATTCGGACGGAAGTCTTCCGGTCGTTTTCTTAAAACAAATTCACGGAAACCTTCTTGTTCGCCGGTTACCACGTTGTCTAATGTAAGCTGCAAATAATAATCCTGATTCATTTGCAAATGCTTAGAAGAGAAGCTGAAACGAAGTTCTTGCTGAATATCCTTCAGATTAGACTGCATAATAACATTGTCGTCTTCATCAACAATTTTTGCATTCACTTCGCATTCATCTAAATTATAAATGCTGTAATCTTTAACAGAGGTGGAAAGGTTGATGTCACCCTCGCCGCCTTCGCCATAAATCAAGCCTTTGTAATTCGGGGTTTCAAGAACTGCTTCAATAAAGGGGTCAAGTGCAATCTTATAAATTGCGATGTTATCAACCCAAGCAGTTCCCTCGTCCACACTGCTTAAATAGCAGTTGAAGGTAACTTTATCAGCATCTGTTTCCAATTCAATGCACTGTTTGGTGGGGATCCAGTCTGTGTCGTTGATAATGCTTTCATAAATCTGATAAATAGAAGCACTTTCACCGGTTTTACTGTTAGAATAACTCATGTTGGATCTGCCACCGATTCTCCATGTGCTGCCGCCGCTTCTGGTGGCTGCTGAAGATAAGCCCTCACTACGCATGTAGCCAACACCTAGAATGGTGTCGCCTGCCTTGAGGTCTAAACCAGTTACTGTAATACCGATGGTGTTACCACCTGATACAGGATTCAATTTATAAGAGGTTTGGCTTTCATAACCGCCGGTGCTATCCAACCTGTCAGATTTATAGCTGGAACTTGAATATGCATTGGGAACAGAGGCTGTGTTTCCGTTCTCAAAATCAATAACAGCAAGCAGTTCACGATCATAGCTCAATGGATCAAACTGTGGCGGCATGCTCTTATCCAAACGGTCTTTAACCTTTTCTTCAGGATTAATGAGCGCATCGAGGCGGCTGATGATGGCACAAACCTCTGCTCTTGTTAATTTGCCCTGGGGATTAATGCGGTTCTTTTCATCACCGTTAATCAAGCCGGCAGCAACAACACGTCCCACAGCAGAAACTGCGTCTGCTGAAATTTTAGCTTTATCTGTAAAAGCAAGGGCATCTTGCAATACATATTCCAACCCACTATAAGTTAAAATCTGGTCAAGAATAACTATAACTTCTTCACGAGTGATGTTTTCACCAATGCCGAAATGCTTGTCACTTGCACTAACAGAAAGGCCCATGCCAAGAGCTGCTGAAATGTAAGGAGCATACCAGGCGTTTGCATCTACATCATCAAAAGCCAACGCCTCTCCTTCAGCGGGTTCACCAATTGCTGTGCCCACAGCCATTTTAACAAACTCTTCACGGCTAATGGTGTTGCCGGGAGCAAAGGTTGTTTCAGAAACACCATCAACAACCTGCTTCTTATATAATCCTGCAACGTATTCATAAGCCCAGTGCATTGTTGTAATATCTGTAAAGGGGGTTTCGTTTTCAATTGTACTGTATCTTGCAACAGAAGTATCATCGAGCACAAGGGCAAAATCTTTAACAGCATTTTTGGGGTTGTTGAAAGCAATGGTAATGTCTTTGTATTCACCCGGAATGGTTACTTCTGCCAAAGGCTCGCCGGTTGCAGTCATCAAGAAAATCTGTGCATTGTCTTTATTCACGATGTACTTCACTGAGTACCAAGCACCGACTTCATAAGGAAAGCTTACGGCGTTATCGCCCAGAATA
Organism: Clostridia bacterium; assembly: GCA_045602005.1. GTDB lineage: Bacteria > Bacillota > Clostridia > UBA1381 > UBA9506 > UMGS755. The sequence goes on from JAZSAS010000087.1 coordinate 7,712, forward strand.
AATCTATCTTTATAAATTGTAATTCCCTTGTAAGTGCTGTAACCATCTACCGTAGAAAAACCACAGTACATGCGGACTGCCTCATCATCACCCACACCTGCATTCCGAATTGTGAAGCGATAGTTTGCTTCTGCTTCGTTCAGTTTGTCACCTAATTCAAAAGTACGACCGGGAATACGATTTTCCTCGGTGGTAACCACGCCGTCAACCTCTGTGCTGACAGGAGCAACCAACAACGCTTTTCCTTCGTAGCCCTCTTCCGTGATGTCGATGGTTGTACTGTGTAACGAACGACCGGATGAGTCACGGGTGATGTACATAACATCACTGGAATAGCTGTTGACGTTTCCTATATATTTCGATGCTTGTACTGTAATTTTAGCACTATTGAAATCATCCGTTACAATAATGCTATTTTCTCCAGCGGCCCATACATTCAGTATGGGCGCGCATAAAGACACAGACAAAAGAAGTGCTGTAATCCTTTTTAACATTGTCAACCTCCTATGTTCTCGTTAAGTTCCTTTTCAATTGCTGTGATGTCAGCATTCAATTTGTCAATTTGCTTTTTCCAAGAACCCTCAACATCACCAGACATGATGATCTCCAGAGTGATTGCATTTGTATCGTTTGCAGCTAAGAACTTCGCATAAGAATCAGAAGAATAGAAGTTCAACTCATAGTCCTGCATTGCGAAATCACCTTCGCCGGCAAGCTTAGCCAGACCCAGCTCGTTCAGGCTCTTCACAGTGTGCAGATCAAGACCATCCGTCGGGCGGAATTTAGGATCAGAGAAACTTGCACCAATTAAAGTACCAAACAGACTGATGCTGGGGTATTTAGCCTTGAGGTCATAAGAACCATCTTCTCTTGCCTCGATCAAACGTGTAATCTTGTCGCCTTCGATTGTGTAGTCAACGCCTTCAAAACCATAAGCTCTGAGCATTGCAGCCTCGTGGCTTGCCAGATAATCTAAAGCAGTTAAGAAGGTGTCAAATTTTTCTTCACTCATCTTGGGGCTATAGTAAGTACATTCCCAATAATTCTTACCTTCACGGCCACGAACCTTGCCGTCAGGTGAAGTGAACCAGCAAAGTGCCAGAGCTTCTTCGGGGTTAATGTCCGGATTTGCTGCCTTGAAGTTGTTCTTCAGTCTGGTGAACGCAAGGTTACCACTGCAGTTCTTGAAGAATACGCCTGATTTCTGTGTCAGGAACAGGCTGGTTACGTTATCATCTTCATGAGCAAAGAAGTTAGGATGCAACAGACCTTCTTCATAAACTGCTGCATAGGACTTAAGGCCTTCCAGAGTGGATGCCTCGGTCATGCCGTAAACATATTCTCCGTCTACCTTATGGAATCTGTTGTAATAGCTGTTGAATGCTGTTACAAAGAGGTTGGGAGCTTCTTCGTGTGTTGTAGCAATACCTACAGTATTATTTGCACCAACATTACCTAAGTCAGCCTCTTTGAATTTTCTTGCCATGTCGATGACATCTTCATATTCCATCATAGGAGCTGTTTCAATACCCAGCTTCTCGGCCCAGTCTTTTCTGTAAACCAAGCAGTACATATCAACGTTCATGTCAAAACCTGCCTGATAAGCTTGGCTGCCAAAACCATAGCTGGGAATGGTTGCATAGAGCTTACCATCAGCCTTTTCTTTCAGCATCTCAGAGATGCCGGAAGCAGCAACTTGCTTTGCAAAATTAGGATATTTGGTTTCATAACCATCCGGCAGTGCTCTTACTACTTTCTGGTTAACGAAATCTAAATAGTCGCTGTAAATGAATTCCCATTTAACTGCGTCGGGCATGTCGCCGGAAGAAAGCCAGATACGGTTCTTTTCTGTCCAGTTGTCATAAGAAACGCCCAGAACTTCAAAGTCAATGTTGAATTTCTCAGTAACGTGACGATACAGTTCGTCTTCCTGCATGCCCTCTTTAGCATTAACCATGCTGACTTTGTAGAGGTACTTGCCGCCGTCCTCACTAACAGTTGTTGTGTTCTGCTTTGCACAACCAGCCAAAGAGCCAATCAGCAAAACTGCCACCAATAAAAACGCTGTGATAGATGTTCTTCTTTTCATAATGTCCTCCTTTAAATATATAATTATTTTTTAATTAGCTTTTAACTGCGCCAACCATGAGACCCTTAATGTAATACCTCTGAACAAAGGGATATACCATCATAATCGGTACCATTGTAACAACAACGGTTGCCATTTTTATGCTGGAGGAGAAGCTTTGCAAGCCAATGTCCTCTGCCGCAATGTCACCGGTTGTTAAACGCTCAGCCGCCTGGCCGATAACCTCACGCAATACAAGCTGCAGGGGCCATTTAGCCGTGGAGTTTAAAAACAGGAGCGCATTATACCATGAATTCCATTGACCAACCACGGCAAACAAGGTAATGGTTGCCAGAATCGGTTTGGCCAGCGGTGCATAAATCCTGAAGCAAATCAACAGGTCGTTGGCACCGTCAATCTTTGCGGATTCTTCCAAAGAATCTGTGAGACTGTGGAAATAGTTTTTCACCAGAATCATATTATATGTTCCCCAAAGAGGAGGTAACATGATTGACCACAAGCTGTCAATCAGTCCCATGCTTTGAATCAACAAATACAAGGGAATCACTCCGCCACTGAAATACATGCTGAATACGCACATGTTGTTGATGGCGTTTCTAAACATGAAACGTTTTCGACTCAGTGCATAGGCGCCGGCAGTAACAATAATTAAATGAAGGGGAACTACCGTGAACACGATACGCAAGGATACGGCGAAACCATTGGGAACTTTATTATTTGAAAAAACTTCTTTGTAAGCATCAAAGGTAACATCCTTTACATATAAGGCGAAAGGCCTTTGGAGATACTCTGCCTCTGTCATGAAGGAAACGAGCACCGTATTATAAAAAGGATAGAAGATAGCGAGACCCCAAAGAATCAACGCAATTGCAATGACAAAATCGGCTGTGGTTAATTTTCTCTTCATGTTTATTTGCCTCCTTCCAAAATACCGGTACCCTGCACCTTCCGGGTTAACTTGTTAGCACCAGTTAACGCCAAGAAGTTAAAGACTGAGACGAACAGCGTTACGGTTGTGCTCAAAGAGAAGTCGCCGCTTGTAAGGAAGGTGATTCGGTAAATATATGTATCCAAAATATCAGCTGTTTTTTGCACCACAGGATTTGCCAGGTTGAAGATCTGGTCAAAGCCGGCACCCAGGATGTTACCGATAAACATAATCAGCATAACACAAATGGTGGGAGCAATGCTCGGCAATGTGATGTAACGAGCTTTCTGGAAACGACTAGCACCATCTAAGTCTGCAGCTTCATAAAGCTCTGCGTTAATGCCTGCAATGGAAGACAAGTAAATAATGCTGCTCCAACCGGATTCTTTCCAGATGCTGCCGATGTACAGAATCGGAATAAACAGGTTCTTCTCACCAAGGAACAAGATACGTTCCATGCCAAACATGTCTAACAGGGCATTGATGGGACCATTGTAGTCTAAGATGTTGATAACAATACCTGAAAGAATAACCCATGACAAAAAGTGAGGGAAGGTGTAAACCGTTTGCAGGGTTTTTTTCAACTTGGTTCCTCTGAGCTCATTAAAGAGGATTGCCAAAATGATTGGCACGGGGAACTGGAAAATCAAACGACCCAGACTGATTCTAATGGTATTAAAAAATACATACCAGAAGTAAGAGTCTGACAAGAGATTCTTGAAGTTGTCTATACCGTTCCAAGGGCTTCCGAAAATGCCAAGTCCTGCATTGAAATCTTTAAATGCCAAAACCAATCCGTATAATGGCACATAATGAAACAGGAGCATGAGCGCAAACCCCGGAAAAATGAGAAGGTACAGATACCTAGACCTCCAAAGCTCTTGTTTATAATTTCGTTTTTTAGCTTTTGGTTCTTTTTCTGTAATAGCTGCTTTCAAATGAAATTACTCCTTTGCTTTTTTTAACTTAATTATATAAAAATCTAAAAAAAATGTATATGAAAAATCCTAAGACGAAGTTGTCATATCCTAGGATTTGTACATTTAATGTTTAATGGTGATCACGACCTCTGTTCCGCCGTTATGCCTGTTGCAAACCGAAATGCCGCATCCAGGGCCGTAATAAAGCCTGAGTCTTGTATGAATGTTTAAAAGACCTAAATGCTGCTCCCGCTCATTATCCAGCAAGCCTGTTATTGAATCACAAAGTAATGTCTGCAGAGCTTTTAGCTTGTCCTCCCCAATGCCCCGGCCATTGTCACGGATCATTATTTCTGTAAAGTCATTTTCCTTTACAGCTCCGGAAAATTCAACCAGGCCGTCTTTTCCCAGCGCTGCATGTTTGAGAATGTTCTCCAGAATGGGCTGAAAAATCATTTTAATAATCTGTTTTTCCATGATTTTGGGAGATAACCCGATTTTAATGCGAATGGGATATTTTTTTCGTGCATTGATCACGTTGAAATAAGCAAGGGCATAGGAAAGCTCATCTTCAACTGTTGCACTCTTGGAATCGTTTAGGTTGTATCGAAAAATTTGGGATAATACACAGGTAATATCAGCAATTTCCGGTACATTATGTTCAAGGGCAACACCTTTGATGTGTTCCATGGAATTATACAAAAAATGGGGTGATATTTTTTCCTGCAAGTGGTCAATTTGCGCCTGAAGCTGCAGGAACTTCGACTGATGGATTTCTTCAGCCATCTGTCTGTTTTGTTGGTTCATCTCATCATATTCATCTAACAGCGTGTTAAAATTCTGCACAATGCTGCCGATTTCGTTTTTGTGCTTATAGTGAATCCTATGGTTCCACTTGCCGCTGCAGATGATGCCAATTTCTTTATCAATGTCAGAAATTGACTCGGAAATGTTTTTAATCAAAATGAAAATCATGAACAGTAGCACCAAGATATTTAAAACGACTACCAGCAGCATGAAGAATACAAATTGTTTATCGTTCCCCAGAAAATTGACCTTTGGAATGGAGAAAACCAACTGCCATTCCGGTTTTTCCAGTTTAACCGTTTGCAACCAAAAGTCCTTCGCACATAATTTCGTTTCAAAGACTTGGCCAAACTCCTCCGGCTTGTCGGAGGCAAGAATTTTGTTTTCATAGTCCAAAACGGTCAGGCTAAATTTGTTTTGATTCAGCATGGGTGCTACATAACTCTCAAAACCTTCAATCTCAAAAAGAAGCACAATGGAATAAAGCTTGTCTGCACCAACGCCCACCTCTGTAGAGAAAATGCGATTCACATATGCAAAACAGTATTGGTTTTCATATTGATATGTATTAACAAATGAGTTGTTCCAAGGCGTTGTGGGTATATCATCCACAACATTTTCCAAAATAGCTAATTCTGTGGAAAGCTCCGTGTCTTGATAAGCATTCAACAAAACATTCTGTTGATCCACGATTGCAACATACTTAATGTTTTTGTTGGCAAAAATCACAGAGGACATGGCATTGACAACCAACTCTACATTGCTCACCCTCTGACGGTCATTCTTTTGATAAAGATACTCCTGCAAAAGGAGGTTTGTTGAAATTTGAAAAGCAACGTCCTCAATGCTATCATACACTTTAACAATCTGGGAAGCAGATTGATTGGCAGTTGCCTCAACCAGCATTTCTGTTGTACGTTGATTCCAGTTTAGAAAAATAAAATAAAAGCATGTTTGAACCAACAGAATTGAGCTTACTGTTACCGCAATAATCAAAAGAAACCAGGTTTTAATCTTCACGTTCAACATTCCCTTTACGATTTTTTCTGTATTGGTATGGCGTGACACCCATGTACTTTTTAAAGATTTTATTGAAATAACAATAATCGCCGTAACCCACAGATTCAGCAATATTGGAAATATTCATCTGGCTGTCTGACAGCAGCTCCTTGGCCACTTCAAGCCTGATATCGGTTAAATATTCAACAATGGTTTTGTGAGTCAGATTTTTAAATATTTCGCTGAGATATGCCTCACTGATGAAGAACATGTTACTCAGGTCTTTGATTCTAATTTTTTGTGAATAATTCTGCTTTAGATGGTTCTTAACCTGCTCCACGGTGTTGTTTGAGGTTGCCTTGTCCATTTCATTTAAAGAGCTCTGGTCGCCCCCAGTGACGATTTCTAGCGCCTGCAACAAGGATTCGCACATGTTTTCTATATTAGAATATTCATTGATTAGTTCCTCAAATGACAAATTATATAAATAATCTTTCTTTTTGTTTTTTCTTAATACCGCATTAAGCTGAACCACAAAGGAATTGTAGAAAAAGACCATTTCTTCCATGTTAAACCGCTTTTTTCTGGCTTTTTCAGGAAATTTATTCAGCACTTTCTGCAGCATGTTAAATTCGCCGGCATCAAAGTAAGACTGCACAGCATCTACACAGGCATTAAAGTCTTCTACCCCTGCCTCTTCTATCTCAAAAATTTTTCGGGTATCGTCAATAAAGCCACCATAGGCCAGCATGTTTGCCTGCTTAAAACAACCAAACATATCCTCCGGATTTTGAAACGGTTCGCTGATGCCCATCGTAATTTTATTGAAAAGAATCATATTTCCAAGAAGAATCATATTGCTTTCGTTCAAAGGCTCTTCAACAACAAATAAATATTTCTTCTGACCGATTTTATATCGCTTAATTAACCGTTCCTGAAGGCACAGCTTCAAGGATTCCACGTTCACCTTTTCCATACACATGACGATGAACCGATAGCTGTTCGGGAAGGAGATACCATCTTCCAGCAAGAAATTCTGAAATTGCGTCTTATTGGATAAAAAGCTGTTAATGTCGTCAAGCAAAACACCCGTGCTGCTTCCAAACCGGATGTTTAAATGATTCATTAGCTTTTCTGTTGCAATATCAACCTCATATTCAGTAAAAGGCTTAAGCAAATAATAAACCACGTCTAGCTGAATCGAGAGTCTGGCATATTCAAAGCTGTCATGGCCGCTGATGATGACAAAAAGCGTGAGGGGAAGCAGTTTGCTGCATTCCTCGATAATATGTAAACCAAAAACGTCGCCCATCTCAATATCAATAAAAACAATGTGGGGTTTTTCTGCCAGGATTCGCTTGGTTAAATCCTGAGTTTCGTTGATTTTAACAACGTCTGTAACATTCAGATTGTGCCAATTAAAGGCATTATAAACACTTTCAATGGCTTCATTTTCGTCATCAATAATCAAAGCCTTGTACATAATAGTATTCCCCCCTTGGCACTGCCGGAATAGAAAATTTTTGCACTAACACTTTAATTATACTGCAAATGCCGAAAGAATTCAATAATTTTTTTTAGGAAAAAAATGGCACCGCACAACCTCAATGTGGTCATGCGGTGTCAAATTTGATTACTGTTCGTTAATCAGCAAAATATGTGTTGCAAAATTTCCAAACGGAAGTGTTACAGTGTTATCCTTCATATCTAGATCACATTTATTCAGTGCGTCATAAGCCACCGGATTCTTCACAAATGCATCGGAGAAACGAACGCTAACCTCACCACATTCATTTCGTGTGGGATTGGTTACAAAGGCCAGCAGAGATTTTTTACCGCGGATATCAGTTGTCATATAGAAGCTGACCTTAACCCTCTCATCGGAGCTTTCAATCAAAGCATCATTCTTCGTATAGGGATGCCAGGTTGCATGCTCTATGGGGAAGCTGTCCAGAATCTTCCAAATGGGACCGGAAATTTCCAGGTGTTCAAAGTTACGGGGTCTGGGCAGTGCACCACTGAGCAGGGTGATGGCATATGAATCTTTAAAGGTCCATTCCGGCGGATATTCCTCGCAAAGAAAATCAACCGATGTGCCGGCGGCCTGGCCGGAAAGCGTGAAGTTATAATATTCCAGCGGAATCTTCTCTGCGCCCTCATCCTTAATAAACCAAGCAATTTCCTCGCCTGTGTAGTTTGCATGGATGAATGAACGGGTGGGAATAACATATTTTGCACCCTGATGTGAATTTATCATGCCGCCACGAGGATCAAAGATTGAGTAAAGTCCACGGAACAGCTCACGAAGTGCATGAATGGGATAGGTGGGTTGAAGCTTTCCATTATGGTCATGGTAACCGCAACCATGCTGTTCGTTCTGACAAGCAGACATACCCAGGTCCATATAAACACCATCGATATCATACTCATCTACAAGCTTCTGAATGCCCTCAAGCATTGTGTCTCTCCAGGAGGAACGATAGCAAACGATATAATCCCGTTGGAAGGGCTCTCTGTACCAGCCGAACCAACCTTCGTCATCTTTAACCACACGGATGATATCATTGATCTTTTCTTTGTTCCAGTATGCACCCAGGGTTGAAATTTCATAACCAAAGTACGGAATAAACTCGATGTTTCTTGCATGGCATTCTTTAATAATATTTTTAATCATTGTCTGCCTGTGAACCGGAATTTCCCAGAAATTCTGAGTGGTATTCCATGCCTCATGCAGAATCAAGGTAGTAACGCCCATTTCCTTCATTTTATCATAGGCATTCAGACCGCCGAATTCCGGAGAAGGTGTTGCCAGATACTGATCATAATTCAAAGTACCTCTCAGCCGGCTTGGTCCGCTCATGTGCAGAATTTTTCTCTTATAAGGATTCGCAGGATAAGGCTTAAGAGGCGTTGCCACAATGCCGAACTGATAAGTCAACGGAAAATAGGAGGTGCGAAGGGGTGCATCGCCACGTTGTTTCCAGCTATGGGGATGGCTATCTAACAAGTGCAAACGCAAAATAACCTCGTCTTTGGTGACAACAAGCTCAACGGCCTTATCTTCTCTTTCGGGCTGCCAATTTTCTGCACTTTCACAGAAATAAGACAAGCCGATAGCGCCGCCCTCATTCAAGGAAATAAGAGGAGCAAACGACATATTCATAGACGTTGCAAGCTTGCCGCTGCTTCTAACAACAGCATCCTCAGGAACAGATTCATCGGCAAAGTTAATGCTACTCGTCAAAGACGTTTGATACAACTGTGCCACTTCACGTTTTAAGGGGATTTCAACCCACAGCTTTTCCATGTCATATTTAACATCAGTAGGAGCAACACGGCCCATAAGTTGCGCAGCTGTCCGGCCTCTGGGAACCACCTTCAGCGTAATATCAACAAGACCGTCATACTCTATCTTGATGGCTGTGTTAATAACAAAGGCATCACTCTGCTGAATACCACAGATAACTGCCTCTGCCTGATCTGAATTCATCAAATAGTTTGTTTGACACTCCCACTCTGACTCTTGTCCGTTTTCCTTCATTACAATACGAATGGGCGCTGACAAAATCTCTTTACCCTGTGAAATAATCGATGTAGGCAGGGCCGACTTTTCAATGGTATATTCTCTGCCCCAAACCTTGACCGTGTCTTTTTCGCCGACTTCAGTTACTTCAATCGGTCGCCACGGCTTTAAAACTTCCTTTTTGCCATTTGCCATGATATCGTCCTCCTTAATAGATTGTTACACCCGCTCCTGTGTATCATTTATTCAGCGAGATTCTTTTTTAATCTATTTTACACCCATACATTGTACCAGACCCCCAAAAAACTGTCTATGTCATATCCTACGATTTTTATGTTAAATTCTAAGAAATTTTACTTCTCTCCGGCACGATAAAAAACAAGAGGAAATATGGTAACAAAACCGTTTTGCAGCACTCCTCTTGCAAGTGTAACATCACGTTTTCCCATCATGAATAAAACGGCAGCGGGACTTGTCATCCATGCAGATTTTCTATCTAAGAAAGGGGTGTTCTTTAATAAAATCATGTCATGATCTACATGGTGCACAGCACAACAGCCTATTCCCCGGTGGCTTCTCTCATCATTTCTTCAGCATACCGCACGGCCTCCATGGCATCTTTCGCATACCAATCTGCACCAATCTTATCAGCATAATCCTGGGTAAGGACAGCACCACCCACAACAATTTTGCACCAAGGTGCCTTTACGCGAAGTTGTTTAATTGTTTCTTCCATAGAGGGAACCGTTGTGGTCATGAGCGCAGAAAGACCCACTAACGGCGCACGCTGGTCCACTACCTGATTAACAATTGTCTCTGGAGGCACATCTTTTCCCAGGTCAATAACACAAAAGCCGTAATTTTCCAACAAAAGCTTTACAATATTTTTACCTATGTCATGGATATCCCCCTGCACCGTGGCAAGAACAAACGTCCCTTTAGCTTCCGCTTGCCCGCCGGAGAACGCCACGTGTTCCTTAATGCTTTCAAAGGCATTTTTAGCTGCTTCTGCACTCATTAACAGCTGAGGCAAATACATTGTTTTGTTTTCAAAGCCAATGCCCACTCTGTCTAATGCAGGAATAATCTCGCCATTTACAATATCCAGGGGCGAAACAGTTTTTAAAAGCTCTTTCGTCAGTTCACCGGCTTTATCTTTAAATCCCTTAACAACGCTGCGTTGAAGCTCCGATTTAAAATCCTCCGGTGTCCCCAAGGCCGGTGCTGCAGCTGTGGCATTAACCACTGTCAAGCTCTCTGCCGCACCAATATAGGCTGCACAGTTTTCATCAAGACCGGAAAGAGCCAGATAGGTATAATAAACCTTCATCATGTCTACAGAATATGGATTCATAATGGCCGCAGAAAGGCCGTTTGCAAGAGCCAGCGCAAAAAACGTGCCGTTAACCGCATCTCTGTTTGGAAGACCGAAAGAAACGTTGGAAACACCCAATGAGGTATGACAGCCCAACTCGGTACTGATACGATGCAAAGCCTCAAGGGTAACCTTGGCAGCAGAGGTGTCTGCGCTAATGGTCATCGCCAGGGTGTCAAAGATAATATCCTTTTGGCTGATGCCATACTCTGCTGCGGTTTTCAGAATGTTACGGGCAATTGTAAGCCTTCCCTCAACAGTAGCGGGAATGCCTTTTTCATCTAAAGTCAGTGCAACCACCAAACCGCCATACTTTTTGACCAACGGAAACACGGCATCCATACTTTCTGCCTTGCCGTTAACTGAATTGATCATGGCTTTGCCGTTATAACGGCGCAGTGCCTGCTCCATCGCCTTCGCATCGGATGTGTCAATCTGCAGTGGCAGATTGATAATGCCCTGCAATTCGCAGACTGTGCGTGTCAGCATGTCTACCTCATCAATATCCGGTAGTCCCACATTAACATCCAGAATGTGCACGCCTTTTTCCTGCTGATTGACGCCCTCTGCCAGAATATAATCTATATCATTTTCAAGCAACGCTTGCTTAAAACGCTTTTTGCCGGTGGGGTTAATGCGTTCGCCAATTAAAACCGGTGCCTCTCCAAACGTTACGGCATGGGTATAAGAAGACACCCATGTTAAATTTTTGTCTGTAACAGGCACAGGTTCAAGTCCTCTGCTTTTAGAAACCAAGGCGCTGATATAAGCAGGTGTTGTGCCGCAGCAACCGCCGGCAACACGAATGCCTTTTTGAATCAGGTCGGTTACATCATCTGCAAATTCCTCAGCCGTGACGTCAAAAATTGTTTTGCCATCAATTGATTTTGGCAGACCTGCATTTGGTTTCAGCACAACCGGCACAGATGCATATTGCACCAATTCTTCAGCAACACTGCGAAGCTGTTTCGGCCCTAAAGAGCAGTTGGCGCCCAAGGCATCCACACCCATGCCCTCCAGCATAGCAACCATGGCAGCAGGGGAAGCACCCGTCATCAGCTTGCCGTCCTCGCCATAAGCATTGGTAACAATCACAGGCAGGTCACTGTTTTCCTGGGCGGCTAAAAGTGCCGCTTTTGTTTCATAGCAATCATTCATGGTTTCAATCACAATCAGGTCAGCACCATTTTGAACGCCCAGTTGCACCGTTTTGGCAAAAATGGAAACAGCATCTTCAAAATCAAGGTCACCCAACGGCTTTAAAAGCCTGCCGGAAGGACCAATGTCAAGTGCAATGAATTTTTTCTGCTTGCCGCTGCTTTCATCCCTTGCCGCCTTGGCATTGCAAAAAGCAGCTTTGATGATTGCCTCAAGCTCATCTTCCTGAAAATGCAGGGTGTTTGCACCAAAGGTGTTCGTGCAAACCACGTTGCTGCCAGCATTAAAATATTGGCAATGAATGTCCCTGATAGCTTGAGAATGGGAAAGATTCCAACGCTCAGGATGTTCACCCGGCTGCAGGCCCCATGCCTGAAGCAGCGTGCCCATACCTCCATCCAGATACACAATATTGTTTTGTAAGTATTCTTTAAAATTCATAATACGCTCCCAAAGATGCAAGCCGTGTTATCACAATAACTGCACCGATTTCATTGACTCATTTTTGATTGACAACGCCCACAAACGCCGTTACCGATTTAGATGGCGACATCAACAGACTGCCGCCCAGGCTCAGACCAATTTTTCTTGAACAATCCAAAACACGGAAAACGTCTTTCTGCACCTCAAGGGGCAAATCTCCGTATCCGGGACTGAAACGAGCACGTAATTCCACACCTTGTTCCCCAGCATAGTCATGACAAAACACATCGCACAGCGCTTCAATGCGCTCTGCTCCAATCGCCTGCAACATCAAGGCTTTTGCCGGTGAAATTCTGCCGTATTTTGCAATGAGCCTGTCAAGTTCAATCCCCACCGTGGCCCCGAAGAGCAGCACCGCACCACAGCCGGCAAGATGGTGAGCAAGCTTTTCCGAGCGTGCACAAAAAATGCCGAAATCACACATTGCTTCGGTGATGGTTACAGGCAATTCCCGATAGCAAACCTTATATGTAAGCTGATTTTGCGCCTCCTCCATGCAAAGCCCTAGCAGCTGCTGCATGTCTGTGTCCGGGGCACCGCAGCCCGCATAGCGCAGAATCTCCTTTTCGCAAAAAGGCGGTGAGGTGTAAGTTTTTGTTACAATGATACTCATTTTCCTAAAATATCTGAAAGATTACTTTGAATCTTCTCTGCCACATCCGGTTTATTCATGGAATATACATGAACATTTGTAATGCCGTTGGCATATAAATCAATAATTTGATCTGTTGCATAGGCAATGCCCGCCTGTTTCATAGCGGCAGGGTCTGTGCCGAATTTGTCTACCAGACTCTTGAACCGCTGAGGCATAAACGAACCGGAAAGCTTAACCGCACGTTCCACCTGATTGGCGTTAGTAATCGGCATGATACCGGGAATAACAGGAACCGTAATGCCTGCTTCACGAATTTTGTAAAGAAAATTATATAGAAGGTTATTGTCAAAAAACATCTGCGTCGTGAGAAAATCGCAGCCGGCATCAACCTTTTCCTTCAGATACATAATATCTTCTTTTTGATTGGTGCTTTCTGTGTGTATTTCAGGATAGCAAGCACCCCCGATGCAGAAATCAGCGTCGACCTCCTTCAGCTCACGAACCAGGCTGACAGCATGCTGATAATCCCACAGGCTCCGGTCGGCACCTAAAAGCTCTGAAGGGATATCCCCCCGCAAAGCCATCACATTTTGGATGCCTGCTGCCTTGATTTCCTGAATTTTTTGATGCACCGTTTCTTTTGTGGAAGAAACGCAGGTCAAATGCGCAAGGGTGGGCACACCATAAAGCTTCTTAATGTTTTTGGCAATTTCCAGCGTATATTGACTTGTACCGCCACCCGCACCGTATGTAACACTCATAAAAGAGGGTTTTAATTTGGCAATTTCCTCCGTGGCATGTCTCACGCTTTCAAAGCTTGTTTCCGTTTTAGGCGGAAACACTTCAAAAGAAATAAATAACTTATTCTGTGTTAATATATCAATGATTTTCATGCATAAAAACCCCATTTCATTTGTTTCTGAATTATTATACCATTTATTAGGTAAATCCGTCAATCCTTTTCACATTATTTAAAACACTAAAATAAGTGTGCATCAGATTGCTGAATGAATAAAAGCAAAAATCCCATTGACAAAAGTCAACAGGATTTTCTCATTGCACGAACAATATGATATCATTTACTGTAACAAGTTAACCATGAGAATGTTCATTGATTAACGTTTTTAAATAATTTTTTAGTATTAGATTGATATACTGGGAAAGAGACCGATCGTTTTCTTCGGCTAATTTTTTTAATTTTTCTAAAATGTCTTCATCAATTGTGATACTGATTTTTTGTTTCAGCGGACGCATACAACCACCTCTAAAAATATTATACTACAAAATAAAACTTTATATTGACTAATCGCCTAAAGTAGTATAATATAGTATAAAAAGAGGTGGTAGCAATGGCAGAATATTGTCTTGATTGCTTAAATAAATATATGGAAGATAAAAAGCTTCGAGAGCAAGATGTTGTGACGGCCCCTGACTTCTGTGAGGATTGCGGCGAGTGGAAATCATGTGTCATAACAATTAAAAAATCTATAGCCCGGGAATTGCTGCATCGCATATTTCCTTAGACCAATCCCAAAAATGTTCGTGCGAATATTCCGGGTGCCGCTTTGGATTTCCATGGTTAGTCATATCAACTAAAAAGAGGGAGTTTGACAGATACTCTCCTGTTCTATATCCAACCGCCTACCTGACATTGTGGCACAAAGAGGGAAGCTCTCTTGCATTTATACTAAATAATTTTACAAAGAAACCGTAGATTCAAAGTGGATGTTCCCCTCGCCGAAAAATAACGATATGCCAAGAGACCCCTCTGCAGTGTATAAGATGATGCAAAAGATTCTAAAGCGTGCGGGGTGCAAAGCCGTATCCTTCCACGCCCTACGGCATACCTTCGCTACGAATGCTGTGGCAAATGGTATGGACATTAAAACCCTGTCCGCCATCATCGGGCATATATCCAACAAAACAACCATGGACATTTACCTTCACACCACCGAGGAAATGAAGCAACAGGCTGCCGCGAAAATAAACGCTCGATTCAGCAAGAATAAAGGCTCTATCAAGGAAATAACACCAACGGAGCAAGAAAAACCGACACAAGCCAAATTTGAGCCAACAAAGGGCAAATACAGAAAGCCCGGCACCGGTTGCATCACAAAGATAAACGACCACCTCTACGAGGGCAGATATTCTCCCAAAGGAGCTGACGGAAAACGCATCTCCAAAAATATCTACGCCAAAACAGAAGCAGAATGCGAAGAAAAACTGGCAGAACTGATTAGAAAAATAAAAGCTGAGATTGCTGCAGAAAAGAAAAAAATAGAATCGCTGGATAACGCATAAACAGCACGGAATAAATCCGCGCCGTTTGTTTTGATATATCAAAATTTGAGATGGTGTAAACAAAGAAAATCGTTTTCATAAATTAAACCTTACGCATTTGCTAAACTATTCCTGATATGGTTTATAATTTTCCAATCGTTTCTGTTCTGCTTTCGCCGCTTGAATCAACTCTTCTGCCACTTTATCAGCATATATTTTTCCGGTTTCCTTACTATAACAATAAATTATTTCTTCTAAATTATTGTGTCCATTATGTTGTGCTTTTTCCAATGTATATTTGCACATATCCGGCAGAAGAATCTCTCCTAGTTTGCTTTGAAATTCTTCAATCTCAAAAGCATTTTCCTTAAATTTTTCACATAAAACTATTAATTCGTTTATAGAATTCATATCCTTCTCCTTAATTATCTAAATGGTTATTGATAAGTTATAATTGTAACGACAGCTCCTTGTTGATTAACAACTACTTTAACCGTTCCAAAATGATGAACATAGTTTCCTGTTTCAGGCTGGAAAATACCCTTTGTACTGTTAATAATATCTTCCACATACTGTGGAGCGATGCTTCTGCCATAATCTGTTCCATAACCTTGAGTAATATTCGGTCCAAAGCGATTTCCACTAGGTTGCATTCTATTAACAGCATGTTCTGAATATAGCCTATTTCCGACCTTAGCATATACCTGGCCATTTTGTGTCACTTTCTCATAATTTTGCCAACTATCCCATGGGATTTTGGATGTTCCTTTTTGAGCTATGTCGGAACTATTAATTTTTTGTGTTTGCTCCAGACCTTCTTCAATATCATCTGTAAATCGAGTAACTTTTGCCCCTGTTTTATATGAGCTACCGCTACTTTTCACCATCTGGTATGCCCCAAAAGCAGTAGAGACAACGCCCAGTACATCCAGCCAGTGCTGAAGAGAAAGGGGTTCTTCGGGTTTAATTGCACCTTTCACTGTGTCTGCAAAACCAAATGTTAAGTAGTTTGCAATATTGTAAAGTGTTGGGTCTTGTAGCAGTTCTTGACTTCTATCCTTGTGCCCTTGCCAGGTTCCACTGACCAACCCCAGAGTCAGCCAATCCAAAAAACCGGCGATATCACCCCGATAAAAACGTTCATTTTGCGCACGTACAAAGGCTAAAAACAGCTCTTTAACATCCTGCGGCATGCGCAAAAAGGCATCATACCAGTTTGTTTCTTCTTCGTTCTTTTCTGACTGACCATCGCTGATTATATAGGCTATCCGCCCTGCATGATCCAAAACGCCAACCCGGCAATTGCAGTTAGGATGCATTGGCGGAAATTTTTCTCCTACTCGTGCCTCACTAATGGGAAAAACCTGACCCTCCAAACTGTTACAATCATCACAGTTTTCTCCCTCTGTGAGCAATCGATAATGGGTAAATCCTGCATCCTGATAGTCCCATAATAGCATATAATTTTTCATTTGTAAAGTCGAGGCAGAAAGCAGGTTTGAAAGCACCTCCATTCGTTTTCTAAGTACTGGTCGCACCGCCTGAATCACCTCCCACTGCGTGCAACCCCATAACTTTTCCCTTGGAAGTTGTTTGATAATTTGCCGCACGATGACCATAGCTGCTTCATCTAAATCTTTCCGCAATTGTTCTGTGTAAATCTTAGCCCGGTCGCCGTATGGTTTTAGTTTTTGCAAAGATACTGTATTACGTTCTAGTTCCTTATAAAATCCCGTCATCCTGTCCAGTAGCTTTGCCATCAATTCATCATAGGATGTTTCTGAACTTTTTTCATACCGTAACTTGCAATAATGTCTTGCAACACCAACCGCTCTAAAACTTGCACTTTGTTTTCGAATAAAACTTTGCTCATTGTTTCTCCTTTCTTTTATTGTTTTCTGGCGGCAGTATCGTACCATAAAATTTTTTCCCAAAATGCAACTTGTAAAAATTCACACTTCTGTGTAAATTTTGATTAAGAAAAACGCAAAAAAGCTACTATACGAACAAAAATCCGTATAGTAGCTTTTCTCCCATAAATTTTTCTGACCATGAACCACATGTATTCATTGCCTGTTTTTCAACAAAAACATATCAAGCGACATCCTCGGCTTCGCCGCCTCTTGCGGTTCCCGAAATTCATTGCTCGCTCACCGCTTCGCTGAATTTCGACCGCTACGCCAACAACTCCTCCCTCCCCCTGCCGCAGGCAGCGGTCGGAGTTGTTGCCCAAAACAGGCGCCTGCTTTGGGAGCAGATTTGAATAAACTAATACAGACACCACAACAAAAAAACTCCACGGCACCCTTTGGGCACCATGGAGTTTTGGTCGGGGTGACAGGATTTGAACCTGCGACATCCTGCTCCCAAAGCAGGCGCGCTACCAAGCTGCGCTACACCCCGAATGTATTATACTTTTAATATAATACTCCTTCTTTTTATTTTTTTCAAGCATTCTTTTCCCTGTTTTTTTAATTTATGTTCTGTTCTTTTATATTTTCTTCATTTTTCTCTCACTTTTACGTTCTTTTATACCAATCCCACAGAATACCGGCGACAAGCAAAACACCCAGAATCCCGAAAAACACATAACAATACTGAACCAAGACAGAAAATTCCACAAAGGAAAGGGGCACCGCAGCCAAACAGACAGTAAATGCTGCCGGCCGTTGCCCGACACCCACAGCCGAAAGGCTCTGCACCACCGAAAAACCGGTAGACACCGCTGTGGTCAGCATGGCCATATATAAAACTGCTGAATATAAAAAATAAGCCAGCTCTCCTGCACGTTCAGATAACAAAAGCATTGGCAGAGAACTGCTCCAAACACTCTCTTCAAAATACAGTGCCAGGCAGCACAAAAAAGCCATGAGAGTTAATAGCGCACCACCCAACACACCGCCGGCTGCTGCTGTTTTTCTATCTTTTGCCAAGGCGCTGGTGGGCACCAGAACAGCTGTAGCAGTTAAAAGATTATACCCCACATAAAACAATGCATAAGGCAAAAAACGCCCCTGACTGCTGATTTGAGGCAACCATGCCGCCTGTGCATCTGTTATAACCGAATACAGTGCTACATACACCGTACCGATTAGCATGAAAGGTGTCAGCAAGAGATTGATGATTGAAAGTCCCTTTAAATCATAGAGAAAGACAAACAGACAAATTACATCTGTGAACAGAATGCCCCAGGCAGGCGACCAGGAAAAACGTTGACAAAAGAAAGCACCTGCCCCTGACAGCATGATGCAAAATCCTATGCATAAAAAAACCTCCGTTACAAAGGCCAGAGCATCTGACATCCTTTTACCAAACACAGTCTGCAAATAATTTCTATGTGTTTTTTGAGAAAGACCGTTTGCCTTGGATAAAATTAAGGCTCCCAGCAGGCAAAACAGCATGCCCGCTAGCAGACAGCCCAATAATCCACGCCGGCCGAATCTGACAAAAAACAGCACCAGCTCCTGCCCAGAAGCAAAACCGGCACCCAGCACAGTGCCCAGATAAACCGCTCCGATTTTTAACAAACTTTTTGCTTTTTTGCCCAAAGAAAAACCCTCACTTTCTTATAACAATATTTTATGTAAACCAATCACGTTTTCCAGTGTTAAGGGGCTTTTCTCGTAAAATTACAAACATTTGTTTTGTTGATATAAACCGTTGATAACCTGTTGATAATGTTGATAACTCACCTAAAATTCATATTTTCTACACATTTTTTTGTTGATAACCCTGTTAATTGTGTGAATAACTTTTTTTTTACAATTCCAATGAGGTTTACATAAAATCTGTTAAAAATAAACAGTTTTCACGAATTTTCAAATGATATTTTTACAAAATCAGTTTTTTATTTAATTTTTATGTCCGTTGACTTGCAATTATGCGACCTTTATGTTATATTATAAGTTAGGATAAACTGTTTTGTATCATACTGTTTGGAAAGGACAACTGTTTTTATGAAGGTACGTGTTTTAAAGGATATGACCCCCGAGGAAAAGGAATTTGTCTTAAAACGTGCGGAACAGGATATCAGCCGCCAGATGGAGCTGGCTAAAGAGGTGGCGGCAGATATTAAAGCCGGAGGCGATGCCGCCGTTTTAAAATATACAGAAAAATTTGATGGTGTGACTCTTGCGAAAGATGCCATTAAGGTTCGTGCTGAAGAAATTGAGGCAGGCTATAATCGGCTGGATAAAAAAACCCGTGATGCCATTGCCTATGCTGCAAAAAACATTAAAAACTTCCACGAAAAGCAAATGCCTGAGGAATTGTGGTTCACAAATGTGGATGAGGGGCTGATGGTTGGCGAAAAAACCACGCCCATCACCGATGTTTGCCTCTATGTGCCCCGTGGCAAAGGCAGCTTTCCTTCCGTACTGCTCATGCTGGGCATTCCGGCTTTGGTTGCCGGTGTGCCGAAGGTTTGCGTTGTGACCCCGCCTAACGAAGA
Source organism: Clostridia bacterium (assembly GCA_045602005.1). GTDB lineage: Bacteria > Bacillota > Clostridia > UBA1381 > UBA9506 > UMGS755. The sequence continues at coordinate 27,319 of JAZSAS010000087.1, forward strand.
GGGCACCTGCGATGATGCACTTTTGGCTGCTGCAAAAATCATCGGCATAACCGATATTTATAAAGTAGGCGGCATTCAGGCTGTTGCCGCCGTGGCTTACGGCACAGAAACCATTCCAAAATGTCATAAAATCATTGGTCCCGGCAACTCCTATGCCACAGCAGCCAAGCGTGTGCTGGCCGGCCAGATTGACAGCGGCTTGCCCGCCGGACCCAGTGAGGTTATCATTTTGGCCGATGAGCATGCTGACCCGGAAAAGGTCGCTCTTGACGTGATGATTGAGGCAGAGCACGGCCCCGATTCAGCAGCACTTTTGGTGACACATTCCCGTGAGTTGGTGGATAAAGTGTTGCCCATTATCCAGCGACAGCTTCCCAAACTCTCTGAAAAACGCCAAAGCTTTATCAACACCAATTTTGAAACCTATGGCGGTGTGGTTTTAACTGAATCTCTTGATGAATCCATTGATTTTGTGAATGAATATGCACCGGAACACATGGAGGTTATGACAAAAAATCCCTTTGCTGTTCTGGAAAAAATAAAAAATGCCGGTGAAATCCTGCTGGGGGATTACACCCCCGTCACCCTGTGCAATTTTGTGTTGGGTCCCAACGCCATTCTGCCCACCGGCGGTTTTGCTAAAACCTATTCCTCTGTTTCTGTTATGGACTTTTTAAAACGTTCCTCCGTTGGTTATGCCAGCCGAGAAGGCTTCATGCGTGTGCGTGAGCACGCTTCACGGATTGCTCGGGTGGAGGGTTTTGATGCCCATGCACTGGCAGTGGAAGAAAGGAGCACAAAAGAATGAAAAAGACAGTTTGCGTCACAAGAAAAACTTCAGAATCTTACATGACTGTCAAATTAGATGCATCTGGTTTAGCGCCGGATTACAGAAAACGAATTAAAACCCATGCCCCCTTCTTTTCACACATGCTGGAGCACATTGCATGGCGCAGCGGTGTAACAATTGAAACCGATTTCTCTCTGGATGAATTCACCCTGAATCACGTTATTTATGAAGATTTAGGAATTACCTTCGGCAAGGCCGCCCGTTCTTATGTTTGGGAAAACAAAGCAGAAGGTGCCACAGGTTATGGCGACGGCATTGGCATCATTGACGAGGCAAAGGCCACCTGTGCTATCAGCTTTGAAGAGCGTGCTTACTGCAGCTTTGACCATAGCGCCATCTCTCTTCCTGCTGAAACAGAAGGTGTTTTAAGCGAGGATTTAAGCACCTTTTTAGAGGGATTTTGTCAGGGAGCACAGTGCACATTGCATATTGATATCACCAAAGGCGTGAATGGTCACCACATTTGGGAGGCTGTTTTCCGGGCTTTAGGCATCGCTTTAGGACGTGCCTTTTATCTGGACGCTGCCCGTCAGAATCTTTCTGCCGGTGTTGCAGGCTCTGTGACGTTCACTGTTGAATAAGGAGTTACTTTTTGTATGCTGAAACCCTTTTTAAATCACTATGATACCATCCTGTTGGATATGGACGGTGTGATTACCAGCGAGCAGGTTTATTGGAACGCTGCCGCACTGACGGTTTGGGAGCTTTTGTTCTCTCGTCACTACTTCGGCACAGAGGACATTAATCCGGAAGCGCTGATGACCGCACTGCCGGAAATCAGACGACAGCTTTTTCAAGATGATGCCGTCATTCGCCTGTTAAAAAACAAGGGCGTGAACAACAACTGGGATTTAGCCTGGGCGGTTGTGGGCGGCTTGTTGCTGTTAGGCAAAGGAAATGAACCTGCCGTTTATGATTGGCTGGCCTCCCTGCCTGATGTAGCCGGTGGATTCTATGCCGCTGTTGGGGATGGAATTCACAGTGCCGGTTTGCCAAAAGAAGAAGCTGCGCATCACGGGGGCTTGTGGAACACCATTCAACTTGCTTTTCAAGAATGGTTCTTAGGCAGTGAGCTGCTTCCCCTGCACTGGAACAGTCCCTCTCTGCAACCGGGCAAGCCAGGGCTCACCTTTTCTGAAGAACCTATTGTAGATAAAGCAAAGCTGACCGTGCTGTTAGGCGAGCTGGGCAGTAGAAAGCGCCTGGGCATCGGCTCCGGCCGCCCCCGTGTGGAGGCTGAAACACCTCTAGAGGCGTGGAATGTTCTTTCCTGCTTCACAGAAGATGCCATTGTGACCTACAACGAGGTTTTAAACGCTCAGAATCAATTAGCCCAGCCCATTGCTCTCACAAAGCCACATCCTTACATGTTCCTGCGTGGTGTGTTTGGTGATGCCGTCAGCGACATAGATTTGCTAAATGGTAATTATGATGTAAAGCCCTGCAAAAAAACGCTGGTAATTGGCGATGCCGGCTGCGACCTGTTTGCCGCCAAAAGTGCCGGCTGTGATTTTGCCGCTGTTTTAACCGGCATTGAGGGAGAAAATGCCAGAGGCTATTTTGAAGAAAACGGTGCAGATTACATTCTGCATAATATATTAGAACTTTTGGAATCTTAAAAATATAAATTTGTTTATTTTTTATTAAATTTAGGAGGATATAGAATATGGCAAAGCAAGTAACAAAGGAAACCATTATTATGGATGTTTTAAAGCTGGACAGCGGTACCGCAAAATTCTTTTTTGAAATCGGTATGCACTGCTTAGGCTGTCCCTCAGCCAGCGGAGAGTCTATTGCTGAAGCCTGTGCTGTTCACGGCGAAGATGCCGATGCATTGGTTGAACGCATTAATGCATACCTTGCTGAGTGTGAATAAAAAACGGCGGACAGCGGGATAGATTCCCGCCGTTTTTTTTCTTGTAAGTTGCCACCAAGGAGGATTAAAATGGAAAGCGAAAAGAAATATCGATTAAAAATAGAAGGCATGCGCTGTGCCGCCTGTTCTGCTGCGGCAGAGCGTGCCCTGCGAAGCACACCGGGTGTGACTGAGGTAGCGGTGAATCTGGCTATGTCTACCGGAGAAATCAAAGGCAGTGCCGACCTTGATCCCAAGGCCGCCATCCGTGCCTTAGAGGCTTTGGGTTACAAAGGCACACTGCTCAAAGAGGATGAAACCGCTATTTCTGCTACAAAAGACTATCATCCCGCTGAGGTGGCCATTGGACTAGTTTTCGGTGCCCTTGTTATGTACATTGGCATGTCACACATGCTCCCCTTCCCCTTGCCACTGCCGGCTTTTATTGAAATGCACACTAGCCCCGTCGGTTTCACCCTCGCTCAACTGATTCTTTGCCTACCCGTTCTTTTTGTGGGGCGCCGGTTTTTGATTACAGGTGTCAACCGTCTGGTTCGTCTGCATCCCAACATGGATTCACTGGTGGCACTGGGAACCGGCTCCGCCTTTTTATATAGTCTGTACCACACAGCGCTGGTTCTGGGCGGCAACACGGCAAAAGCACATGAGCTATATTTTGAGTCTGCTGCCGTGGTTCTGGCATTGATTCTGCTCGGTAAATTTTTAGAAGAAAAAAGCAAAAACCGTGCCAAAGATGCCATTTCCTCACTGGCACGGCTGATTCCCCAAACCTGCACTGTCCTCCGAAACGGCAATGCTGTCACCGCAAAAAGTGGCGAAGTGCTCATGGATGAAATCGTGCTCTGTGCCGCCGGCGAAAAAATTGCCGTAGACGGTATCGTTACAGAAGGCGGCGGAGATGTAGATGAATCCATGCTCACCGGTGAAAGCCTGCCCGTTTATAAAGAAGAAGGCAGCAAGGTTTCCGGCGGCACAATTTTAAAGGACGGTTTTCTCAAAATTCGCACCACCGGTGCAGGCGGTGCTACAGCCGCCGCACAGATTATGCGTCTGGTTGCAGAAGCACAGCAAAAAAAAGCACCGATTTCACGACTGGCAGACCGAATTTCCGCCGTGTTCGTGCCTGCGGTTTTAGCTGTTGCTCTGCTGGCTGCCGCTATTTGGGCGATTTTAGGCAAAGAAGCAGGCTATGTTCTTCAAATTTTCGTTTCTGTTCTGGTGGTGGCATGCCCCTGCTCCTTAGGACTTGCTACGCCTATTGCTGTTATGGTAGCTTCCGGAAGAGGTGCAAAACTAGGCGTTTTGTTTCGTGGCGGAGACGTGGTGGAACGTCTTTCACAGATTAACATGGCATTGTTTGATAAAACGGGCACTGTCACCGAGGGTGAATTAAAGGTCAGCAGTCTAGATAGTGTTGCGGGTCAGGAAACAGCCGACTGGCTACCTCTTGCTGCCGGTGCTGAGCATGGCAGTGTGCACCCCGTGGCAAAAGCACTCCTCGCCTATGCCGCAGAAAAAGGCATCACCCATCCCATGCCCGAAACAGTGAATACACAGGCCGGCAAGGGTGTTTCTGCAGAGATTAGCAGTCACACTGTGCTAGCCGGCACAAAGAGATTCATGGAGGAAAACGGCATTGACAGCACACCTTTCCCCCAGCCTCCTGTCGGCATGGCGGCTGTTTATGTGTCAGTCGATGGCACGCCTATGGGTGTTATCGGTTTTTCCGACACTGTCAAGCCATCCAGCCGCGAGGCAGTTTCCCGTCTTTCCGCCATGCACATTGAATCGGCTATGATTACTGGCGATAACCAGGCCGCTGCTGCTCACGCTGCAGAAGAAACCGGCATTCAGCGTGTGCTGGCTGAAGTGCTCCCCGGTGATAAAGCTGACGAGGTTCAACGACTGAAAGAAGAGGGACATAAAACCGCCATGATTGGCGACGGCATTAACGATGCCCCTGCTTTAGCCAGTGCCCATGTGGGGGTTTGCGTGTTTGGCGGAACCGATGTAGCTGCAGAGGTGGCAGGCGTTCTTTTAATGAGAAGCGATCTCCTCGCCTTTACAGATGCAGTAGCACTCTCCCGTTTTTCTATGAAAATCATTCGCCAGAACCTGTTCTGGGCTTTTATTTATAATACCATCGGCATTCCTCTGGCTGCCGGTGTGTTGTCCCACTGGGGCATTTTTCTGTCGCCGGCCCTGGCAGGCACCATGATGGCGCTCTCCTCCGTTTGTGTTGTGACAAACTCACTACGCATTACACGGTTTCACCCTGAAAAAAAGTTGAAGAAATTGGCAAAAACTGTCTTGTAATTTAAGGAAATTTTTGATATAATGATATTTGGTGAGATTTTGGATTATTCGGCAAAAAAGCTTCTAAAATGATGCCTTTGCCGGACTTTCCTGTTTGCATATATGCGCCCCAAAATCCTTATTTTCGTGGCACATAAAGTACCAGTAACTAGGAGGTTTACCATGAGTACAAATAACAAGCTGGCCGGCCTTCAGGCTCGCCGTTCTGCCATTGCAGAAGGCGGCGGTTCTGAAAAGGTAGCCAAACAGCACGATGCCGGCAAACTAACGGCACGTGAGAGAATTGCCCTTCTCTTTGATGAAGGCAGTTTCATTGAACTAGATGCCATGGCAGGCAACGCTGACGCACCCTGTGACGGCGTGATTTGCGGCTACGGCACGGTGGACATGCGCCCCGTATTCGCCTATAGCCAGGATTTTACTGTGATGGGTGGCTCCGTAGGCATGCTTCATGGAAAAAAGATTGCCAAGGTAATTGACCTGGCAATGAAAACAGGTGCTCCTATTGTGGCAATGCTGGATTCCGGCGGCGCCAGAATTCAAGAGGGCTCTAATGCACTTCAGGCTATGGGAACTATCATGCAGAAAACAGCACTGGCTTCCGGTGTTGTTCCCCAGATTGCAGCGGTTATGGGTCCTTGTGCAGGCGGTGCTGCCGCAGCAGCTACCCTTTCCGACTTTGTGTTTATGACAAAAGAGGCTTCCACCCTCTACCTTTCCGGCCCCTCTATGATTAAAGGAGCCACCGGCGAGAAGCTGGATGCAAAGACTCTGGGCGGTGCCATGGCAAATGCTGAAGAAAGCGGCAACTGCCACGTTGTGTGTGATAACGACGAGGCGATTTTAGGTGCTGTTAGAGGCCTTCTCTCTTATCTCCCCTCTAACAATTTAGAGGACGCTCCTTATATGGATACTGACGATATCAACCGCTTATCACCGGTTTTAAACGAGCTGATTCCCGATTCTGACGATGCAGGCTATAATGTAAAAACTGCCATCGCAGAAATTGCTGACGCAGGCTCTGTGTTTGAGATTATGCCGTTTTATGCCGGAAACATAGTCACTGCACTGGCACGGTTAAATGGCGCCACTGTGGGGTTTGTTGCTAACCAGGCAGCCCAAGGCGGTCTCATGACCTCTGCCGCTGCTGAAAAGGCAACCCGCTTTGTTCGTTTCTGCGACAGCTTTAATATTCCCCTGGTTTCCCTGACGGATACTGACGGCTATGTTGCAAGCGTTCAGGAAGAGCATGCTGGCATTGCCCGCAAAATAGCAGCACTGGCATATAGCTATGCTGAGGCCACCGTTCCTAAAGTGAATGTGATTCTGCGCAAGGCCTGCGGCAGTGCTTACATTGCCATGGGCAGCAAGCATATTGGTGCCGACATGGCATTTGCATGGCCCACTGCTCAGATTGCTGTTATGCAGGCAGAGGGTGCCGCTAACATTATTTACAGAAAAGATATGCAGAAGGCAGAGGATCCCATCCGTGCCAGAGCTGCCTTTGTGGAGAATTTTAAAGAAACCTATGCAAACCCCTATGAGGCGGCTAAACAAGGCTATGTGGACGATGTAATTGAGCCCGATTCAACAAGGCAGCGGGTGATTGCCGCCCTGTTGATGCTGGCAGGCAAACGTGAAACTCTCCCTGCAAAGAAGCATGGCACTATGCCGCTGTAAGGCAGAAAGGACGGATCGTAATGACTAACATTTATGTTCAGGGTGCGGTTGTTGCTGTTATCGGTATCTGCACAGTGTTTACGGTATTGGCGGTTCTCTGGGGCGTTTTAGAATTAATGCGTGTTATCTTTACCGCAAAAAATAAAAAAACTGCAGCTGTTCCGGCTGCTCCAGCTCCTGCCCCAGCCCCAACGGCTGTGCCTACAACCACAGAAGACGACAGTGAGCTGATTGCTGCGCTGACCGCCGCTATTGCCGCCAGCCTGAATCAGTCCACCAGCAACTTAAAAATTAAGTCGTACCGCAGAATTGAAAACGCACCGGTTTGGAACCGAACCGCACGTCGGGACAACCTGATCGGTTAAATCTTATTTAAAAAATTAAAGGAGGATATTTCCATGAGAAAATTTATGATAAATGTAAACGGCAAATCCTATGAGGTTGATGTTGAAGAAATCACCGGCGGTGCCGCTCCGGTTGCAATGGCTGCTCCTGCTGTTCCTGCTACACCCGCTAACCCTGCTGCTCCCGCAGCTGCTCCGGCTCCGGCTGCTTCCGGTGCTGCCGGCGCAGTTTCCGTTACTGCTCCCATGCCAGGCACAGTGCTGCAGGTTAAGGTTAAAGTTGGCGATGCTGTGAAATCCGGTCAGGCTGTTGTTGTTTTAGAGGCAATGAAAATGGAAAACGAAATTGTTGCTCCCCAAGACGGAACCATTGCTTCTGTCAACGTGTCACAGGGTGCTTCTGTTAACACCGGCGACGTGCTGGTTACCCTGAACTAAGAGAGCATTTTTTGAAAGGGTGATTTAGTTGAATTTATTTATAGAAGGAATCACCAGCTTCATCCAAAGCACCGGTCTGGCAAAGATTTTTGCCGCCACAGCAGACACGCCTCTGGCCTTTGCCGGTGTGGATTTTGGAACCATTGTTATGCTGGTGGTTGCCTGCGTATTGATTTATCTGGCAATCGGCAAGGAATTTGAGCCGTTGTTGCTCCTGCCTATCTCCTTTGGCATGTTGCTCGCCAATTTGCCCATGTCTAACCTGATGCACAATGTTTTGTTTGTGGGAAACGGCGAAGAGCACTTCGTTATGGATTTTGGCGAGATTCTGCATAACGGCGGTCTGCTTGACTTGTTATATTTAGGTGTTAAGCTGGGTATTTATCCCTCGCTGATATTCCTGGGCATCGGCGCCATGACAGATTTCTCTCCTCTGATTGCAAACCCCAAGAGCCTGCTTTTGGGCGCTGCCGCACAGTTGGGTGTGTTTGTTGCTTTCTTTGGTGCACTGTTCTTAGGTTTTAATATTTATGAAGCTATGAGCATTGGCATCATCGGCGGTGCTGATGGCCCCACAGCTATACTAGTGACTAAAACTCTGGCGGCCAGATTGCTGCCGGCCATTGCCATCGCAGCATATTCTTATATGGCGCTGATTCCCATTATTCAGCCGCCTATCATGAAGCTGTTAACCACGAAAAAAGAGCGTTTGGTGAAAATGGAGCAACTCCGTCCCGTCAGCAAGCTGGAACGGCTGCTGTTCCCCATTGTTGTCACCATTGTTGTGGCCTTAATTGTGCCTGATGCTGTGCCTTTGGTGGGTTGCCTGATGCTGGGTAACCTGATTAAAGAAAGCGGTGTTGCCGATCGTCTTTCCAAAACAGCTCAAAACGAACTGATGAACATTGTCACCATCTTTTTGGGCGTAACTGTTGGTGCAACCGCCTCAGCAGATACTTTCTTAAGAGCTCAAACGCTGTACATCGTTGTATTAGGCCTGGTGGCTTTCTCCATCAGCACTGCCGGCGGTTTGTTGCTCGGAAAACTGATGTATATTCTCACAAAAGGCAAGGTAAACCCCTTAATCGGCTCTGCCGGCGTTTCTGCCGTGCCTATGGCAGCACGTGTGGCACAGTCCGTAGGGCAAAAAGAGGACCCCACCAACTTCTTGCTGATGCATGCCATGGGTCCCAACGTAGCCGGCGTGATCGGCTCTGCCGTGGCAGCAGGTGTGTTCCTGGCTATGGCTAAGGTTCTGTAAATTACACAAAGCAGTGTGACTTGCACTGCGGAAAGGGAACGAAATTATGTCTACGAATCAAAAACCGGTTAAAATAACAGAAACCGTCCTTCGTGATGCACATCAGTCCCTGATTGCCACCAGAATGACCACTGAGGAAATTCTTCCCATTGTGGAAAAGCTGGATAAGGTCGGTTATCATTCCTTAGAAGCCTGGGGCGGCGCAACCTTTGACAGCTGCCTGCGGTTTCTGAACGAAGACCCTTGGGAGCGGTTGCGGAAAATTCGTGACTGTGCTAAAAACACGAAATTGCAAATGCTGTTTCGGGGTCAAAATATCTTAGGCTATAAAAACTATGCTGACGATGTGGTTGAATATTTTGTTCAAAAATCTCTGGCAAACGGCATTGACATCATTCGTATCTTCGACGCTTTAAATGATGTGCGTAACTTAAAGTGTGCTATCAACGCCTGCCAGAAGGAAAACGGCCACGTGCAGGCGGTTGTCTGCTACACCATCAGCCCGGTTCACAATATTGAATCCTATGTAAAAATGTCAAAAGAACTGGAAGAAATGGGAGCCAACTCCATCTGCATTAAGGACATGGCAGGTTTGCTTCTGCCCTATGAGGCTTATGACCTGGTAAAGGCCATGAAAGAAACCGTAAAAATCCCCATTCAGCTCCACACGCACTACACCAGCGGTGTTGCCTCAATGACCTATTTAAAGGCCATTGAAGCCGGCATTGATGTGGTTGACTGTGCCATTTCTCCTCTGGCTCTGGGCACTTCTCAGCCGGCCACCGAACCTTTGGTTAAGACCCTGCAGGGCACGCCCTATGACACAGGCTACGACCTTGATCTTTTATCTGAAATTGCTGACTATTTCCGTCCTCTGCGTGAGGAATATCTCTCCAGCGGTTTATTAAACCCCAAGATGCTGGGCGTTGACGTGAACACCCTGCTCTATCAGGTCCCCGGCGGCATGCTGTCTAACCTAGTTTCTCAGCTTAAACAGCAGGGCAAGGAAGATAAGCTTGAAGAAGTTTTGAAAGAAGTACCCCGTGTCCGTGAGGACCTAGGCTTCCCCCCGCTGGTAACACCCACCAGCCAAATTGTGGGCACTCAGGCTGTTTTAAACGTGATTATGGGCGAGCGGTATAAGATGGTTACCAAAGAAACAAAAGGCATTGTCAAGGGCGAATACGGCAAAACACCTGTACCCATTAAAGACGACTTTGCAAAGAAAATCATTGGCGATGAGCCCCGCATCACCTGCCGTCCGGCTGACCAGATTCCCCCTGAGCTTGATGGTCTGCGTGATAAAATTAAAGAATATATTGAACAGGATGAGGATGTTCTTTCCTATGCATTGTTTGACCAGGTTGCCGTGAAATTCTTTGAACAGCGCCGTGCCGAAAAATATAAGCTGGACAAAGACCTGATGAACATGGAAGAAATGACGCATCCCATCTAATAAAAACATTCGGCGAAAAAAAATGAGGGGTCTACCCTAATCATTTCATAAAAACACATAAACCGAGCGAGGCTTTTAGTGCGAGCCGCTCGGTTTTTGTTTTGACCGATGTATTAAGAATGCTCTCCTCTGCACGAAATCTGTGAAATTCCCTTGCAATGCATCGAAAGGTTTAGTATAATATAAAAAGCTAACAAACCAAAAGGCGAGGAGCGTTTTACGTGAAAGGACATTTAGAGAACGAAAAAATCAGCTGGCTGGCATTTTTCTCTGCCGCCATAACCTATGTGATTGTTTGCATGACAAAAAACACTTATGCCTCCGCTATTGCAGCCATTGTGCAAGAGGGAATGTTAACCAAAGCGGATGCAGGCGTGATCAATGCCAGTTTTTATTTGTTCTATGGTTGCACACAGCTGTTTGGTGGCTCTCTTTCCGACCGTTTCTCACCCTTCACGATTTTAACAATCAGCCTAGTTGGAAACCTGGCCTGCAATGTTGCCATGGCGTTATCTGGTTCCTTCACCGCCCTGCTCATTGTCTGGAGCATTAACGGCCTTGCACAGTTTGGCGTCTGGCCTGCAGTTGTGAAAATTATTGCCTCGGTTATTATGCCGGCACACAGGCAGAAATCAATGTTTTACATCTCCTTTACCTTTTCTGCCGGCGCTTTCCTCAGCTATCTCACCGCTATGATTGTGCTGAAATTCGGCACATGGCAGCACCTGTTTTGGACCTCTGCCGTTGCCTTGCTATTCGTTGGCATTTTCCTTGTGATTTCCACAAAACGAATTCGGGCAAATATGGTACCCGATACACCGGATATGGTAAAGTCTCCAAAAGAAAAGGAACTGTCCCAGCAAAAAACACCTCTTGTAAAGCTCCTGTTTGCCAGCGGACTTATTTTCATTTTCGTGCCCGCACTGGTACGTTGCATGCTGGACATCGGCGTGAAAAGCTGGGTGCCTACCATGATTATGGAAAGCTATAGCAATGTTTCCCCCAGCTTTGCCAGCATGCTAACTTCTCTCCTGTTTGTTTTGAATCTGACAGCGGTTTTCTTTGTCAACTGGCTGTATCCCCGCCGCTGTCAAAATATTGCCGGTGCAATTGGCATTTTCTTTATAATATCATTGCCGTTTTTGATGTTGATTGTGCTGACAGGCAAGGTGCATTTAATGCTGATAACCGCCGCCATGGCACTGGTAACCACCTTCATGACCAGTGCAAGTCAACTTTTGAATGTGATTCTGCCGGCAGCCTTTGCAAAACAAGGAAGAACCGGCACCATTGCAGGAATTCTCAATGCCTTTGGCGCCTTTGGATGCATGCTGGGCAGCTTTGTCTATGGTTATACAGCTGAATATTTCGGCTGGACCACCACGGCCTTTCTCTGGGTGATGCTGGCTGTTATTACCATCATGTTTTGTTTAATAGCCCTGCCCTTGTGGAATCGGTTTACTGAAAACGAATAATAAAAAAACGGTGTGTTATCTGATTCATAACACGCCGTTTTTTATTAAATAATGTCCACGACAACACGCTTGTTGTCACGGCTGGCAGCAGCCTGCATAACCTTTCTGATGGATTGTGCAATTCTGCCCTTTTTGCCAATGACCTTACCCATATCCCCCTCGGCAACCCGGAGTTCCAGCGTTACGACATCTTCTGCCTCAGCCTCTCTCACGTCTACCGCATCAGGATAATCCACTAAGGATTTGGCAATAACCTCCAACAATTCTTTCATGTTGTTAGCCTCCTACATGCATCGAAATTGCCTTATTACTGAATGATGCCGCTCTTTTTCAGCAAGCTCTTTACAGTGTCTGTGGGCTGTGCGCCGTTTCCTAACCATTTCTGCGCTTTCTCTGCATCAATTTTAATTTCAGAGGGGCTTGTCAGCGGATTGTAGGTTCCGATTTCCTCGATGAATCTACCATCTCTGGGATATCTGGAATCTGCAACAACAACTCTGTAAAAAGGAGCCTTCTTTGCACCCATTCTTCTCAGTCTGATTTTAACTGCCATGTATTTCACCTCCTAATAACTGTCAATTCTATTTAAACCACCAGGTAGTTTAACGCTTTTTCTTTCGTTTCATCATGCGGCCCATAGCTCCGCCGGAAAACTGTTTCATCATTTTTTGCATCTGCTCAAACTGCTTGAGCAGCTGATTAACCTCCTGCACTGTATTGCCGCTGCCGGCTGCGATCCGCTTTTTCCGGCTGGCATTGATAATGTCAGGACGTTGACGTTCTTTCTTCGTCATAGACTGAATAATGGCTTCCACCCGCAAGAGCCGGCGGTCATCTAAATCCACCTCATCCAGTGCTTTTGCATTCACACCCGGAATCATTTTCACCAACTGTGACAGCGGACCCATTTTTTTCATTTGCTGCAATTGGTCGAGAAAATCTTCCAAATCAAATTGATTTTTTCTGAGTTTTTCCTCCAGTGCCGCTGCTGATTTATCATCAATGGCCTGCTGCGCCTTTTCAATCAAAGAAAGCACATCACCGCTGCCTAAAATACGGGAAGCCATTCGTTCCGGATGAAAAACCTCAATATCAGATAATTTCTCGCCAACACCCACAAATTTAATCGGCTTACCGGTGACTGCCTTAACTGACAATGCCGCACCGCCACGGGTGTCACCATCCAGCTTGGTCATAATCACACCGGTGATTTCCAGCCGGCTGTTAAAGGTTTCTGCAATATTCACCGCATCCTGACCGGTCATTGCATCAATCACCAGCAGAATTTCCTCCGGTTCAACTGCAGCCTTAACGTCCTCCAGTTCCTGCATCAATAAATCGTCAATATGCAAACGGCCGGCAGTATCAATAATAACAAAATCGTTGCCGTGGGCCTTGGCATGCTCCACCGCCGCCTTCGCAATGGCCACAGCACTTTTTGACTCCTCCATTTTAAAGACGGGCACATCAATCTGCTTGCCCACAACCTCCAACTGCCGAATAGCAGCAGGACGATAAATATCACAAGCCACCAGCAAGGGGCGTTTATTATGTTGCTTGCGCATATACCCTGCTAATTTGGCGCAAAAAGTGGTTTTTCCGGCACCTTGCAAGCCCGCCATCATTACGATAGCCGGGGTGCGCTTACCAAACTCAATTCGGGCATTTTCACCGCCCATCAGGGCCGTTAGCTCATCGTTGACAATTTTAATAATCTGTTGGCCGGGCGTCAGGCTTTCAAGCACAGCAGCACCCATGGCACGCTCTGTGACCTTGCTGATAAACTCCTTAACAACCTTAAAGTTTACATCGGCCTCTAAAAGCGCCAGCTTAATCTCGCGCATGGATTCTTTTAAATCCTTCTCCGTGACAATGCCTTTGCCCTTTAATTTTTTAAAAGCCATGCTCAGCTTTTCAGATAGACTTTCAAATGCCACTGCCATGGCCTCCTTTTCGGTAAATTACAGCTCTTCCATAAATTTTTTCAGCTTTTCCTCCAGCTCAGAAAAAGCCTCTGAAAGCTTTTGAGAATGCACATACGTCCGCTCATACTTATGCATGGCAGCCACATCCTCCAAAACCTCTTGCAGGCGCTCCTCCTGATCCATAAAGCGGTTCACCAGCCCAAGCTGCTCCTCCATGGAAAATAACAGCTTTTCCCCACGCTTAATAGCATCACGCACGCCCTGCCGGGAAATGCCAAGAGGTTCTGCAATTTCAGCCAGTGACAAATCTTCATTATAATACAGGTCAATGGCCTGAGCCTGTTTGGGGGTTAAAAGCTCTCCGTAAAAATCATAAAGCATGGCAATGCTCAAATCTTTACTCATTTAGAACCCTCCTGTTCTCTCTTGTGTAAAGGCTTCCCCCTGTACACCCATACTATTGTACAGGATTCTTCTTCATTTGTCAAGTATTTTCTTGATTTTTTATTGAAAAAATTTTTTTATATTTTTTTAAAAAAACTGTTGCTTTTTTTGTTTTAATATGGTAAAATATTAGAAGTCATTTTAGAGACATGGAGGTGAACGATTTGCCTAACATTAAATCCGCTAAAAAAAGAGTTAAGGTCATCAAAACGAAAACGCTTCGCAACCAGATGATTAAGTCTGCTGTAAAAACATATATTAAGAAGTTCGAGGCAGCGGCTGCTTCCGGCGATAAGGCCGTAGCACAGCCCGCTTTTAACCTGGCTGTCAAGAAAATTGACATGGCTGTCAGCAAGGGTGTTATGAAGAAGAACACCGCTTCCAGAAGAAAGTCCCGTCTGGCGCTGATGCTTAATAAGGTTGGCGCATAAGTTTTGAAACAATTACTTACGGCATGGATAAAAATCCGTGCCGTAAGTTTTTTTATGCCTTTAGATATGGAAATAAATATCCTTTCGCAAATCGAATGGTTTTTATTATACAAAAAAAACAGCGGCATCGTCTTTAGATGCCGCTGTTTTATAAAGCTTATGGCTTATTTGTTTTTCAGGTTGAACCAAGCGTTGATACCGGGATAGTAAGCAACGTCACCCAGTTCTTCCTCAATTCTCAGAAGCTGATTGTATTTTGCAACACGGTCAGTTCTGGAAGGTGCACCGGTTTTAATCTGGCCAGAGTTTGTAGCAACAGCGATGTCAGCGATGGTAGCATCTTCTGTTTCACCACTTCTGTGAGAAGTAACAGCGGTGTAACCAGCACGGTTAGCCATTTCAATAGCTTCCAGTGTTTCGGTCAGTGTACCAATCTGGTTAACCTTAATCAGAATGGAGTTGGCAACACCCAGCTCAATACCCTTCTTCAGACGCTCAGTGTTGGTAACAAACAGGTCATCACCAACCAGCTGAATCTTATCACCCAGCTTGTCGGTCAGAATCTTCCATGCATCCCAGTCCTCTTCGGCAACGCCGTCTTCCAGAGAAATGATAGGATATTTAGCAGCCAGATTCTCCCAGTAAGCAACAATTTCGTCACGGGTCATGAAGATATCGGTCTTCCAGAAATAATATCCGTCTTTACCAATCTTCTTAGCTTCCTCAAACATTTCGGTAGCAGCAGCATCAATTGCGATTCTGAAGTCATCGCCGGGCTTAAAGCCAGCCTTCTCAACAGCCTCAACAATCACCTGAATTGCTTCCTCATCGCTCTTTAAGTTAGGAGCAAAGCCACCCTCGTCACCAACAGCGGTGCTGTAGCCCTTGCCCTTTAACACGCTCTTTAAGTTATGGAATACTTCTGCACACCATCTCAGTGCTTCACGGAAAGAGGTAGCACCAACAGGCATAATCATGAATTCCTGAATGTTTACGCTGTTGTCAGCATGCTTACCGCCGTTGATGATGTTCATCATGGGAACGGGGAAGGTTTTAGCGTTGCAACCGCCAATGTAGTTATACAGGCTAACACCTAAAGATTCAGCAGCAGCCTTAGCACAAGCCAGGGATACGCCTAAAATAGCATTAGCGCCCAGACGACCCTTGTTGGGGGTGCCGTCTAATTCAATCATGGCACGGTCAATTGCAATCTGGTCTAAAACGTTCATGCCGATAACCGCCTCAGCGATTTCGCCATTCACGTTGTCAACAGCCTTGCAAACGCCCTTGCCCAGGTATTTGCTCTTGTCACCATCACGAAGCTCAACAGCCTCAAAAGCACCGGTAGAAGCACCGGAGGGTACGGAAGCACGGCCAACATAACCATCTTCTGTATAAACCTCTACTTCAACGGTAGGATTGCCTCTGGAATCCAGAATTTCTCTTGCCACTACATCGATAATCTCAATGTATTGTTTCATGTTTTTTTCCTCCTAAAAAATTTTTTTAAATAATCAGGCTCTTGCCTGTCATTTCGTCAGGTTGTGAAAGACCTAAAAGTTGCAGCATGGTGGGCGCAATATCTGCCAGGCAGCCACCGGAACGCAGGGAAACATCAGCACCCACTACCACAAAGGGAACCTGGAAGGTGGTGTGCGCCGTAAAGGGCTCACCGTTTTCCGGGTCAACCATCTGGTCAGCATTGCCGTGGTCTGCAGTCACCAGAACCACACCGTCACGAGACAAAATTTCGTCAATCACCTTACCCATGCAGATATCAACAGCCTCAACAGCCTGAACAGCCGCTGAGAACACACCGGTGTGACCAACCATGTCGCAGTTTGCAAAGTTTAAAATGATAACATCATAAGCATCAGAGCGAATGCGGGAAAGCGCCTCCTCCGTCACCTCAAATGCACTCATTTCCGGTTTTAAATCATAAGTTGCCACCTTAGGCGATGCAATCAGAGCCCGGTCCTCACCTTCGGAAACCGCTTCCACGCCACCATTAAAGAAGAACGTTACATGGGCATATTTTTCCGTTTCTGCAATGCGCAGCTGTGTCAGGTTGTTCTTTGCCAGATATTCACCTAACGTGTTTGTCAGGGTTTGAGGACGGAATGCAACATCTACATTAGGCATGGTTTTATCATACTGCGTCATGCACACATAGTGCATGGGCTGATATTCCCTTGCAAAACCGTTAAACTCCGGATCAACAAACACACGGGTGATTTCACGGGCACGGTCAGGACGGAAGTTGGCAAACACAACGCTGTCGCCCTCTGCCATCACGCCAACCGGCACGTCATTTTCTGTTATCACAACGGGAATCACAAATTCGTCTGTGATTTCCTTTTCATAAGAACGTGCTACGGCCTCTACCGGGTCGGCAATCCGCTCGCCAATGCCAAGAGCCATGGCTGCATATGCCTTCTCCACACGTTCCCAGCGATTGTCACGGTCCATAGCGTAATAACGACCCATAACCGTTGCAATCTTGCCGCATCCAATAGAAGCAAGCTTGTCACGGAGCGCTGCCACATAATCTTTACCGGATGATGGGGGCACGTCACGTCCGTCTAAAAAGCAATGAAGATATACCTTAGAAAGACCTTCACGCTTGGCAAGCTCCACCAATGCATAAATATGAGAATTGTGGCTGTGTACACCGCCATCAGACAAAAGACCCATAATATGCAAAGCGGAATTCTTCTCCTTGCAGTTCTTAACTGCAAAGAGCAATGCTTCGTTGGTGTAGAAGTCACCGTCAGAAATAGACTTGGTGATTCTGGTCAGCTCCTGATATACAATCCGTCCGGCTCCAATGTTGGTGTGACCCACCTCAGAGTTGCCCATTTGGCCTTCCGGAAGTCCCACTGCCATGCCGGAAGCATCCAGCAATGTGTGAGCATTGTTTTCCAAAAGCTGATTCATATATGGGGTTTTGGCGGCATGAATTGCGTTTCCATCCGCTATGGGATTCATGCCGTAGCCATCTAAGATACAAAGCAACAAAGGTTTTTTCATTCTATAATCTCCCAATTCAAAATTTAGGAATGTGCAATCACAGAGAAGTCTGCTGCCTTGAGGCTGGCACCGCCAACCAGACCGCCGTCAATGTTAGCCTGTGCAAACAGCTCTGCACTGTTGCCTGCATTAACACTGCCGCCATACTGAATGATAACACTCTCAGAAACAGCTGCGTCATACAGCTCACAGATGCACTCACGAATTGTTCTGCAAACTTCTTCTGCCTGCTCAGTGGTTGCAGTTTTGCCGGTGCCAATCGCCCAGATGGGTTCATAAGCAATGATGATGTTCTTTGCCTGCTCAGCAGAAACACCCTGCAATGCAATTTTCACCTGCATGCGAACTAAGTCAGCTGTAATGCCCTGTTCACGCTGCTCCAGACTCTCACCCACACAAATAATGGGCAGAAGACCCTTTTCTAAAGCCTTTAACACCTTTTTGTTAACGGTTTCATCAGTTTCTGCAAAATACTGTCTGCGCTCAGAGTGACCCAAAATCACATAAGTAACACCCAAATCCAGAAGCATATCAGCGCTGATTTCACCGGTAAAGGCGCCTTTATCTTCAAAATACATATTTTGTGCGCCTACGCAAATGTTTGTTCCCTTTGCAGCCTCAACTGCAGCAGAAAGGCATGCAGCTGTGGGGCAAACAATGACTTTGTTTGCAGCATCTTTAACCAAAGGAGCCAACTCACTGATGAGCGCCTTTGTTTCAGACGGTGTTTTATTCATCTTCCAGTTTCCGGCTACCACTGTGTTGCGAGCCTTTTTGTTGCCAAGGCAAGCAATACCGGGCAGTTCAATTCCTTCTAAGAATTCAAGGCTTGCGCCGCCGCCGGTGGAAATGTGAGTCATTTTGTCAGCAAAGCCAAGATTGGTTACAGCTGCAGCACTGTCGCCGCCGCCGATGATGGTGGTGGCATCTGCTGCTGCAACAGCCTCAGCTACTGCAATGGTACCCTTTGCAAAATTCTCAAATTCAAACACGCCCATAGGTCCGTTCCAGATAATAGTTTTGGCATTTTTAATAACATCAGAAAACGCCTTAATGGTTTCAGGACCAATATCCAGACCCTGCCAGCCTTCGGGAATTTCCATAGAGCTGCAAACCTTCTGGTTAGCATCATTTGCAAAATTATCTGCCGCTACGTTGTCTGTGGGAATCATCAGGTTAACGCCTTTTTCTTTTGCCAGCGCCAAAACCTCACGTGCATAATCTAAACGCTCGTCGTCTACCAAAGAGTCACCAATCTGACCGCCCATAGCTTTGGTAAAGGTATAAGCCATGCCACCGCCGATGATGATGGTGTCAACCTTGCCCAGCAGGTTGTTGATAACGCCGATTTTGTCTTTAACCTTAGCGCCGCCCAAAATAGCCACGAAGGGACGCTTGGGATCTTCCAGTGCGCCGCCCATAATATCGATTTCCTTTTGAATCAGGTAACCGGCAACAGCGGGCAGATAGTCAGCCACACCTGCTGTGGAAGAATGCGCTCTGTGTGCAGTACCGAAAGCATCATTAACATAAATTTCAGCCAGGGATGCCAGCTTTTCAGAAAATTCGGGAACATTCTTTGTTTCCTCTGCGTGGAAGCGAACGTTCTCTAAAAGCACAACCTCACCATCAGCCATGGAAGCAGTCAGTGCTTTTGCGCTGTCACCCACAACATCGGCAGCCATTTTAACGGGCTGACCCAACAAATCAGACAAACGCTTTGCAACCGGTGCCAAACTAAACTTCATATTAAACTCGCCCTTGGGACGGCCCAAATGGGAACACAGAATGACCTTAGCACCCTGAGCAACCAGATACTTAATGGTAGGCAGTGCTCCAATAATACGGTTATCGTTTGTGATGTTGCAATCATCATCCATAGGTACGTTAAAATCGCAACGCACCAGAACTTTTTTTCCTTTTACTGAGATATCCTCAACTGTTTTTAAACTCATATTGTTCACCTCTTCAAAATTATTCTAAATACATACTTTATTATTATATAAAATTATAACAAATTTTTCAAGTAAAACTTTGATAAATTTTTATTAAATTCATCAATTTATTTTTGCATTTTATTAGACACTTTATACCAAAGCCGGATTTTACACATAGAAAGTGGGATTTTTTGTGAAAAATAGAAAATTTCTTTAATTATTAAAAATATATTCATAATTTGGAAACAATTTAGGCTTATAATAAAATTACCGGATAATTCCGGCAGAGATTTTTATCTCTAATTTTCATAATAATCCCCCCGAAAGGACTATGGCGCCCGTGCTATGGTCCTTTCTCTCTGCCCGGCATAAAAAAAAGCTGTAGCAAAACAAATCGTTTGCTACAGCCTTTTTTGTTTACATTCTTATGAACAAAGGGCATCCCATTTTTCATATAATGCCAAAAGCGTTTCGTTCAAGCTGTTATATTCCTCTGATAATGTCTGTGCTTTTTCATAGTCAGCACCAACCGCCTCTAAGGCCGTTTGCACCTCTTCTATTTTTGCTTCACAGATACCAATTTCTTGTTCCAGCTTCTTCAGGTCTGATTCCCGTTTGCGAGCCTGAGCCGCCTCCTGTTTTTGCTGCAAATAGGCCTCACGCCCTGCAGCCGGCGTTTCTTCTATTGCCTGAGGTACTTCCTCCTCATGTTTTGACAGAAAATAATCATAATCACCGGGATACAGTGTTAGCCCCTTGCGGTTCATGTAGCAAACCGAGCGTGCCAGCCGATTGATGAAATACCGGTCGTGAGACACAATCAAACAGGTGCCTTCATATTCTGACAAGGCCTGTTCTAAAGCCTCACGGGACGCAATATCCAAATGGTTGGTGGGCTCATCTAATAACAGAAAATTTACATCCGACAGCATCAGTTTCACCAACGAAACTCTGGCACGTTCACCGCCGGATAAGTCCCGAATGAGTGAAAACACATCATCACCCCGAAACAGAAAAGCCGCCAGTGCATTACGCACCTGAGTCTGGGTCAGGTGAGGATGAGCATCTGCCACCTCATCAAACACGGTTTTATCTAAAGAAAGGTCCGATTGAGTCTGGTCATACCATCCCGGCACAATGTTAGCACCCAAACGGATATTGCCGTTTGTTTGCCGCAGCTTGCCGGCAATTAAACGAAACAGCGTGGTCTTACCGCAACCATTATCGCCCAGCAGAAACATGCGGTCGCCCTTTCGAACGGTGAGATTGGCACCAGAAAACAATGCTTTATCATCAAAGGCCATAGATACCTGTTCCAGCTGCAAAACATCTTGCCCGCCGCCGGCCTTCGTTGCTAACGAAAAATGAATCGATGGGGTTTCAGCGTCCGGTGCCTCCAGTGTTTCCTCCAAACGGGCAATGGCTTTAAGCTTACTTTCGGCCGTTTTAATGTTTTTTTCACGGTTCCATTGCCGTTGCTGACGCACAATTCCTTCTAAACGCTTGATTTCCCGCTGTGTATTTTCATAGCGTCGTAAAACAGCTTTTTCACGTTCCTCTTTCTGCACCAAATAGGTGGAATAATTACCCTCATAAACGCCTAGCTTGCTGTATTCCAGAGAAAAAATTCTGTTGGTGACTTTATCCAGAAAATAACGGTCATGAGAAATGATGCAAAAGGCTCCCCGATAATCCCGCAGAAAGCTTTCCAGCCACTCTACAGCTTTAAGGTCTAAATGGTTGGTCGGCTCATCCAGCAATAACAGGTTGGCACCCGACAGCAGCAGCTTACATAAAGACACCCGCGTCTGTTGACCGCCAGAAAGTCGGGAAAAAGGCGCAGAAAGCTCCTCTTCTGAAAAGCCAAGCCCCAAGAGCGATGAGCGGGCACGGCTTTGATATGTATATCCGTCACGTCGAACAAATTGTTCGGTTAAGCGTTGCTGTTTTTCTGTCAGCGCTGCTAAATCACCGCTTTTTTCTTCGATTTGCCGAGCAAGCTCCGCCAACTGGGTTTCCAGACTGATAACGTCTTCATAAACTGTTAAAACTTCCTCTAAAACTGTTTTATCAGAGGTCAGATTGGTGTGTTGCTCTAAGTAACCGATGGTGGTCTGCCTGTTTTGAAACACCTCACCGCCGGTGGCATCCATTTGTCCTAACAGAATTTTAAACAAGGTAGTTTTACCGGTGCCGTTAGCACCGATTAAGCCGATTTTATCTGTTTCTCCAATGGTGAAGGAAACATTTTCAAATAAGGTCCGGTCGCCAAACGCCATGCTGACGCCGGACAAATTGAACAGATTCATTCTATGCCTCTATTCGTTGAATTTTTCTTTTACTTTTTCTCCGGCGTTGAAAACCTTATCAGCCAGAAAAAACTTTTTCATGCGGGCAAGATAGCCCAAATAGCCTGCCGCAAGATTCAAAAGCGGCATAATCAGTAGCACAGCCCAGCGAGTACTTTTTCCGAAAAAGCCGGACAACGCACTAAACCAGAAGCGGATAAAGGGAGTTAGATAATCAATGAACAAAACCTCTGTTGCCACACGGGGCGCATTGTCAGGAAAGCTATATGATGTGCTCATCACAACATTTCCTAAAGGGATGATGTTTGACCGAATGAGCACAAAGCCGACTATCAGCAAAAGATTAAACCCTGCAACAGGTGCCGCCATAATCAAGCCCTCTGTGGCACGATGCTCCTTTTCCCGATTCCGCAAATCTCTCTTGGCCGCATTGTGCACACGAACGTACATCATGCCAAACAACACCGAGCAGAAAAAAATGCTGTAAACAACATAACCCCAGGAAAAATTCAGCACCCAGGAAAACAGAAACACACCAAGCATTTGAAGCAACAGACACAAAAGATAGTCCACAAACAGCATCAGCATGGTCTTTTTACGATTCGTCACAACAATCTCCTCCTTATTAAATGGTCTTACCGGTATAGCGACAGGGCCGATAGCACCATTTCTTGTTTTTCAAACATCTCTGATTCCTCCTGCGGACCTGTTTCATGGTCATAACCCAACAGGTGGAGCATGGAGTGCACCGCGAGAAAACCCATTTCACGCTCCAGTGAATGGCCATAGGCCTCTGCCTGGGCTTGAGCCTTCTCTATGGAAATCACAATATCTCCCAAAAAGACGCAATTGTCTTGAATATCACTATCCTCCACAATCAGCACCCCATCCTCTGTTTCCAGCATGGGAAAGGAGAGAACATCGGTCTCTTTATCAATACCTCTCTGCTCATGATTCAGCAAACGAATGCCGGCATTATCAGTGACAGAAAGTGATATCTCAGCATCAAACGGAAACTCTTCCGTTTTAAGTGTTTCCTCCACACAACGCATTAAAATAGATTTCAAATTATCAGAAAGCTCCACCGCAGCATCATTTAGAACGAGATTTATCATAATTCCCTCCACGGTCTTGTTTATTGCGTTTTGCATCATATTTTTCATAAGCCTGGATAATTCTCTGCACCAACGGATGCCGCACCACATCTTGATGAGAGAAATAACAAAAGGCTAAATCCTCTACATCGGTCAAAATTTTAATAGCCTCTTTAAGGCCGCTGCGCTTGCCGTCTGGCAAGTCAATCTGGGTGATATCGCCGGTGATAATGGCCTTAGAGCCAAAACCGATTCGAGTTAAAAACATTTTCATTTGTTCCGGCGTAGTATTCTGCGCTTCATCCAGTATAATATAGGAGTTATCTAACGTTCTGCCACGCATATATGCCAGCGGTGCAACCTCAATTAAACCCTTTTCCACATAATTATTATAGCTTTCCGTTCCAATCATTTCAAACAAAGCATCGTGAAGGGGACGCAGATAGGGGTCGACCTTATTCTGTAAATCACCCGGCAAAAAACCCAGCTTTTCTCCCGCCTCCACAGCTGGACGGGTGATGATGATGCGGCTGACCTCTTTTTTTCTAAAAGCTGTCACTGCCTTTGCCACTGCCAGATATGTTTTTCCCGTGCCCGCAGGGCCGATACCGAACACAACTGTGTTTTCCTGCATAGCACGGATATATTCCTTCTGCCCCAGGGTTTTACTTTTAATGGGCTTACCTCGGGATGTGATACAGATACAGTCCTGTCCCAACTCACGCAGAGATTCCTCTTGCCCGGCTCGAGACATCATAATGATATAGGTAATGGCTTGCTCCGTCAAGGCATCGCCCCGCTCTATGGATTCAATCATAGCAGAAACAGCTTTAGCTGCAGCTGCGGTCTCCTCTTCTCCGCCTAAAATTTTAAGCACGGAGTCCCGACAGGATACCGTTACGGAAAGTTCCTTTTCCAGCTGTTTCATATGACAGTCAAATTCACCGAACAGACTGCCCAGATTCACTGCTGATACGTCTAAGGTTTTTTCTGCCAAATGTAATCACCTTCATCCTGCGGCTGACTGAACACCAAAAACACAAAAGACACATTTCCTTCAAAAGGAAATTCTCATAAAAAATTCAACGTTGCACAGTCTGCCATCAATTTATTGCTTTATTTTGCGTCTGAAAACAAGTTTTAAACAAATAATCTTAATTTTATGCTTTGATGTTGAAAAAAGCACTTCTTACGAAGTGCTTTTTTTCTGGTGACCCGTACGAGATTCGAACTCGTGTTTCCGCCGTGAGAGGGCGGCGTCTTAACCACTTGACCAACAGGCCGTCACTATTTTTTCTGCACTTCATCAGCACAGCATGACTATTATACCATACCTTTTTTCATATTGCAAGTATTTTTTAAAATTATTTTCTAAAAGGCTGTGACAAAGCGAAAAATCAACCGGTTTTCCAGCCGGATTATCCCGCTTTTTCGTCACAGCCTTTTAGAATTTCTATTCCGTCACATGCGCCTCCGGCATCCGCCGGCTGAACCGCAGAGTGAAACTGTCACCATCTAAAGAACGAACGCCCTGAGGCAGGTCAAGCTCCACAGTAACTTCCCCGTTTTCACGAATGTCATACATCGTGATTGCTTTGGTCGGCACGTGCTCCATGTTATCAACCAGTGCCTGCACGCCGGCAATTTTAATCTTTTTAATACTGTTTTCATCCAGAATATAATCATTAGCAAGGCTCTGTGCTGATTCAGCAAACACCAGTTCCAGTTCCACGGCTCTTGACTTTAAAATTTCTGCATGAACTTCAATAATATCCTCCGAAAAGGTCAAAAGCTGACTATTAATAGGCTTGTTGTTGCTATCCAGTACCTGAATCGGCTCCATACCTGCCGTGTCGGCTGTTTTGCCGCTAACATCTACAATAGCAGCCACGGCATGAATGCCATTCACTATGGTTTTCGGACCAAAAACAGTGACTTCTTTGGGGTCAGCCGTGAGATTACCCACCACATAGGAATCCTTGGGATTCCCCTCCGTCAGCACTTCCACCGGTTTCTTCACCGAAACCAAATCATCCACATCAACTGTCAGCGTGGCAGGATTCTGATTCAGAAGCTCCAAATTTGCATAAGGCAACACAATATTAGTCACCACATGCTGCAGACCGGTGGATGTGATGTTGCTCACATCGGCCAGCACTGTAATGTTTTCTTTGCTCGCATCCATAACATATTGACGGGCACCACGAATTTCCACATCAACGGTGTAAGCATTGTCATTCAACAAAATTAAATCCCTTTCTTCTAAAACACCCTTCTGGGTAAAGACAACGGGAACATCTTTAACTGTTCTGTCAATGTCCGGATTTTCTACCTGCACCACATAAATCCACAGAACGATTGCAATAATGACCGAAAAAACCTTCAATGCCAAATCGCTTTTTATCTGCTTTTTCATTATTTAACCCTCCCTTTAAAGAATTTAGAGGGGCCATTTTTTTCTTCACTCTCGGTGGGCAACACCTTATTGAGAACCTGACTCAAAGAAGTGACCGACAGGTTCCGAATCATATCGCCGCCAACCATAACTGAAATTTTTCCGGTCTCTTCCGACACTGCCAAAGCCACGCAATCGGCAGACTCGGTAATTCCCAGAGCGGCTCTGTGACGAGTGCCCAGCTCCTTACTTAAATTTTTGTTGGAGGACAACGGCAACACTGCAGCGGCCATATAAATTTTTTCATCCCGAATAATCACCGCTCCGTCATGGAGAGGTGTGTTGGGAACAAAAATGTTTTCTAAAACCTCTGAGGAAATATCTGCATTGATAATCGTTCCGCCGGTAAGCAAGTCGTTAATCCGGCTTTGTCTTTCAAAAACAATTAGCATGCCGGTTTTAGTTTTAGAACAGCTTGAAGCGGCTATGCACACCTCATCAATCAGGTCAGAAAGCTGTCTTGGTTCGTCAAAATTCAAAAGACCTCCCAGCTTTTGCCGCCCCATATGTTCAAGAGCACTTCGAAGCTCCGGTTGAAACACAATCAAAAGGGCAGTCACGCCAACCTGCATGGTATTGATCAAAATGAAATTTATCACGTTCAGTTGCAGCCAATCGCTGGCATACATAATCACCAGCAAAATGCCAATGCCCTTTAATAGCTGTGCCGCCCGAGTCTGACGAATGAATCTCATGACATTATAAACAACAAAGGCCACAACAGCCATGTCGATGATATCCATCAGACGGATGCTCCGAATAAACGGATAAATCACAGTTTCCAGATAGTTCACAGAATCACACCCTTTAGGATTTAATAATGATATGATCAAAATCACACACAAGCCAGCCGGTCACCCGCCCGCCGGTTCAGCAAGCAGGATAAACAAAACACCTCACACAGCACATGGGCTTGTGGTTTTATTCACTGCCTTTGAGCAATTCACTTTGATGTGTGGTAATCAGGGTATCAATGATTTCGTCTAAATCTCCGTCTAAAATACTGTCTAAACGATGCAAGGTCAAGCCCACTCGATGGTCTGTCACACGACCCTGAGGATAGTTGTAAGTTCTGATACGCTCACTGCGGTCACCGGTTCCCACCTGACTTTTTCTCTCCTGCGCAATCTGAGCCTGTTGCTCGCTCTGCACCAGGTCATACAGACGGGAGCGAAGAATTTTCATTGCCTTATCTTTGTTTTTATGCTGAGATTTTTCATCCTGACAAGACACCACCAAACCTGTGGGAAGATGGGTAATTCGCACGGCAGAGTCAGTGGTGTTAACACACTGTCCACCCGGTCCACCGGCACGGAACACGTCAATGCGCAAGTCGTTGGAGTTGATTTCCACTTCAACCTCCTCCACCTCAGGCAAAACCGCCACGGTGACGGTTGATGTATGTATTCTACCGCCGGACTCCGTTGCCGGAATTCGCTGCACACGGTGAACACCGCTTTCAAACTTCAAACGAGAATAAGCACCGCTACCTTCAATGCTGAAAGAAATTTCCTTGTAACCACCCATATCTGTGGCATTCTGACTTAAAATTTCATACCGCCAACGACGGGATTCGGCATACATGGAATACATGCGGAACAAATCTCCCGCAAACAGTGCCGCCTCATCACCACCGGCACCGCCACGGATTTCCACAATAACGTTCTTTTCATCGTTAGGATCTTTGGGTAACAATAAAATTTTCAGCTCATCACTGAGTTGAGCAATGTTCTTCTGCCCCTCCACAACCTCTTCTTCCAGCATGGCACGAAAATCTTTGTCCTGACCGCCTTCAGAAAGCAGTTCTTTCGCCTCTTCCACTGTTTCCTTCACCTGCTTATATTCTCTGTATTTCTCCACAATAGGTGAAATATCAGAATGCTCTTTGCAAAGCTTGCGCCAGGTTTCCTGGTCGGCAATAACCGCCGGATCGCTGATTTTAGCTGCTAAATCTGTGAACCGTTCTTCAATAAATGACAATTTATCAAACATGACTGTCTCCTTTATATAATGAAAGCTTATGACACATTAATATCATGAATTCCATAAAAATTCATTCACTATGCGTTTATTATACCACAAATTCGCAGAATTTTGGTATCATTGTGCATGTGCGTTTTTCGAGGCACCGCCGAGAAAATATTCCCGCGCACAATAAATTCCTGCGGAGCATATAATAAACACATTTATGTGTTCATTATATCATATTGACAAATGCTTTGCAAGCAGATATAATACAAAGGAAGATAAATTATTGCACTTGGTTGCACATTTGAAGGGACTGTTTTTCCATGCAAAAGCAAAAAAGGGTGGCTGCCATTCATGATATTTCCTGCTTTGGCAAATGCTCATTAACTGTGGCTCTGCCCATGCTGTCTGCTGCCGGACTGGAGACCTGTTGCATTCCCACCGCCGTTTTATCCACGCACACCGGCGGTTTTTCCGGTTATACATACCGTGATTTAACAGAAGATATCCTCCCCATCGCCCGGCATTGGAATAGCCTAAACCTTCATTTTGATGCTGTTTATTCCGGCTTTTTAGGTTCAGACAGACAAATAGATATCATATGCCGTGTTCTGGATGAGATTGCCTCAACAGACACTTTTGTGATGGTTGACCCTGTCATGGGCGACAACGGCAGCCTGTATTCTGTGTTTTCTAATGATTTTCCCGTTGCCATGCGCCGGCTTTGCGCCCGTGCCGACCTAATTGTCCCCAACATGACCGAGGCTTTTCTTCTCTTGGACGAGCCCTATCATCACGGACCCTACACAGAGCAGGAAATACACCATCTTTTAGACCGTTTGGCTGAGCTCTGTCCGGGGCAAATTGTGCTCACGGGTGTTCACTTTGATAAAAAAATGCTGGGTGCTGCTACACTGGACCGCAAAATCGGCACCAGAGAATTTGTTTTAAGAGAGCGTGTGGAAGGCTTTTACCACGGCACCGGCGATGTTTATGCCAGCACCCTGCTGGCAGCACTACTCCGTGGTTTTTCTCTCAGCAAGGCCGCTTCCATTGCCGCAGATTACACAGTTTTATCCATTTTAGCTACAAAAGAAATAGATAAAGATTTACGCTACGGCGTGAATTTCGAACGAAATCTTCCTGTTTTAATGAGAATTTTAGAAGGAAAAGAGGAAAACGCATGAAGGTGATGACCGCACTTTCCGGCGGTGTGGACAGTTCTGTGGCTGCCGCCATATTAAAAAACGCAGGCCATGAGGTCTGCGGTGCTACCCTGCACCTTTGCGGCACACCCCAAAAGGATGCTAAGCAGGCAGCTTTGGCACTGGGAATTCCTTTTTATGAATTTTTTGAAGAAGAAGCCTTTCAGCGTTTGGTGATTACAGCCTTTGCTGAAAGCTATGCCGGTGGTGAAACACCGAATCCCTGCATTATCTGCAATCCTTTAATTAAGTTCGGTCTGCTGCTTGACCACGCCCGTGCCATGGGTCAAGACCGCATCGCCACAGGGCATTATGCAAAAATCAAGACCGACACTTCTACAGGTCGCACGCTTCTTTTGCGCGCTACTGACGTTACGAAAGACCAGAGTTACATGCTGTATCGCCTGAGTCAGGAGCAGTTAGCTCAAAGCCTTTTTCCTCTGGGGGATTTGACAAAAAAAGAAATCCGTGCCATTGCAAATGACATGGAATTACCCAGCGCAAACAAGCCGGATAGCCAAGATATTTGTTTTGTGCCTGACGGTGACTACGCCGGTTATTTAGAAAAGCGCAGCGGCGAGCCTTATCCGGAGGGCGATTTTGTTGATGAAAACGGCAAGATTTTAGGGCGACACAAAGGCATCATCCGCTACACTGTGGGTCAGCGAAAAGGGTTGGGCATTGCTCTAGGGACGCCTGCTTTTGTGCTTGCAAAAGACGCTGCCAAAAATCAGGTGATATTAGGTCCTGAAGACCGGCTGTTTTCCAGTCGAATTCTGGCTGACCGCACCAATTGGATCGCCTGCGAAAAACCGGTTGATGGTTTGCGTGTCACTGCTAAAACCCGATACAGTCACAAAGAGGCCGAAGCTGTTCTTCACCTGTTAGAAAATGATTGTGTTCTGGCAGAATTCAAAGAGCCCCAAAGAGCCGCTGCGCCGGGTCAGGCTATGGTATTCTATGATGGCGATGTGGTTGTCGGCGGCGGAACCATTATTAATGGAGAAACAAAATGAAAGAGCTACTGAACCGGCTTGCCGCCGAACATACATTAACAACTGAAGAATGGAAGCTGTTGCTTAAGAATCGTGATGCTGAACTCTCTGAATGCGCTGCCACATTGGCGCAAAAAGCAGCCTTAGAACGATTTGGCAACCGCATTTATATTCGTGGTTTGATTGAATTTACAAACATCTGTAAAAACGATTGTTATTACTGCGGTCTGCGCTCTAGCAACAGCCTTTGTCACCGCTACCGTCTCAGCGAGGAGGACATTCTCTCCTGCTGCAAACAAGGGTATGATTTAGGGTTTCGAACCTTTGTGCTTCAGGGCGGGGAGGACCCCGGTTTTTCTGACGACCGCCTGTGCCGGTTGGTTGTTGAAATCAAAAGCCTTTACCCTGACTGCGCCGTGACCCTCTCTGTGGGAGAGCGTCCACGCAGCGTTTACGAATCCTTTAAGCAGGCAGGCGCAAACCGATATCTTTTGCGGCATGAAACCGCTGACGAAACTCATTACAGCCGATTGCATCCTAAAAACCTGTCTTTGACTGTTCGAAAACAGTGCCTGTGGGATTTAAAAGAGTTGGGGTTTCAGGTGGGAACCGGTTTTTTAGTTGGCTCCCCGTTTCAAACCTTTGAGCATATTTGTAAGGACCTTGCTTTTATAGAGGCACTAAAGCCGCAAATGATTGGTATCGGCCCTTTTATTCCTCATCAGGACACCCCGTTTAAAAACGAACCTGCAGGAGATTTAGAACTCACTTTATTTTTAATTTCACTGTTGCGTCTGGCACATCCCGATGCACTGATTCCTGCAACCACGGCTGTGGGTTCTCTACATGAAAACGGGCGTGAACGTGCCATTTTGCACGGTGCCAACGTGGTGATGCCTAATCTTTCTCCCGCAAGTCACAGAAAAGATTATACCTTATATAATAACAAACTCTCAGACGGTGCCGAAGCGGCAGAATCCAGAGCTAAACTGGATGAACGTCTTGACAAAATCGGTTACCGCACAGTCACAGATCGTGGTGATTATCAGCACCGCCAGACACCAGTCCCAAAGCCGCTGCCGTAAAATAGGCAAATCGGCTGCGATAAAGATTCCACGCCCGTTTACTGGCACCCATTTCACTGCCATGTTGCATGAATTTTAATGAATAATAGGCATACTCAAAAAATGCCTGTCTGGGTTTAAGCGTTCCGGATGCTCCGGGGCGCTTTTGATATGCCTCCAAAATAATCTGTTCTGCCTGCTCCACTGCCCGCCACTGCCAGAGCCGTTCACCGGCGGGCAGTTTTTTGTATTTTCCAACGCAACTATCATAATCCCGAATCAAATATACCATTTGCATGTACAAATTATGTGGCAGATGACAAATATTATTCTTCTGCGGTACATAATTTCTCATTGCTGCTCCCCCTTAGGGCGGTAGTTTTTCACAAAACCATATTTTTCTCTGTCCAGTTCGGCCTGTTCCTTGGTTTTATAAAAAGAACAGATTTCTCTCCGACAAATGGTTTCTGTCATAATGCTGCATCCGCTGATTCGATATGCAAAGCAATCCTTCTTAACTTTATGTTCTGTATTTTTTTTATACATGTTCCTCGGTTTTCTCCTTTCCCATCTCACTGGTCTTTCATATATGCCAAAAAAAGCATCTATATCTTTATCTTTTAAGAGCATTTTTTATCATGCACCTTTACTTATTAGTTGCGTTACGCAACTTTTTATCTAGAAAACTTCACGAAGCGAAACAATTTGTCACAGATGTTGATCTGTAAAAAAATACTCCATAACCCGTTCCGGTGGAATGTTCAACACACCTCTGATTGCCTCAACCTCACCCAATGTCATATCAGCAACATTGCGAATTTTTCGCCCCAACGTGCTGGGAGAGATACCGACTGCCAAAGCCAGGCTGCCAACTGTATGCCCCTGCTCAATAATTCTGCCTCTTAACTTGTTCGTGTTCACCAATGTGAATCCCTCCTTTTATTTTTGTTGCATTTTGCAACTAAAAGAATATTATCACATATATCGAAATTTGTCAATACTTTGTATGACACATTTCGCAACACATTAATAAAATTTCACTAAAAAATGTTGCATTTTGCAAGGTGCTATGTTACAATATTAGTAAAAGGGAACATAAGTTAAAGGAGACTTTCATATGAACCAATGCAACATTGGCCAGAGAATTAAAAGAAAAAGAGAAGACCAAAAGCTGTCGTTGCAATTCGTTGCAGATAAGCTGGATGTAAACCGTTCCAGTGTGATGCGCTGGGAAAACGGCGAAACCAACCGCATTAAGCTGCCCATGTTGGAACGGCTGGCACAAATTTTGCAAACCACACCGGGATATTTAATGGGATATGAAGAGGAGGACAAGCACAGTTTGTATACCTCCGGCCAATGTGTGGCACCCGAAAGTGCTTGCATGCTTCCGGTTTGGAAAAGCCTCCCCTGTTTAGAACACCACACAGAACAAAATGTTGCCTGTGGCTATGAAATTGCTGACGCAGCATATCGAAACGACTGTTTTTTTCTCAGGATAACTGAGAAATCTATGGCTCCCAGTTTAGAAGAGGGCGACTTGATTCTGGTTCGCAGACAAAACAACCTGGAAAAAGGTGATCTGGGTGTGTTTTTACTGGCCGAGCAGGATTGTCTCATTCGGCTTTATTTCCCCGAAGAACAGCTGGAGCTTCATTCCTTTAACCCCTATTACCCCACCTTGCGACTTGACGCAACAGAAGAAAAACGTGTAAAAATCATCGGCAAAGTTTTAGAAAGCAGACGCCGGTGGTGAAATAAAATATCAAATAGATAGAAAGGAATTGACTATGCTTTTAAAAAACGCAACTATTTTAGGTGAAGATTTTAGTTTCCGGTCCGGCGACCTCGCCTTTTCTGAAGTCATCGGCGACTGCGCCGGCAACCACACCATCGACTGCCAGGGTGCTTTTGTTGTCCCCGGTCTGGTAGATGTCCATACCCACGGTGTGCTTGGCTTTGAAGCAAATGACGAAAATGCAAACTTTGACGTCTGGCAGGACTTTCTTTTAAAAAACGGCGTGACTTCTTTTATTCCCACCACAGTTACCGATACGAAAGAAAACATTTTAGCCGCTCTGTCCCGTTTGACAAAAGCCATCGGCGTAAATATGGAAGGTCCTTACATTTCCACCGAAAAACGTGGTGCACATGCTCCTGAAAAAATATGCGAGGTTGACCTAGACTTTTTAGAGCAGGTAAAAGAACAGGTGAAAATGACCACCATTGCTCCGGAAGTGGGAAACAATCTTGATAAAATTCCTGCGGTCTGCCAAATGGGCATTCGGGTTTCTCTGGGACACAGCAGTGCTGATTTTTCAACGGGCTGCAAAGGGTTCGCTGCCGGTGCCACTCAACTGACCCATACCTTTAACTGCTGCCCGCCTCTGAGCCACCGTGAACCGGGGCTTGTTGGCGCCGCTTTCGACTCTGACAGTGTTTACTGCGAGGTGATCAGCGATGGCATTCATCTGCATCCTGCCATCGTGCGGATGCTGTATCGCCAGCTGGGCACAGACAGAATGGTGCTCATCAGCGACTCCATCAGTGCTACCGGTCTTTCTGACGGAAAATATTCCCTGGCGGGTCTTGAAGTTTTCGTCAAAGACGGTCAGGCAAGGCTGGAGGACGGACGTTTGGCCGGCAGCACCATCACACTGATGCAAGGTGTGCAACGTGCTGTCAACTTCGGCATTCCTTTAGCAGATGCCATTAAAATGGCCAGCCAGACGCCGGCACGGGCGCTGGGCATGGACGGCACTGTTGGCAGCCTGGCTCAAGGCAAGGATGCAGACATTCTTGTGTTGAATGAAGATTTAAGCCTTCGCCATGTTTTTTATAAAGGTGAACAAATCAAGTAAAAATTCCAGTTTTTTATTGAAAAACTGCAAAAAAAGTGTTATAATATAACAGATGAATTTTTTGAAGTAAATTTATACGTCTGGAGGAAGATAAATTATGAATAATGTACGTCCTGAATCTATGGCCCGCATCCAGACCAAGGAGCAGGCAGACCAATTTATTGCAGAACAGGTTGCTGCAGTGCAAAGCCAGGTTGGCGACAAAAAGGTGCTTCTGGCATTGTCCGGCGGTGTTGACAGCTCTGTTGTTGCCGCCCTTCTCATCAAGGCAATCGGCAAGCAGCTTGTGTGTGTTCACGTAAATCATGGTCTGATGCGCAAAGGTGAAAGTGAAGAGGTTATCAAAATTTTCCGTGACGGACTTGATGCAAACCTGATTTATATTGATGCCACCGACAGATTTTTAGGCAAGCTGGAAGGCATTTCTGATCCCGAACAGAAGCGAAAAATCATCGGCGGCGAGTTCATTGTTGTGTTCGATGAAGAGGCAAGAAAGCTGGATGATATTGATTTTCTCGCTCAGGGAACGATTTATCCCGACATCATTGAAAGCGACGGCGTTAAAGCGCACCACAATGTGGGTGGTCTGCCCGAGGATATGAAATTTGAACTGGTAGAACCCATTAAGCTGTTATACAAAGACGAAGTTAGAGTTGTGGGCAAGGCTTTAGGGCTCCCTGCCTCTATGGTTGACCGTCAGCCCTTCCCCGGCCCCGGTCTGGGTGTTCGTTGTCTGGGTGCCATCACCCGTGACAGACTGGAAACGTTAAGAGAATCTGATGCGATTCTCCGTGAGGAATTTGACAACGCCGGTCTCACACCGCAAATCTGGCAGTTCTTCACTGTTGTTCCCGATTTCCGTTCTACCGGTGTGCGTGACGGTAAGCGTGCCTGGGATTGGCCGGTTATCATTCGTGCGGTGAATACTGTCGATGCTATGAGTGCCACCGTTCCCGATATCGACTGGAACGTGCTCAAGAAAATTACAGACCGCATTCTAAGCGAAGTGCCCGGTGCCGGCAGAGTGCTGTATGACCTGAGCCCGAAAGCTCCGGCAACGATTGAGTGGGAATGAGTTTTGAGTCCCCAAAATCCGTATCTTAAACCCTATTGAACCTAAAAGCAAGGAGTTGCGATAAGCTGAACGTTTATTGCAACTCCTTTTTGACTGAACATAAAATATTAAGATTGAGGCAAATCGGTTTTAATAACTCAAAAAACTTCGTTTTCTGTTTTGGCTATCAGACTCGTCTTGCAAAAAGCCGTCAAATTATGATATAATTTATAATATCATATGTAAAAAGGAGCCAATTATGAAAAAAAGTAAGTATACCCCTCTGCCGCCGGACACAGACGAAAAGTTTTTAAAATTTTTCACAAAAGATCAATCTTTTTACCGAACATTTTTCCCTTTGTTATTTATCATTGTTTTACAACAGCTGGCCGCATTAGCTGTGAATATGGTTGACAACATTATGCTGGGACGATATACAGAATTAGCATTGTCCGGTGCTACATTGGTGAACCAGCTTCAGTTTACATTACAACAAGTCGCCGCCGGCATTGGTATGGGTATTGTGGTGTTGGCTTCTCAATATTGGGGTCAAAGAAGAATTGAGTCTATTAAGAAAATTATCAATATTGGTGTAAAATTTTCACTTATTGTTGGTATTATCTTTTTTTCAGTTGCAAAATTCTTTCCGACAGAGGTTCTGTCTATTTTCACCAACGATCAAAGTGTGATTGCAGAAGGCAGTAAATATCTGAGTGTCATATGCTGGACTTATGTAATTTTTTCTGTATCAAACTCTTTGATGTATTCTCTACAAAGTGTGGAAACTGCACTGATTGGCACCATTATGTCTATCAGCACCATTTGTATTAACATGTTGCTGAATTATTGTTTCATTTATGGTAATTGGGGTGCACCGGAGCTTGGCATTGTGGGTGCGGCCATTGCAACTTTAGTCAGCAGAATCGTAGAACTGATCATTGTTCTTGTGTATGTGTTATTCATTGACAAGAAATTAAAAACAAAATTAAGAGATTTGCTGTGCTTTGATTTTACATATTTGAAAGACTATATAAAAATCGCTATGCCTATTGTTGTAACAGGATTTCTATGGGGTGTTGCACAAGCGGCACAAACAGCTGTTCTGGGACACATCAGTGCTACAACCATTGCCGCTAACAGTATTGCCGTTATCATTTTTCAAATCTTTGCCGTTGTGGGAACGTCCTGTGCCAATGTTGCCTCTGTTGTGACGGGTAAAACCATTGGTGAAGAAAAATTTGACAAAGTGCGGTCATATTCAAAAACAATGCAGGCTTTATTTTTAAGCATCGGCATTATATCCAGCGGGTCGATGTTTCTGTTTAAAGATATAATTGTTGATATTTATTCAGTATCTGAAGAAACCAAACGCCTGGCAAGCAGCTTTGTGACTGTGTTAAGCATAACAACCATAGGCTCTTGCTATGAATATCCGGTTGAAGCCGGCATTATTGCCGGCGGCGGTGTAACCAAATATGCCGCCTGGGTAGACAATCTGTTTATATGGCTATTTACCATCCCCTTCTCTTTTTTAAGTGCGTTCGTTTTTACATTTTCTCCGGTGGTTACGTTTTGTTTCCTAAAGGCAGATCAGATTTTAAAATGCATTCCCAATTTTATTACCTGTAATCGTTATCGTTGGGTGCGAATATTAACCCGAAATGACAAAGCGTAAAATAAAAACTAAAATTTAACATAAAATGAAAGGGTTATTAAAATGGCATTTACACCAAGAGAAACCAAAAAGAAAGTTAAGGCCGGATATAAAACGCTATATATTACAGATGACCTGGCTGAAAAACTGAATAACCTTGCAAAGAAGCATGATACGAGCTTTAATAATATTGTAATAAGCATAATTGAAGATTTCTTTAAACAAAATGTAGAATAATCTAAAAATCACGCAAGCCATAGGTGGTTGTTATCAAAGGCAAATTTAACTAAGCATATGAAAAAAGACCGTTCAAAGAACGGTCTTTTTGATTGCAGCGTAGTTTGCTGCGACGTGTAAGTACGATATAATTTTACTGTCGCATTGATTTTGCCCTTATTTTAAGCGGGTTTCAAGACTTTCGTCCTAATCAATTCCAAAGACAGAATAAATCCTTTTTACAGGATTTATTCTAACATACTTTTGACTTTTTTACAAGTCTTTTTAATATTTTTCTTGTACTTTTAATTCTGGTATTTCGACCTCGTAGGCAATGTCGCCTATGAACCAGATGGTTAGTTTGTCTTCTGATATCACTTCCATTTTTTCTATGATGTTACGGACAAGGGTATTATCTATTTCGGTCAGTTCTTCAGCCATTTCATCTACTGCCTTGAAGATTTGTTTTAGCTTTGATGATTCTGCCGATTTCATTTTCCTTGTCATTTCATGTTCTTCGTTTTCCTTCCGCAACTTTTCCGATTCCGTCTTTACCTCATAGCAGATTTTCTCAAGCTCCTTGGGTGTCATTTCGCCTGTTGCATTTTTGAATATAGCATCTCGCATAATGTCGGAAAGTTCTTC
>JAZSAS010000088.1:0-17128 GCA_045602005.1 Clostridia bacterium
GGTGCAACAGTAAACATCATCCACGGCGGTGAGCTTACAGAAAAGCGCACCATCGAGATGCCCGAAACCCTTACAAACGTAATCAAGTGCAAAAACCCCCGTTGCATTACCTCAGTTGGGCAGGAGCTTGACCACGTATTCAAGCTTACCGACAAAGCGGAAAAGGTCTACCGCTGCATCTACTGCGAAACAAAAGCGAAATAAAACAATAATAAATATCCACCCGCATAGCGGGTGGTTTTTCATTTTCGGGCATAGCCCTATCTAAACTGGCTGCGTACAAGTACGCTGTTTTTGGACCTGTCAGTCATGCATTTTTTACTTGCTACCCGTAAACGGGTCTCTCGGATCTACTATACTTAACTGATCTGCTTCTTTATCTCGTTTTAATTGATTCTCTATGTATTCCTTTATTGCCTTGGTATTTTTTCCTACCGTATCTACATAATATCCTTTGGACCAAAACTCTCTGTTCCTATATGCAAATTTCATATTTCCATACTTCTCAAATATCATCAAACTGCTTTTTCCTTTTAGATATCTCATAAATCCTGAAACACTCATTTTGGGCGGAATACTCACAAGTATGTGTACATGGTCTGGACATATCTCTCCTTCTATGATTTCTACCCCTTTCCATTCACATAATTTCCTTAGTATTTCTCTTATTTCTATTCTCTTTTCTCCAAAAAACACTTTTCTCCTATACTTTGGCGCAAACACTATGTGATACTTGCAATTCCACTTCGTATGTGCTAAACTATTTACGGCATTATTTTGTCCTTGCATTTTAATGTCCTCCTGATGTGGTTCTTTTATTTGACTGCCAGGTCTTATTTATTTTACCACATCAGGAGTTTTTTTGTCACCCTCACCGGCTATAGCCTCTAATGAACCACGCGACTATCGCGTGGTTTTCGGTATACAAAAAGGCAATATTCCGTTTGGAATATTGCCTTTTAACTGCTCAATTTATTATTTTTTCTTTAACTCGTCAAAGTGATTTTGGGTCACTGTTTTTATCACTTTACTCAAACCGATAATACCAATCAGGTTCGGAATGGCCATCAATCCGTTCATGGTTTCGGAAATGCTCCAAATTAAATCAAGGCTGCCGACTGTTCCAAGAAAAACAAAAGCAACATAAATACATCTATAAATCAAAACGGCTGTTTTTGATTTGTTCGACAAATATTCTATGCAGACTTCCCCGTAATATGCCCAACCTAAAATGGTTGACAATGCAAAGAAAACTGTCGCCAATGTTACAATAACACCGCCTGCGCCGCCAAGTATTTCTTTAAACGATGCAATACTCAAAGCAGAACCCGAAACCGTGCCGGTTTCCCAAATTCCGGTTGTAAGAATAATTAGAGCAGAAAGAGTACAGATAATGATTGTTGTGAAGAACACCTCAAACATACCCCAAAGGCCCTGTTGAACGGGGCTTTTTGTGCTGGATGCTGCGTGAGCCATAGGGGCGCTTCCAAGACCTGCTTCGTTTGAGAAAACGCCTCGCGAAAAACCATAATGCATGGCAAGCATAATGCCGTAGCCCGCTGCGCCGCCTGCCGCCGCTTTAAAGTTAAATGCTTCTCTGAAAATTAATGCAAATGCCGCAGGAACTTTCTCAATGTTGAGTATCAATGCAATTACCGCGCAGGCCACATAAAACACTGCCATAAACGGAACAAGCTTTTCGTTAACCGACGCAATTCTGCGCATGCCACCAAGAATAACGGCACCTGCAATAACCACCAGCACAATACCTGTAATCCAAGGTTTAACGCCCATTGTGCTTTCCAGCGCAACTGCAATGGAGTTTGACTGGGTGGCGTTTCCTGTGCCAAGGCAAGCAATCATTGCAAAAATAGCAAACAGTCCTGCAAGCCACTTCATGTTAAGTCCATTTTTTATGTAATACATCGGTCCGCCGACCCACTGACCATTTTCGTTTTTCTCCCGATATTTAAGAGAAAGAACAATTTCTGAATATTTTGTTACCATGCCAAGCAAAGCACTGATCCACATCCAAAACACCGCACCGGGCCCACCGGAAACAATGGCTGTGGCAAGGCCTGCAATGCTGCCCGTGCCAATGGTTCCTGCCATTGCTGTGGCAACAGCCTGAAAAGGACTAACGCCTGATTCGTCTTTCTTGTGCTGATTTTTTGAGAACAGACCTAAAATGGTATTCTTCAACATATAGCCAAACTTACTGAACTGCAAAAAACCGGTTTTAATTGATAAAAACAGGCCTGCACCAATAAGCAAGGTTAACATAATCGGTCCCCACACAACCTCGTTAATTGCTGTGTTAATTGTGTTGATTAATTCCATTAATATTCAAGCTCCTCTTCTGTTTTTTCCTTATTCATTCTCCAAATCAGGAAGAATACAAACCTCACATTTGTTCGTTGAAAGCACAACCGAGGTGCGGGTTAAAGAAACACCCTCGATGGCCTTGATATAATTTAAAATTTCTTCTAACATTTTTCCTTTTTGTGCAATCACTTTCAGGATAAAGTCAAAATCACCGGCAATATAATGACATTCTGTAATGGAAGTGTTATCATTCACCAGACGAATGAACTCTTCATTATACTTCGGGTGTTCAAGGCTGACATAGATAAACGCCATTATTTCTCTGCCCAAAGCACTTTGATTGATAATCGTTGTATACTTTTCTATCAATCCTGACTTTTCAAGTTTTTTAATTCTTTCGATAACCGCTGATGTTGATAAATTTATTTTAGCGCCAATGTTGGTAGCGTTTTCTCTTGAATTTTCTTTTAAACATGCGAGTATTTGGTAGTCAATAGCGTCCACCGTTACACCCCCTAATTATTACTAATTATACAAAAATTCAACAATTTTGTAAAGAGTTTCTGTAAACAACAAAAAGATTTTTTGTCATTATTGTTTTTTACAAAAATGTTTCTTTTCATTTGCCGGTTATTCTTTGCAGAACAAAAACTTTTTGCCTATATTTAATATTATTAGAATAACATTCTTAAACATTCCTTCTGTGGCTATTGAATACAAAATAGATGCAAGAGATTTATTCGGCTATTCATTAACATTTGACGGAGAAAAACCATAAATTTTTCTAAAAGCCTTGCTAAAATACAATGGGTCATTGTAGCCCACCAATTCCGAAACTTCCTTTATTGTTTCGTAATCACCGCTTTCAATGATTGATTTGGCATAGGAAATGCGTTGGGTTATAACATATTCCTGAGGAGTCATATTAAACCTTGACATAAATATTTTTCTAAAATATGTGTCTGAAATTCCGCATAAACGGTGAAGCTCATTTATCTTGAACGTGCTGTCGTATATGTGTTTTTTCAAATACTCTACAGCTGGTTCTATTAAGTTGTATTTTCTTTTATCCGAACTACCCAAATGCTCAATTTTTGAAATATATGACATTAAATCATAAAAAACTGAAAGGCATTTGTATTTATCTGACACACTCCCAAATTTCCAAAGCTTCGAAAAGCTTTGATATATATAACTTGCCCCATAAAAATTTTCTAAAGAATACACTCTGATTCCCGGATTATCAAAATCTGCCTGAAAATTGATTGATGTGTATAAATTCTCTTCCTGGAAATATGATGTATATTCATATGCCGAGCCTTTTGGCAAAAAAATCATTTCCCCCTCATTTACCCTCAGGCATTGATCTTCAAAAACATAATCTGCATAACCTTTTAGTTTTACAATAAATCCGTGGGTTAATCTGTTTTGGATTTTTCCAAAAGGTTTGCTTGCTTTATGAAAGGATGAAATTATTTTTAAATTTTCCATATAATCAAACACAAAATCGCTCCAATCCTAACGTCGAATTTCAAACAAGTCAACAACTTTACTAATATCAATTATATTACTATTATTAAAAAATCAACAATTTGTTTTGATTTTTCCATATTGTTATATTTTTTATATTTACAATTAACTATTATGATAGTAAAATGTATACATTGAATATTAATTTCAAAGGAGATATCATAAAATGAGAACCAACGATTTGCAAGGCCGTAAATTCGATTACACCTGGGTAATAGTGGCAATTTGCTTTTTGTCTGTTTGCATAAGCCTCGGGTTTTGCTCAGGCGGACGAACAATGTATCTTACCGCCATCACAGAAGCTCTGAACATTAAAAGGAGCGCCTTTTCACTCAATGATACCTTTCGTTACGTAACAACAACAATTGTAAATTTGTTTTTTGGTTTATTGGTAAACAAATTCGGTACAAAAAAACTCATGTGTGCAGGGTTTTTATGTCTGATAGGCTTTGCTATTTTAAATTCATATGCCGAACACCTTTATGTTTTCTATATTGCAGGAATCCTGCTTGGTGTTGGTCTTGCATGGACAGGTACTACCATGGTAAGTGTTGTGATAAACAAATGGTGCCACAAAAACAAGGGCACAATAACCGGAGCGATACTTGCCGCTAACGGCCTTGGTGGTGCTATTGCGGTTCAAATTTTATCACCTATTATATTCGAAACCGGCAACCCTTTCGGCTATCGTAATTCATACAAGCTTGTAGCATTGTTATTGACAATTATGCTAGCATTAATAATTATGTTTTTCCGTGATGCACCCAAAGGTGCAGAAAAAACCGCCATTCCTGTACAAAAAAAGAAAAAAGTCCGCGGCACGGGTTGGATTGGCATGGAATATGAGGATGCCATAAAAAACCATATTTTTATATGACGCTTATTTGTATGATGTTCACAGGCATGTCTCTCCAAGGTTTAAACGGCATAGCAACGCCTCATATGTATGACTTGGGCCTCGACAAACAATATGTGGCAACACTTATGACCATAAGCAGTTTATTTCTTTTGACCAGTAAAGTCCTCACCGGCTATATCTATGACAGGGTGGGAATGAAAATAACAATGAATATATGTCTTTTCTGCTCGTTCATCTCTTTAGCGGGACTCGTACTGATAACCAACACTCCGCTTGGTAAAATAATAGCTCTCATAAGAATTATTTTTGCATCAATCGCTCTACCCTTAGAAACTGTAATGCTATAAAACAATTACTCAATTTGTTCTGTTGGTTATATAAATAGCTCATCGTCATCCTCCTTTCCGGGAGAGGAATCCGATATATTATCTCTGTATTCAATTTTTATAAGTTCGTCTTCGTT
The DNA here is from genome assembly GCA_045602005.1 of Clostridia bacterium. Taxonomy (GTDB): domain Bacteria; phylum Bacillota; class Clostridia; order UBA1381; family UBA9506; genus UMGS755. The sequence goes on from JAZSAS010000088.1 coordinate 5,178, forward strand.
ATATTTAAGAAGGTCATACAAGACCGAGATGAGATATGGGACTGTTTCAATATTTTTCTTTTGCCAAGTGCCATTGACTTTTTCTCTCGGTAGTCGATTATCTGCACAGGCTATATGCTCGTAGCTGATATTTTTTAATCGTTCCCGAACCAATTCCTGCGGAATTTTTTCGCCGTAAAATTTTATATATTTTTGACGGTACATTCTTTCCAACGCTTCTTCAAAATCAATTTTTAACTGACCTTCGAGATTATATGTTTCTGCCTGATCCATCAATCTTTCTATTGATGAGGATTGATTATTTATAAAATTTTTAATATTTATATTTGAGTATTTATATAGTCCGTCCCGCATACTATCCGGTTCTTCAGGAAGACTGTCACGATGTCCTTTCGAAATACTATCCGTAGTCTTTTCGGCAGACTGTTTTTTATCTTCATAGTATTCCGTGCATACTGTGTAGAGATTAGAACCTTTTCCTCCACGACCTCTTGTTCGGTTTTCTTTTTCAATGTAACCTAAATTGATGAGGCGGTTGATTATATTTGCTGTTTTGGAACGGCTTATGTTCATGTTGGCAGCGATGGTGGAGTAGGAAGGAAAACAGATATTTTCCTCGTTTGATAATTTGCATAAATAGCATAGCACTCTGAACTCATAGGTATCGAGTCTTCTGTCCAGAATTGCATCGTTGGGGATTGTTGTGAAGCTTACTTTTAAGTTTTTCATGTTGGACCTCCTTAATTCCAAAACAAAAAGCACAGAGCATTTTTAAACTCTGTGCTTTGGAACTGATTTTGAATTAAGGGCTGGGGTTCAACTCCTTACGAAAAACCTTCGACAGTAACGAAAATACTGTTTCGGAGGAACTCCTTTATAACCCTGAAAAACCGCATGAAAAAGCGTGATGACTACTTGCGACAGTAATATCATCACGCTACTATGGCTTTCACGTTCATAATAGATACAATATGCGTCGTATCTCCAACTTTTTAGAACTCAGTAAATGTCTTTGAAATAACGGTATCATCTTCAAAAGAGAACAACGGTCCTACCTCAACTGTAACAGGGGAATTATCTTGCAAAACATAAGCTTCTTGCACTTCTATAGTTCCACCAGGTTTAACATCTTTTAAGGAATTTTCCGAATTATAGCTCTTATCACCTATAATAATAGCAGTTTCTAATTCAACATTGTTTTGAAACGCCTGTGCGCTAACCGCAAACATAAAGGATTGCGCTTCATCGCTATTATTCGTGTATCTATAATTAACAATAACTACATCTTTTCCACTATAATCCTTAGATTTCCGCGCAGATAACACTTCGACATAATATTTATCTTCAATAATTCCTGCGCCGCCATCGGTTTTGGGAGTAATACCAACTTCTGCCTGTCCTAACTCCTCGTTCCAGTTTACCGGAACCCCAAGGGCATCTCCCATGGCTCTGAGTGGCAAATACGTTCTGCCTTCTACCACAAGTGCCGGAGGATCAGAAACAAACTCTTTTCCGTTCACCAACACTTTAAAGCCTGCTACATCAGCAACATATGAAGCTGCAAATACACCAATTACACTAAAAATAACTGCACCTGAAATAAGACCTAGAATAAATTTTTTCATACTTAAACTCCTTTTCATTTTTTATTTCATTATACAATATTTTTACTTATATTGCAAGTGTTTCCATATAATTTGTAAATACATTAATTTTAATAATAATTTCTTGATTTAATCTCAAACGTTTCTAAAAATCATGCCGAAAACCTGCATCAATCTTGTATTCCTCAAATATGCATACAATTTTTTCTATTGCGTCAAAATCAGAATAATTTTCCTCCTTAATTACCTTTTGTATTTCGGCTAATATTTGTGTAGCAGTTGTATCAGCAATTTGTGACGCATCAATTTCAAAATCTTCAATTCGGAATCTTACAAAATCTGTTATATAATCTCTTAAAAGTTCAAGTTTTATATTTATATTTTGACTCCTTTAATGTTATGTTACATAATGTACCATAATTATTGTAACAAAACGTTACAATAATGTCAAGGAGTGATTTTATGAAAGGCTTAAAACAAATCAGAAAAGAGCGTAATCTAAATCAATTAAAAGTTGCTATGGATTTAAACATTTCCCGCGAAGCTCTTTCCCATTACGAAAACGGAAAAAGAGAACCGAGCCTTGATATATTAAACAAACTTTCAAAATATTTTAATGTTTCAATAGATTATTTAATAAATGGAGAAGATTTTAAAAAAAGATAAAAAAGCACTTCGCATGAAGTGCTTTTTTATCTCCTCAGGTTGGACTACGACTCGCTTTGCTCGCATGCATGCTTGGCTTAGCCAATACCCACAGGGCTCACAGTCGACCATCGCTTACGCTCGGTCTCTTGGAGCCTGCGCGATCTCACTACTGGTTCTCACATGACAACAAGAAAAGCCAACAAAAAAGACACCCTCTGGGTGTCCTTTTCGTTGGCACGCCTGATAGGAGTCGAACCTACGCTCCCGGCTCCGGAGGCCGGTGCTCTATCCACTGAGCTACAGGCGCATATAAAGGGGATAATGCCATCCCCATTACTGATTTTTTTGTGTTAATTTATAGGCCAGGGTCATAAGGCTGTCACTTAAATGTACGTTTTCCACTGCCACATCTTCCGGCACGGCAATGTCTGTGTAAGAGAAATTCCACAAGCCTTTAATTCCCAAGTCAACCAATTGGGGCACAACCACTTCAATGGCAGACTTCGGAAGAGCCAAAATGGCAATATCCACCTTGTTGCTTTGGCAAAAGTTCTCCAGCGCCTCCATGGATAGCACCGTCAGACCGTTAATCTCCTGACCGGCAATCTCCGGGTCTTTATCAAAAATACCAACCAACTCAAAGCCACGCTTGGCAAAATTCGTATGATTGGCAAGGGCATGACCCAGATGCCCGGCTCCCACAATGATGGTTTTGTAACCATGACGCAAGCCGAGAATGTTGGCAATTTCACGGTGTAGCTTTTCTACATTGTAGCCATAACCTTGTTGACCAAACCCACCAAAGCAATTAAAATCCTGTCGAATTTGAGCGGCTGTGACTCCCATTTTGGCACTGAGCTCTCCCGACGAGATTCTTGTAATTCCCTGTCGCAGCAACTCGCCCAGATAGCGATAGTATCGGGGCAATCGCTTCACGACCACAATGGGTACTTCCCTCTTCTCACTCATTCATTTTCTTCCTTTTTTATAAAGACGCAATCGTCTCCATAACGTAATCAGCGAATTCCTCGCCGGTAGCGCCTGTATCACGGCCGGTGATCACCAGCTTTTTCTCCTGATACATGCAAATATCCAACGCTCTTTCGAGCTTGTCGGCCAGTTCGTTATATCCAATATGGTTCAACAGCATAACCGATGCACGGATGATGCTGCAGGGGTCAGCATACTGATCACGTCCCTCTGCGACCATTCTGGGGGCAGAGCCATGAATGGCTTCAAACATGGCATAACGCTTGCCCAGATTGGAGCTGCCGGCTGTGCCGACGCCGCCCTGGAATTCAGCCGCCTCGTCAGTTAAAATATCACCATACAGATTGGGCAGAACCAAAACCTGGAACTGGGTTCTTCTTTTTTCATCTACCAGCTTAGCGGTCATGATGTCGATATACCAATCGTCCAGTTCAATTTCAGGATATTCCTCTGCAACCTTTTTGCAAATATTCAAAAACTTACCATCGGTTGTTTTGATAACGTTAGCCTTGGTGACTGCTGTGACACGGGTTTTGCCGTTTTTCTTAGCAAACTCAAAGGCTGCACGGGCAATTCTCTCGCTGCCTTCTGTTGTGGCAACGGTGAAGTCAATGGCTAAATCGTCGTTAATATGAATACCATCGCTGCCCAGCGCATAGCCACCCTCGGTGTTTTCACGGAAGAAGGTCCAGTCAATGCCTTGCTCAGGCACTTTAACGGGACGCACATTGGCAAACAAATCCAGTTCCTTGCGCATAGCCACGTTTGCACTCTCAATGTTGGGCCAGGGGTCACCGGCACGAGGTGTGGTGGTGGGGCCTTTCAGGATAACATGGCAAGCCTTCAGCTCTGCCAGCACATCATCCGGAATGGCTTTGCCGGCTGCAACACGGTTTTCAATGGTCAAACCGTCAATCACTCTGAATTCTACCTTGCCCTTTGCCACTTCGTCTTTCAGCAGGGTTTCCAGAATTCTCTGTGCAGCTTTTGTGATGGCGGGGCCAATGCCGTCGCCGCCGCAAACACCAATAATAATCGTGTCCAGCTTTGTATAATCAATAAATTCTTTGTCTGCCTTCATTTTTTCCACTCTTGCAAGCTGTTTTTCAATAATGGCAGCAAATTTTTGCGCTGCTGCGCTGATGATTTCAGACATGTTTCCACTCTCCTCAGTTAAAGCGTCTTACTGATTTTGCATCTTAATAAAATTAATCAATCCGCCGGCATAAAGCATCTCTTTCTGACGGTCAGACGCAACTAAAATTGTAGCATAATTTGTACCCTTTGTCAAGTTTTTCACAGTAATTTCTTCGCCGGCAGCAATCTGCTTTGGAGCGTTTTCAATGGTCAGCTCGTCGCCCATATCAATGTCGTCATAATCTGCCTCGTTTTTAAAGACAAGGGGCAGAATGCCGGAGTTAATCAGATTTGCCATGTGAATTCTGGCAAAGGATTTTGCCAGAACAGCCTTAATGCCAAGATATAGCGGTGCCAACGCTGCATGCTCACGGGAGGAGCCCTGGCCATAGTTCACGCCGCCGATAATCATGCCGCCGCCGTTTTCCTTCGCCCGTTTGGGGAATTCAGGGTCGCAGGGAGTCAGGCAGAACTCTGCCAAATGAGGAATGTTGGAACGGAAGGGCAGGAGTTTTGCGTTTGAAGGCATGATATGGTCGGTTGTGATATTATCTTCAACTTTAATCAAAGCTTTGCCGCTAACGGTTTCGGGCATTTTGGTGTTTAAGGGGAAGGGCTTGATGTTGGGGCCTCTAACAACCTCAACCGAAGAGCCGTCTTCTGCGGGGGCAATCACCATGTTGTCCTTTGCCAGAAATTCTTTCGGCATTTCAACTGTGGGGGCCTCACCCAGTTCTCTGGGGTCGGTCAACACGCCGGTGATGGCACTTGCAGCAGCCACTTCAGGACTAACCAGATAAACCTGTGCGGAAACAGTGCCACTTCTGCCCTCAAAGTTCCGGTTAAAGGTTCTGAGCGAAACCGCATCTGTCTTGGGTGACTGACCCATGCCAATACAGGGTCCGCAAGCGGATTCCAAAATTCTGGCGCCGGCAGCAACCATGTCAGCCAAAGCGCCGTTTTCTGCCAGCATGGTCAGAACCTGCTTAGAACCAGGTGCGATAACCAAGCTCACATCGGGATGAACGGTTTTGCCCTTTAAAATAGCTGCAACCTTCATCATATCGGCATAGGAAGAGTTGGTGCAGCTGCCGATAGCAACCTGATCGACCTTGATTTTGCCGATTTGAGTAACCTCCAGCACGTTATCCGGGCTGTGGGGCATTGCTGCCAACGGCTCTATGGCAGATAAATCTACCGTAATTTCTTCATCATAAACACAATCAGGGTCAGCAGACAGTGCCACAAAGTCTTTTTCCCTGCCCTGCGCCTTTAAAAACGCAAGGGTAGCTTCGTCGCTGGGGAAGATAGATGTGGTGGCACCCAGTTCAGCACCCATGTTGGTGATGGTGGCACGCTCCGGAACGGACAAGGTTGCCACGCCCTCGCCGGTATATTCTAAAATTTTGCCCACGCCGCCTTTAACAGACAACAGCCGCAAAACAGTTAAAATCACATCTTTAGCCGTTACCCAGGGGCGCAGTCTGCCGGTTAATTTCACATTTAAAATTTTCGGCATGGTGATGTAATATGCGCCGCCTCCCATAGCAACAGCAACATCTAATCCGCCGGCACCAATTGCCAGCATGCCCAAACCGCCGCCGGTGGGCGTGTGGCTATCAGAGCCTAAAAGCGTCATGCCCGGAATGCCAAAACGTTCCAGCTGCACCTGATGGCAAATGCCGTTTCCGGGACGGGAAAAATAAATGCCATGCTTATTGGTAACGGTTTGGATATATTTATGGTCATCTGCATTCTCAAAGCCGGACTGAATGGTGTTATGGTCAATATATGCAACAGACCGTTTGGTTTTGACACGATCAATGCCCATTGCCTCAAATTGCAGATATGCCATGGTTCCTGTGGAGTCTTGCGTCAGGGTCTGGTCGATACGAATAGAAATTTCGCTGCCTGCCTTCATTTCGCCGCTGACCAGATGCTCTTTAATGATTTTCTGTGCCAATGTATAAGCCATGTTCATCCTCCTAGAAGTTGCCTCTTAAAATTGCATTATTTAAAAATATTATACCTTTTTTCATAGTGTTTGTCAACCAAATCTCATCAAAAACAAAAAAGGCCTTCTTTTGCAAAAAACGAAGGTTTCTATTGAAATTTTTCATAATTTGTGGTATATTGATAAATGAAAAATTGTGACCATGAATCCAGGAGGCGATTTCTTGAAAAAAATAGATATTCTGGGTGTGTTCGTTGACCATGTGAATATGGAAAAGGCGCTCTCCCTTTCTCTTGGCTTTTTGCAGGAAGACAGGCCCCATGCCGTGTTCACGCCTAACTCAGAAATCATTATGGCCGCTTATAAAGACCCGAATTTTTGCAAAACGCTTAACACCGGCGACCTGATTGTGGCAGATGGCATTGGCGTGGTATATGCCTCCAGAATTTTAAAAGCACCGCTGCCTGAGCGTGTTGCCGGCTTTGATTTGGCTTCAAAACTGATTGATGCTGTCTCCGATGGCAGACACAGCGTTTATTTCTTTGGCGGAAAACCGGGTGTGGCAGAATTGGCCATCCAAAAATTGACCGAAAAGCATCCCGGTCTGCGTGTTGCCGGCTTTTCTGACGGATACTTTGATGAAGCAAAGGAAAAACTGATTATTGCAGACATTCAAGAAAAAAAGCCGGATATTCTCTTTGTTTGTCTGGGAGCGCCGAAGCAGGAAAAATGGATTGCCGCTCACAAAAACGAACTGGGCGCACGTTTGATTTTAGGCGTTGGCGGCAGCTTAGACGTTTGGGCGGGAACGATGGAGCGAGCACCGGAAACATATCAAAAGGCAGGACTTGAGTGGTTATACCGTTTAAAAAAACAACCCTCCCGTTTTTTCAGAATGATGGCCCTGCCCAAATTTGGTTTAACGGTTTTATTCAAAGGAAAGCGCACAAAGAAAGGAAACCAGCATGAGTGAATTTAAATCTGGATTTGTGGCCATTTGCGGCAGACCCAACGTGGGAAAATCCACGCTTTTAAACCGCATTATCGGCCAGAAAATTGCCATTATTTCTAACAAACCGCAAACCACCCGCAACAATATTCTGGGGGTTTATAACAGGGAAAACCTACAAATTATGTTTGTGGATACACCGGGTATTCACCGTCCCTTTACTAAGCTGGGCGAAACCATGATGAAGTCGGCAGACAGCGCCATGCGAGATGCTGATGCGGTATTGTTTTTGGTAGAGCCCACGGCTTCTCCGGGAAAAATTGAATTGAAAATCATGGAAGATTTAGAAAAAACAAACATTCCCGTGATTTTGGTTATTAACAAGATTGACCGGGTGAAGAAAGAGGCTCTGCTTCCTGTGATTGCGGCTTATCAACAGGCTTTTGATTTTGCCTCGGTGTTTATGATTTCTGCCGCCCAAAACGACGGGGTCGATGCACTGCTTGCCGAGCTGAGTCAACACATTCCCGAAGGTCCTATGTATTATCCTGAAGACTCCGTGACCGACCAGCCGGAACGTCAGTTAGTGGCAGAGCTGGTGCGGGAAAAGCTTTTACATTTGCTTGACCAGGAAATTCCCCATGGCATTGCCATTGAAGTTTTTTCTATGAAAGAAAAAGATAAACTCTATGATATTGAAGTGAATATCTACTGTGAAAAACAGAGCCACAAGGGCATTATCATTGGCAAAGGCGGCTCTGTTTTAAAAGAGGCCGGCTCCCTCGCCCGGAAAGACATGGAAGAAATGCTGGGCAAGAAAGTGCTTCTAAAGCTTTGGGTTAAGGTGAAGGACGATTGGCGGAACCGGGAATCGGCTCTGCGAAATTTTGGTTATACCGGCGAATAAAATAATATTCCTTTTATAGCAATTTTTTCATGGTATATTCCCATTGTTCCAAGTCAAAATAGTAGTAAATGATGAACAAGGGGCGAGGAACATGCTAGAGAATTTTGCATGGGATGTTTTTACAAAAACCGGTAGCATCGATGGCTATTTACTATATAAACAAAGCGCAAGCCTGAAGGAAAACAGTGGTGAGTATGGAGCTTTTAAAGACGAGCGGTGTTGTAATCAGACAAACCAAAGTGAAAGACAATGACCTGATTATAACCATTTTTACAAAAGATTTGGGTGTCATTAAGGCCTCGGCCAGAGGCGCAAGAGGTTTTAAGAACCAGCGCGCGGCCGGGACCTCCCTTTTTGCCTACAGCGAGTTTGTTCTGCTGCCCGGACGGGAGCTGTATCGGGTGCAGAGCTGCGAGCTTTTAGAGAGCTTTTATAGCTTGACCCAAAACATTGAGCGTTTGGCCTTCGCTACATATATTGCCGACCTGACGGGATACACCATTCAGGAAGAAGAAGGCACAGACCGGCTTTTGTCTCTGTTTTTAAATACCTTTTATCTGTTTGCCCGTTGGGGCGGCGAACTCAGAGCCGTTAAATGTGTTTATGAACTAAAGCTTTTAGATTATTTGGGGTTTTCCCCCTGTTTAGAGGGTTGTGTTGTTTGTTCTAGCCCGGAGACGACCTTTTTTTCGCCCGCCGAGGGGGGCGTTTTGTGCCAGCGCTGCGGCGGCATGCAAAAGAAAAAAATCTCGCCAGCCTGCCGGAAAGCAATGGCCTATATTTTAGAATCTGAAGACAAAAAAGCCTTTGCTTTTCGCCTGTCAGATGAAGTGCTTTATGAATTGGAATATCACGTTGGTCATCTGCTGGCAGAGTTTGTCGACCATCATTTTTATTCCCTTGACTATTTAAATACAGTGTTAGGAAAATAGCCCGAAAGGATTGAAACCATGGAGCTGAGCAAAATTTTAAAAGAAGTGCAGAAGCCTGCACGGTATGTGGGCACAGAATATAACAGCGTACATAAGGATTTATCAAAGGTATATCTCCGCTTTGCGTTCTGCTTTCCCGATGTGTATGAGGTGGGCATGTCTCATCTGGGCATTAAAATTTTATACCACCTTTTGAACAGCGTGCCGGATATTTACTGCGAGCGTGTGTTCGCTCCCTGGCTGGATATGGAGGAAAAAATGCGGGAAAACAAAATTCCCCTGTTTTCTCTGGAAACCCGAACGCCAGTAGCTGATTTTGATGTTGTGGGGTTCACCCTGCAATATGAAATGAGTTACACAAACATTGTGAACATGCTGGATATGGCCGGCATTCCACCTCTTGCCTGCGACCGGGGGGAAGATATGCCCTTTGTTTATGCCGGCGGACCCTGTGCTTACAATCCTGAGCCTTTAGCTGATATGATGGACTTTTTCATGATTGGCGAAAGCGAAGAGCAGATTCTTGAGGTGATGGATGCTTACCGCAGCTGGAAGCAATCCGGCGCTCCTAAAGACGCTTTTTTAGAAAGTCTGCTTTCCATTCGGGGCATTTATGTGCCGAAGTTTTATGATGTTAGCTATAACGAAGATGGCACCTTAAAAGAAATGGTGCCCAACCATCCCAAAGCACCGGTTCGGGTGAAAAAGCAGATTGTTCGTGATATGGATAAGGCCTTTTACCCCGAAAAAATGATTGTGCCTTATATGGAAGTGATTCATGACCGCATCACGCTGGAGCTGTTCAGGGGGTGTATTCGTGGTTGCCGTTTCTGTCAGGCCGGCATGATTTACCGCCCAGTTCGCAGCCGGAGTCCTAAGCGGCTTTTAGAGCTGGCAGAAAAGCTGATTGACAGCACGGGCTATGAAGAAATTTCCATGTCAAGCTTGTCCACCAGCGACTATCCCCAGTTGGAAGAGCTCACGGAGGGGCTGTTGGATTTAACCGTTAAGAAAAAAATCAATTTGAGCCTGCCTTCTCTGCGAATTGATAACTTCTCTTTAGAGCTGATGCAGAAGGTGCAAAAGGTGCGTAAAAGCGGTTTGACCTTTGCGCCTGAGGCTGGTTCGCAGCGGTTGCGTGACGTGATTAACAAGGGTGTGAATGAAGAAGATTTAATTCGCTCTGTGGGGCTTGCCTTTGCCGGCGGCTACAGCGGTGTGAAGCTTTACTTCATGATTGGTTTGCCCACCGAAACAGCAGATGATGTGAAGCAGATTGCCCATTTGGCTCACAAGGTGGTGCAGACCTATTGGGATACGCCAAAGGAAAAGCGAAATAAAGGTCTTAGAGTAACGGTTTCAGCTTCTTCTTTTGTCCCTAAGCCGTTTACGCCCTTTCAGTGGGCACCCCAGGATGATATTGAAACCCTGCGGGATAAACAGCATTTAATTAAAGATGAAATTCATGACAAGGCCATTCACTATAACTGGCACGAGGCCACTCTCAGCGTTTTAGAGGGTGTGTTTGCCAGAGGCGACCGGCGGCTTTTAAAGGTTTTGATTCGGGCACAAAAAATGGGGATTAAATTTGATGCGTGGCAGGAATGCTTCCGTTATGACTTGTGGCAAGAGGCTTTCCGCCTTGAGGGCATTGACCCTGATTTTTATAACCGACGGGAGCGGAGCTATGAGGAGCTTTTGCCCTGGGAAATCATTGACCCAGGCGTGTCACGGGCATTTTTAGAGCGTGAAAATGAAAAGGCAAAGCGGGGCGAAGTGACCCGCAACTGTCGTGCAGCTTGTTCTGGCTGTGGCATTAAAGAGTTTGGGGAGGGTGATTTTTGTGGTTAAATACCGCTTTGGTTATGCCAAATATGGCGATGCAAAATATGTGTCCCATCTCGATTTGATTCGCCTGTTCTCCCGTTCCTTTAAACGTGCCAACATTCCTCTGACCTATTCCGAAGGTTTTAACCCCCACCCCAAGCTGGCAATCGGCTTGCCCCTTTCTGTGGGTGTGACCAGCGAATGCGAATATATGGATGCAGAAACTGACCGGGAGCTTTCCCCCCAAGATATTGAAGAATTGAACCGCTGTTTGCCCAGAGGCCTGCACATAAACGGCGTGGCGCAGCGAATTCCCGGAATGAAAAAACTGTCTGACATTCGTTGGGCAGAATACCGGGTAACGGTTTTCGGCACTGCCCTTACACCGGAACAGGTCATCGCTTTTACAGAGCGACCCGACGTGTGCATTGAAAAACGAACTAAGCGCAAAACCGAAGAGGCAGATATTCTGCCTGATATTCTCTCCCTCTCTGTTCAGGGGCAGGATGAAGACGGTTTGCTGCTTTCCATGACGCTTTCTGCCGGTCCCGCAGCCAATCTCAAGCCGGATTTGGTTTTGACAGCGATGACACAATACATAGAAGGCTTCGCCCCCACAGATTATGATGTTCACCGTGTGAAAATTTTATGTGATAGCGGACTGCCGCTATTGTAAGGCGAATGACCTATTCAAAAAAGTCAGGACGGTTATTAAGGCTTCCCCTTGAGGGGAAGCTGTCACCGATAGGTGACTGATGAGGTGTAGCCATAAAGTGACTTTTTTTATAATCTAACGGATTTCTGTGAAATCCTACACCTCATCCGAGCGACTTCGTCGCCCACCTTCTCCTCAAGGAGAAGACTTTAATATGTAAAGCTATAAGCTTTTTGGAACCACGGGCATAGCCCGTGGTTTTCATTCTACGATGAATCAAAAACGGACTGTCATTGAAAATTTCTTTGACAGTCCGTTTCTTTTGTTATATAAACCAAGATTCTTGTA
>JAZSAS010000089.1:0-5033 GCA_045602005.1 Clostridia bacterium
TAGGAGCTCGAAATCAGTTTGTCGGTAATTCCGACACGTGGGTTCGAATCCCACCCACTTCGCCACTGAACGTGATGATATTACTTTCATCACGCTTTTATATTTACGTTGTTTTTATATTTTTCTTCTGCAATTAAATCGGCATTTTTCAGTTTTGTTAAATGATATGAAACCGTCGCACCCGTCAAATTAAACTGCTCCGCAATTTCTCCTGCCGATTTTTTTCCGCCTTTAAGCATTTGCAGAATATCTCGCCTGACAGGGTCAGAAATTGCTTTTAAGGTTTCGTTCATTCCCATTTTCTTCACTCCCTATATGGTATTTAGAAAAAAGTCTAAATAGGTATAGTCTCCCTGATGATACAACAAAAAAGAACTGTAAAAAATCATTTTTACAGCTCTTTACATCCGCTCTGATTCAGTTCTGGCAAATATTGAATTGCCGCCATAAAATCAGAAATTTTATTTGCTTTTTTAATCGCTTTGGCAATTTTGCCTTCCTCCGGAAAGTTCAACATGATGTGTGCCCAGATTTCTTTCAGCTTTTGCAAGGTGAACACCGTGGACTCTAGCACCTCATAATAGTTTTCTGCCAGCTTTTTTGAAAAAACAATTAGTTCCTGGGTTGTCAGCCTTGCACCGCCCCTAATTTCCCTGAAAATAGCAGGATTCTGAATGGCCCCTCTGCCAATCATCACGCCGTCTAAGGCAGGATATTTCTTTGTAACTACCTGATAGTCCTCTTTAGAAAACACATTGCCGTTATAGCAGACAGGGCTCTTCGACTGTTGATATGCTTCGGCAAAAACCGCTTGATTTGGCTCGCCCTTGTAAAAATCCTCTCTAGCTCTTGGGTGGATAATCAAAAGCGACAGCGGATATTGGTTATAAATTTCCATCAATTTTCCCATTTCATCACCGGAATAAAAGCCGGTTCGGGTTTTCACGGAAATTTTCATATCTGTTTTAGAAAAAATTTCATCAAAAAACCGATTAAGAATCTCTGTTTCCCGCAGAAAGCCGGCACCTCGCCCTTTGCCCACAACCCTTGGAAAAGGACATCCCAAATTAATGTTAACCTCCTGAAAGCCAACACTTTGAATTTTGCGGGCGAATTTTAAAAATGATGCCGATTGATTGGTCAGCACCTGCACCTTCAGGTTCATGCCGGCGTTATGCTCCGGCACAATATCCCGCAGGCCCTTACGGGTGATTTTTTCATTGTCGCTGGGGGTGATAAAGGGTGCAAAATATGCGTCACACCCGCCGAAAACCTGTTGGTGGGTGTTTCTGTAGGTACATGTGGTAATCCCCTCTAAGGGAGCAAAATAGAGCATGATTTCCTCCGTTTGTCATCTGTCTTCGGCTTTTTCAGCATATACCACCCGGTTAATGCCTGACAAATCCTTCTCCGTGCCAATGTTCTGATATCCTCCGGCGTTTATCAGCAAATCTGTCACGGCCTCTGCCTGGTCATGCCCCACTTCCAGGGCTAAAAAACCGCCGGGCAAAAGCAGGTCTTTGCAAATCTTCGCCAAATGACGGTAAAAAACCAATCCGTCTGCTCCGCCGTCTAATGCCTTTTGAGGCTCATAGTCACGCACATCGGCTTCCAGCGTGGGCAAAACACCGCCGGGGATATAAGGTGGATTAGACACCACGCAGTTATACCGCTCCCCATCGGGCAAAGCAAAAACATCTTTCACAAGCATCGTCACACGATTGGCTACGCCGTTTGTTTCAGCATTTTTTCGGGCGGTTTCCACACAAAGCTCACTGATATCCACCCCGGTTACCCGACTTTGGGGCAGATAATGAGCCAAACTCACCGCGATGGCACCGGAGCCCGTGCATAAATCTAGCATTGTCACTTCTTTTTCCTTCTGAAAGCGTTGAATCACCAATTCCACCAGTGTTTCTGTGTCTGGTCTTGGAATGAGAACCCCGGGGGACACGGCAAAGGTAAGCGACATGAACTCCCGTTGACCGGTTAGATATGCCACCGGCTCGTGTTGCGCGCGACGCTCAACGAGGGCCATAAACTGCTCTTTTATCTCCTGTGTCACTTCGTCTTTCCGATGCACCGCCAGAAACAACCGGTCTTTTTTCAAAAGATGCGCCAGCAGCACCTCGCTATCCAGCCGGGCGGTGGATATGCCGGCGGCGGAAAGACGGGTAGCCGCCTCTGCCAGCAATGTGCCGATTACCATTTGTCATCCTCCGGATTTTCTGTGAGCACAGCCTTTAAGGAGGCTATGGCAACCTCCAGCTGGCTATCATCAGGTTCTCTGGTGGTGATTTTCTGCAACCACATGCCGGGCTTGCTCACCAGCTGCATAGCCTTGCTCTTGCTTCGCCCTGCAAGCTTAATAAACTCATAAGAAATGCCTGCAACCACCGGCAGCAGCAAAAGGCGCAGTGCCAGACGGATGAAAATATTTTCTGCAGAAATAAAGGAGAACAAAATAATGCTCACAACCATAACAATCAACAAAAAGCTGGTGCCGCAACGGGGATGGAGGCGGCTGAAGTTCCGTGCATTCTCCACGGTTAGCTCCTGACCGCTTTCATAACAGAAGATGGTTTTATGCTCTGCTCCATGGTATTCAAACACACGGCGGATATCCGTCATTAACGAAACCAGACTGACATAAGCCAAAAAGATGGCAATTCGCACAACACCCTCAACCAGCGTTGCTAAAACGTTGTTGGGGAAAAATGGCCTGATAAGGTCAATCAGTGCACCGGGCAGCAGCATAAACAATGCCACACCGAACACAAGAGCAATGGCAACAGAGCCATAAATGGCGGCGTTTTTAATTTTGCTCTCCTTCGCCTCGGCCATTTTGCGCTCTTCTTCGGTCATGGTTTCTTTCTTTTTCTTATCCTCTTCTTCTTCAATATCGAAAAATTCCGCTGAATACATCAGGGCTCTTGTGCCCAGAATCAATGATTCCACAAAAGAAACCACGCCACGCACAACAGGCAGCTTTAAAATTTTCCACTTTTGCAAAATGGAAGAAACAGGCTTTTTGTCTACCACAATTTCCCCTTCCGGCGTGCGGACGGCAACAGCACTTTCTTTGGGCCCCCGCATCATAACGCCCTCGATAACGGCCTGTCCGCCAATGCTGGTAATATGACATTGTTTATTTTCCATTTGTTTAATTCCTTTCATATTCACTCTTTTTATCATAAAGTTTTGTTCAATTAGTAAAAATAATACAGAAAATGAATGCATTCCCTGCATTTTCCCCTTAATATATTTCAACATGGTTTTGTCAAGTAAGGGAACATTTTTGTTTTTTAAGGCTTCCCCTTGAGGGGAAGCTGTCACGAAGTGACTGATGAGGTGTTAATTTTATTCAGAATATCCTGACAAACACTTTCAAATCTTTGATTAACATCCAAGTTGGAATATCTCAATACTTTTATTCCCAATCCGTTTAAAAATTCATCTCTTTTTTCATCGTTCTCTATGTCTTTATCGTCATAATGCTGTGAACCATCAAGTTCAATCACAATTTTGGTTGTTGCAACATAGAAATCAACAATATAATCACCAAGCACCTTTTGTCTGTTAACAGTGATAGGTAAAGTTTTTAAAAAATCGTACCAAAGATGCCTTTCTTCCTTGGTCATATTCTTTCTTAATGTTTTTGCATTTCCCGTTAATTTTGAATTATTTGTTTTGTTCATTTCCACCTCATCCGTCAGCTTTCGCTGACACCTTCCCCTCAAGGGGAAGGCTTTTTATCCCATTTGTTTCTATATAAAGACTGAACGGTTTAGATGCCAATCAAAAATGTGCTTCATAATAATAAAAGTTATCTCTAATTTTTTTCGGTGTAGTAATAATTGTCATCGTTTGAATTCTTTATGAAAAAGCCATTCTTCTCTATTTGAAAATTTGGGATTTCGCTTATAATAGTCCCAGCAAAAATGGCTTTAGGATTATTATCGCTTGAATAGTAAAAAACATAATAATTTGTTGCAGAACCAATGCCTGTTCCTCCACAATAGAAATCTACAATTTGAGTTTTATCATAAATTTCTTGTATGCCTTCAATTTTTTCTGTGTCGCTAAATTCCTTTTCACTGACATCATCTAAAATTACAGAGTAATTTTCATTTACCAACACGAAAATTTCTTTTTTTGATAAACTGTTGTCAATCATATTAGCAAACCACATAACAAAACAAACAAAAGCAATAACCACAATTAGAAAAATTGTTCCGCAACCTATTATAATCTTTTTCTTCACATTGTTAAGGCTTCTCCTTGAGGAGAGGCTCCGCCGTAGGCGGTGGTGAGGTGTAGATTGCGAAAGCAATCGTTAGTCACTTCCACCTCATCCGTCAGCTTTCGCTGACACCTTCCCCTCAAGGGGAAGGCTTTCGTAATTCCACAAATTTCGATATTCTCTAGTTTAAAATTAGTAAACAATTGAGATGCCATTCATTTTAAATGAATTGACAACTACCGTTGTCATGAATTGGCTAAAGCCATGAATTGTTGCTTTCGCAACATGAATTGAATTGCCTTTATAATGCACGAAGTGCAATTCATGAACCGCTAGGCTCAATTCATGCCACAGGCAATTCATTGATTTCATCTTCGATGAAATCATTATACCACACCTGATATATTTTTTCAACTGCTTTGGTGGGTCTAATAAATATCCCCCCGTATAACGGGGGGGTTTCATTTTCGGGCATAGCCCTAATACTACTGGCAACGCTACATAGCGTTTTATATTGGCCTGCCAGCCATGCAACTGCTACTTGCTACCCATAAATGGGTTATTATAGGGAACTCCTTGGTAATTCTTGCGGTACAAAAATAGGCTCCCTTGAGGCTCCCTTGAGGCTCCCTTGTGTAAAGGGAGCTGTCAACGAAGTTGACTGAGGGATTGATTCTTGCCCCAAAATAAGGTCGCCTTTATCCCTCCACCACCTTCGGTGGTCCCCCTCCCTTAATGCTTCGCATCAAAGGAGGCAAGACGGGAGCTGTCGAACGCAGTGAGACTGAGG
>JAZSAS010000090.1:0-7212 GCA_045602005.1 Clostridia bacterium
TTAAAAATACATAACTATAAATACAACAGGTTTCCTATGCGACCGCTCAATTGGAAAACTCCTATTGATTATATCAACGCTTTCCTTAAAGACGGTGAAATTTTTTAATCAATTTTGTAACACATCATTGACAAACCTACACCTGCATTTGGGGACAGCCCGGACGTTCACTTTTTGTATCCTGCCGCATACATTGGTACTATAGAATCCCGCTTAAGAAAGGCTGTGAACAAGGGGATGGCGTTTTCAGACAGGGAACTGCTGGCAAGACTGATTCAGTGCGAAGCCGGCGGTGAGGGCGACAACGGTATGCGCGCTGTGGCAAGCGTGGTAATGAACAGAGTTCGTGCTCCCGGCGGTGAATATGCCCGTATCGGTCAGGGCAGCATTCGGAACATTATTTTTCAAGAAGACCAATTCACCTGCGTGAAGGAGGTGGTGGCAGGACAATATAATGCCCAAAATATTTATAATATGCGCCCTGAGGCCATTCACTTTTCCATCGCCGACTGGGCCATTGCCGGAAACCGGCTATCACCTTTGGGTCAGGCTTTGTGGTTCTTTAATCCTTATGCTCCCACCTGTCGCCAGAACTTTCCCAGTCAGGTGGGCGTTTTCGTCACCCGTATTGTTAACCATTGTTTTTACAATCCAACAAATGCTTATTTTCAGACATAATTCGAATCAGAAAGGAATGTGAAAGCATGCCAAACGACAACATGCAGTTTACCATGGAGGAAAGGGAACAAAATTACGGCACCTCGCCGGAGACCGGCGGAAGAAGTTATCCGGGTTATTACAACACGCCTCCTGTGGGTGGCATGACAAACAATAACCGCCCGGGAACTCAGCAACCGGATTTGACGCCTCAAGAACCCGAGATGGATGTTGGAAATCCGCAAACCACTGAAGAAGCCTATTTAGGCTCTCTACAGGCAGCTTTGCGGAATAATCTGGGTTATTTTGTGGTAATTGAATTCCTCATTGGAACCAACGGTTTGACAGAAAAAGAAGGTATTCTCTACTCCGTAGGCAACAATTTTGTCACCCTATTCGAACAGGAAACTGACCGCTATATTGTCTGTGACCTGTTTTCTATCAAGTTTATCACCTTTTTCCGTCAAACCCCTAGTACAAGCCGGGGCAACCGTCTGGGTTATGAAAGCGGCAACAATTATGGCGGCATGGTGCCAAGAAACTTTTAGTATTTGGTATACATAAAATGATTGTGTCAAAAGAAAACTCTGCTATAACATCACCTCATAAATATCATAGGTCAATTTAACCATAATCTCAATAGGGAAATTTGCCATAATATAAATTGGTGATGTAAATGAGTAAATTAAAAGAACTGCGCATTGAAAAAGGATATACCCAAATTAAAATGCAAATGTTGACAGGTATTGACCAAAGCGATCATTCAAAAATAGAAAACGGAAAAAGGTATTACACGTTTGAGCAATGTCGGAAACTGGCAATCGCACTGGACACAAGTATGGATTATCTGGCAGGTTTAACCGACGAAAAAAAGCCTTATCCACGAAACGCATCTAAATAATATACATGATCAAAAAAGCGTACTGACCTTCAGTACGCTTTTTTCGGCTTACATATTCATAATAAATGCCAATGCATTTGATGAGTTTATTTTCTACTTTAAAAACATATGCAAAAGTTTCTCATATAGCTTACTTTTATACGGTTGATAACGCATCGGTAAATCAATCCATGTCTTTTTATCCATAACAGATTTATAGTGAGAAAAAGCATCAAATCCATCTTTGCCATGATATGAGCCCATACCGCTTTCGCCAACACCGCCAAAACCCATTTCACTTGTCGCAAGATGAACAACCACATCGTTGATGCAACCGCCGCCGTAAGAAAGCTCGGTTGTAACACGATTGATATGCTTTTTATGGCTTGAAAATAAATACAAAGCAAGGGGCTTGTCTTGATGTTTCAGGTTATCAAGCATTTTATCAAAGTTATCAAATGTAATTATGGGCATAATGGGGCCGAATATTTCCTCTCCCATCACTGCATCATGTTCTGTCACACCATCCATAACCGTGGGCGCAATCTGGTTTGTTGCACGATTTGCTTCTCCTCCAATGACAACCTTGTTTTGATCTATGAGCCCTAAAAGTCTTTCAAAATGCTTTTCGTTAATGATTTTACCATAATCTTTATTTTCAAGTGGTTGATCACCATATTGCAATTTGATTTGTTTTATAACTTCTTTGACCAATGCATCCTTAACGGAACTTTCGCAAAGAATATAATCAGGAGCCACACAAGTCTGCCCGCAGTTCAAATACTTTCCGAATACTATTCTTTTAGCCGCAAGCTTAATATTTGCACTTTCGTCTACAATACACGGACTTTTTCCTCCAAGTTCCAATACAACAGGAGTTAAATGTTCAGCAGCATGACGGAGAACCTCCTTGCCAACCGCTTGACTGCCCGTAAAGAATACAAAATCAAACTTTTGCTCTAAAAGAGCGGTATTTTCAGCCCTGCCCCCTGTGACAATCGCAACATACTCCGGTGCAAAACATTCTTTGATAATTTTCTCTATCACTTTACTGGTTGCAGGTGAATAAGCACTTGGTTTCACAATTGCTGTGTTTCCTGCAGCAATAGCATCTGCAAGCGGATCAATGGTCAAAAGAAAAGGATAATTCCAAGGACTCATAATCAGCGTATTCCCATACGGAATCGGCTGTTTAAAGCTATGAGATGCAAAATTTGTAAGTGGCGTATATACTGTCTTTCTTCTTGCAAGTCTTTTTGTATGACGAATCATATATGAAATCTCTGACAACACAAGACCGCTTTCACACATAAATCCTTCGTAATGACTTTTTCCAAGGTCTGTTTTTAGTGCTTCGTTTACTTCATTTTGATATTTCTGAATGGTTTTATACAATTTTTTCAACTGTTGTATGCGAAAATCAACTGAAATTGTAATGCCGCTTTTATAATATTTTCTTTGTTTTGCAAGTAAAGCTTGTATGTCCTGACGTGTCATATCTGCCTCCGTTACGCTTTTTCAAAGCCTACGAGCACGCCACCTTTTTCAGCGTAAAAGCTACATAAGCCTCTCATTTCATGTATTTCTATCTTTGCATCCTTGTGTTTTGCAAGAATAAACTCCTTTAACTGTTTGGCTGCCGATTCATTCTGACAATAACCGATGCTAATCTTACCCGAACAAAAACCTTCTGTTTCCAGACTCTTTACTAACGTTTCCAGCGACCGTTTCTCCCCACGGCATTTGTGTATTGGCTCAAGGGTTCCTTCATTGCTTGCCTTTCCAATAATGCATATTCCTGCAATACCCACAAGCTTTGCTACAACAGGCGAAACTCTGCCGTTGTTGGCAAAGTTCTTCAAAGATTTTAACAAAAAGACAAGTCCTGTCTTTTTCATATACTCCGCCACGTTATGACAAACATCCTCGTAGGGCATACCCTGCTTAATACATTCCTCAATTTTTTCAATGACCAATGCAATTTCAGGACCGGCAGAAAGAGTGTCAAACACGTGCACACGCTTTCCTTCGTTTTCCGATTCATAAATCTGCTTTGCGGCGCAGGCGGAATTGTAACTCCCGGAAAGACCACTTGTTATGGTAACGCAAAAGATGTCATCTGCATCCCCAAATGCATCAAGCCAATCATTGGTGTTAGGGCATGAAGATTTGGATTTTCCTTTGTACTGATATAAATAATCCACCATACCATTCACATCAAGAGATGCATCGTCAACAAATTCTTTCTCATCAGTAATGATTTTCATGGATGCACAACCAAAATCTATATAATTCAAAGTAAAAAGATCACAAGACGAGTCTGCAACAATTTTAATTTTGCTCATAGCTTCCTCCAATTCTATCATAAAAGCCTTCCAGTTCTTTTTTCGTCATCAGTTTCGGCACGGGATAAAGCGGATTTGCTTCCTTTTCTGCATGTTTTGCCATAATAGGAATATCTTCTTTCCTGATCCCTTCAATTTTATCTGGAATTCCCATTTCTTTATTCAGTTTCTTTACAGCATCAATAAATTTTTCAGCACCTTCTTTATGGGATTCTTTGTCGCTGCATACGCCGGCAACCATGCCAAGTTTGTGAAGTTTCCTATATACTCTTTTACCATACGCTTCCAGAATGTATGGCATAATGATTGTATTCGCAAGTCCGTGAGGTGTTCCGTACTGACCGCCCAAAGAATGGGCAATGGCGTGAATATATCCAACATAGGATTTTGAAAATGCTATGCCTGCCTTGTAGGCAGCATGCAACATATTTGCTCTTGCCAAATGATTTTTTCCGTCGTCATAAACGGGCTTAACGTTTTCAAAAACAAGCGTTGTGGCATCAAGCGCAAGCCTTCTTGTCTCTTTTGTTGTTGAGCGACCGATATATGCTTCCACTGCATGGGTAAGAGCATCCATTCCCGTTGTAGCCGTTAGATGCGGTGGCAAGGAATACGTAAGTTTTGCATCAAGCACTGCATAATGGGGAATCAGCGGAAAACTCATAAGCGCATATTTATGGTATTTTTCGCTATCTGTAACAATGGATACCGGTGTAACTTCACTTCCTGTCCCCGCCGTTGTCGGAATTGCTATAAGTGTGGGAAGTCTGCGGAGAATACGCATAACTCCCTTCATTTGTCCAATCGTTCTCTTTGGATATGCAACCCTCGCCCCAACAGCTTTCGCACAATCCATAGAAGAACCCCCGCCGATTGCAATCAAACCATTGCAATTGTTTTCTCTGTAAACCGCCAATGCCTCCTCCACATTATGTACAGTCGGATTCGGTTGGGTTTTATCATATACTTTATATTGCATATGACTTTCCTTTAATACTTCTTCAATTGGTGAAACAAGGCCATTGTTTACAATGCCTTTGTCTGTAACAATAAGTACAGACTGTATATTCTCTTTTTTAAATACTTTGCCAAGCTCTGCACAGGAATTAATGATTTCTGGCTCTCTGTAGGGAAGGAATGGCAGTGCAACACGAAATGCCGTTTGAAACAGACGGCAGTATGCTGACTTTATAAAAAACATAATGACTTTCCTTTCTATGATTGTAATGTACATGTCTGTTGTTGTCGAAATTTCAGCACACAGTGTGCTGTAAATAATTTAAACAGAGAAACTCTCTGTTTAAATTGTTCTATTAAGCTTTTAACCCGTCTAAAATAAATTGAAAGCCGTATCTATATCGTTTTAACGCATCCTCAAGCGAAAGCTTTCTGCCAATGGCATCTGCATTAAATCCACGAACAAAACACCATATCGCATAACTCGTCATGTCGGTGTCGACTTTTTTTATGTATCCCTTATCAATAGCATAATGGAGTATTTTTTTGATTTCTGCTATCCACCATTGATAATTGCTGTCAGTAACAGAATCGTTTTCAAAAACATAATGTGCAAAGTTCATTCTCGTTTCATAAGATATAATAAGAGTTTTTTCAACCTCATCCATAATTTGTTCAAAAAAATCCTTTTTTTCATCAAAATGAAAATTCAAGCTTTTTCTGACTTGTAATATAGACCGCTCAGAAATGATATCAAGAACTTCTTCGATATTGTGAAAACGATTATAAAATACACGGTTTGTGATTCCAAGGTGTTTTAAAATTTTGCGCACATTTATATTATGCGCTCCTTCAGATATCGTTAATTGCTCTGCCGCCTCGATGATTTGTTCAGAAACCTCATCATAAATTAACTTATCATTAGTATTCACCATAAGAATACCCCCCCTCATTCAGCACACAGTGTGCTAAATTATATTACCATATTATTCTTTAAATGTCAATAAAGATGCGAAACTTTATATGTTTGAGAAAAAATTACATAGAAAACAGAAGAACTACGTGTGCGTGATTCTCGTTTTTTTGGTTTTCATGTTATGATAGATGGAAATAAGCTTTGCGAAGACTAGAAACTTGTCAAGTATTTCGGACAAAAAAAAACGACAACTTTCTTGTCGAAAATTGTCGTTTCTTTTTTGGAAGAGCCGAATGGTTTAGATACACACGTGCCGAAGGCACGCTCTCGTAAAAAGGTGGTAGCGACAGCGAAACGTCGTGAGGGCATTTACAACCGAACAGGTGAGCCGAGCGTGCCTTTTTACGAAAAAGGAGGAACAGTGGAGCAAGTGACTGATTTTTTTGCATAAAAAATCGGAACAAGCGTAACTTGTTCCGACGTGGAAGAACCGAATGGTTTAGATGCCATCTGATTCAGGTAAAAACTTCTCAACATTTAATTCTTTTCCACTATTACGCACATTTAAATAATATTGGTCTTTATTAGAATACATAATTGCATCAGCCGTTTTTAAAGCCACGTGAAAGGGTTTTGTGTTATTGAAGTCCACTTCTGAGCAACCGTGAGATAATGTAATATTATTGAAATTAAATAATTCTTCATTCAGCTTTACAATTAGATTCTCAACATAAGATAATTGTATATCTTTCATCAGCAAAACAAATTCATCGCCACCAAATCTATAGCTTTCACAATTATAACGTTCGAAATATTCATTAATAAACGTACCTACTTGTTTTAAAATTTCATCCCCTGCGGCATGTCCTTTTGTATCATTGATATTTTTAAATCCATTGATATCCAGCATCACAAAAATAAAACTTGTACCAGTATTCTTTCTGTGATTTAATACTTGTCTTCTGGTAAATCTCTCATATGCTGCTCTATTTTTCATATTTGTCAAAGCGTCTATGTACGCAACATTTTTCAGTTCATCATTTTCATATGTTTTTTTATTCATTTCGGCGCTATCTTTTACTAAATTAAAAACCAAAATTAATGTTAAATAAAAAATAATACTGAAAATAACAAAATCAAAAACTATATCACGAGCATTGCTCATATCAATATTGAAAGCATATTGATTCAGAAACTGTATGAAAAAGAAAACTAATATAACATTAAGTTTCCACCAACCAGAAGAAAAGAACACCCTGGCTTTTTGATAACTCGGAAGCAAAATCTTGTATAGAAACAGATGCATTAATACCACTATTCCTATTCTATAAACAGACATATGAGCATTGTTACTCAGAAGATCTGATAAAATCAAATTTGCTCCAATACATATGCAAAATGAATTCGAGTATGTAAGAAACAAAAAGGTTTTTTCTCCTAAAGGACCTATTGTTGTT
>JAZSAS010000091.1:0-4536 GCA_045602005.1 Clostridia bacterium
AGGGAAAAACTCATCAAAGGGGAACTCAATTTTCTCAAACAGGTCGCAGGGACTATCTTCGCTGGATGCAACACACTCCTTCTGAGGCACACAGAAGTCATAAGCCGGAATTAAAAGCTGAACACTGCGCTCAATTCTGACAATGGAGAACAAACCGATGGAAACAAACACACGTTTTCTCTCGCCACCCAGCACCAGTGCATCCTCAAACACATTGCAAACGCACTGAGGAATTCTGGAAAAATCCAGTTCCTCGCAGCCACAGCACAGCTTGTCGTTAATATCCACTACCTTTGCAGACAAGCACAGCGGGTCAACAACCTCAACAACAGCCTTGGGCATATTGGTTTTCTGCCAAAGCTGTTCATCAAAGCTGTCGTAGCTATAGCGGGATTCGAAAATTTTGGCAGACCCCTCAGAACCAAAAAGAATCACCTTTTTATCAAAGCTGGCAAGACCCTCTACCTTGCAAGGCTTGCCGACGCCGGTGAACGCATCCAGTGTGATTTTAAAGAAGAACTTTAAGTCCACTGTGAAATAGCCACGATTAAAGGGCACCGGCTCCACATCTGTGAACACCCAGATGATTTCTGATTTTCTGCATTTTACATTCACTGCTCTGTCGATAATATCCTGACCTGCTGCCGTGAAATACACACGTGCATCTTCGATACAGTCTTTATCTTTGCAGGAATCATAAATTTTATCGGTATGTATGCAGACTGCATCTCGCATGTCGTTGCAGCCGCCGGAGTAAGAACTGCGTAATTTTTCATTCATATGAAATTCCATGCCTTTCTGCCCACACTCATTCTATCATACGCTCTATCTTACCTGTGGGCGGATAAGGCGTATTGTCCGGATAGACCGCTATGGCAGTCAACATCCTTTCTCTATACAATATCATATGCACCAAACGCAATTGATGTTACTTTTTTCCGGTAAAGGCAAGGACGCAGCCATTGCTGCGTCCTTGCTTTTGTTCATAAACCTAATGCTAACGGTTATCCTCTTGGTATCAGAATCTTTTGTCCTGCCAATATTTGCCCGCTATCCATTTGATTCAGCTGTTTAATTTTATCCATGCCGGTGCGATACCGCTTAGCAATATCCCACAAGCTGTCTCCCCGCTGGGCAAAATAAATTACCAGTCCACGGGCAGGCTCCGCCTCCGGCTCATCCTCAATGAGTTCACAACCGGAAATAATATCAAGTTCCATCTTTTTTACTGCTCTGGTATAAAACTCCAGCACGCACCGCAGCTCAATTTCCGATGCAGCATTTAAGGTGAAGCTAACGCTTTGGTCTGTCACGCCGCATTCGCAGAACACGCCCTCATTAGCGCCATCTGCCGGCACGCTGTGCTCAAAATCGAATTCACCCACTGTGCTGCACATGGATGCATCAGCCTCGGCACCGCCATAGAGCACAAATGCAATCAACTTGCCACGAATCACCAGCTTTTCATCAACCACCTGAAGCTCCTGCACCTTTGGCTTGCATCTCAGGCTGAAAACAGCGCCGGCGGCGGGTGCTTCCTCCGGAATTGTCAGAATTTCTTTTAAACTCAAATGGCTGACACCTTCACACAAAAGTTCATCCATCACCACACGACGGCGGCTGATTTCTGCACGACCCTTCGTGCTGTAGCAATCATCAATAACAGTAACCTCCTGGGTCTTTGAGGCCATGATGTTTGCCCGAAGCAACACATCTAGAGAAATCACTCTGGGGTCACCGTTTAAATCCTCTTTTAAAGTATAGAATATGTCCTTAACCTCATAGGTTACATTACAGAGACAGTCCTCCCCCAAACCTTCAATATCTACAATTTCGCTAAAGGGCAGTTCATGCTCCATGCACTGCACACCAGCCTCAGGGTCGATGCCTGCATACAGACTATTGATAACCAGCGCACCCTTTAACAAAATTTTGCCGGACATAATTTTGCAGTCACCCTTAACAGCCTTTACATCCAATTTAATGATTTCATCAGCATCCGGCTTGGCAGAGGGAATTTCCAGCGCCTCTGTCACCACCAGCTCTCTGGCTGTATCAGCAACCACCTGATAAGCGCTGATTTGCCTGGTTCGCACTTCAACAGGGCTATCCTCGGCTGCACCAGTTAAAAGCGTCAATTCCTGACGATGATACCCACGGGCACTGACAGAAACCACCAGCTTCACGTTCAGCTTTCTTGAGTTAATCAGGGAAAATTCTATGTGTTCTGTCAACGCTCTTGCACTAATTTCCAACCCCTCATCATCCGGAAACTCCAGCGCATCCTTAAAATCAAATTTTGTATCAATGCTCTTGGGACCCGCACCTTCTCCCTCGGGAATATACAGAATTTTCACCGAGGCAACGCCGGCAATATTTAATTTGCCATCAGCGTAATTCTGGTTGGTAATAACAGCGCTTGCCTCCGTCAGCAGAATCTCTTTAATATCCGGCTTAATATCAGGAACAATCACATCTCCCTCCACCAGCAATGTAACTGACTGATTCGCCTTCATTTCACTGACGTTAATTGCTTCTTTTTGAAAATCTATCTGCATCATCTGCTCCTCCTTCTTCGTGTTCCTCTTGTTTCAATCTATTCACAGGCATTACCAAATATGCCTGCTGTCGCATAAAAACAGGTTTTTTAGTCAAAATATCAAAAGAAAAGTAAACACGCAGGGAGTGTTTTCATGGTCACCATGTCAATTGCTGAGCCAAGCGACGCCATTGCTCTCTGGCTTCGGCACACGCTGACATCTAAAGGATTCCTATTTTGTCGCAACCATCAAAAAGGAGACGGCAACTACCTGCTTTTGCCAATTAGCACCCAAAAAACCTGTGACGTTCTCCTGCTTCACGAACCCCGGGAAAACTGCCCCCCGGCTGATTACATCACCATTTTAAATGCCGACCGGAAAATCACACCCAACCAAAGTAAAAAGTCTCTTGTCATCACCTATGGCCTCAACTCCCTTGCCACCATCACCGCCTCCAGCCTGCATGCCGAGCCGGAATTTGTCCGCTTTCATTGCTGTTTGCAACGCTCTATCGTAACCTTAAAGGGAAAACTGCTAGAGCCTCAGGAGTTTCCCGTTTCTCTGCCTAATTCTCTGCCGGACATCAGCACCGCACTGGCTTGTGTGAGCCTGGGATTGGTTTTATCCCTGCCTCCGGAAGATTTTAATCATTTCCTATGAAAAGAATTGTGAAAAAAATGTCAGTTTATTCAATTTAACTATTGATTTTGGAGAGCACATTTGATACAATATTACTGATAAAATTTTAAGGAGTTGAATCAAATGGCATTAGTTACAAGTAAGGAAATGTTCCAGAAAGCATACGAAGGCGGTTACGCTATCGGTGCTTTTAACGTAAACAACATGGAAATCATTCAGGGTATCACTGAGGCTGCTAAAGAAGTTAGCGCTCCCCTGATTCTGCAGGTTTCTGCAGGTGCAAGAAAGTATGCAAACCATACTTACCTGGTTAAGCTGGTTGAGGCCGCTTTAATCGAAACCGACCTCCCCATCTGTCTGCACCTTGACCATGGTGACAGCTTTGAACTGTGTAAATCCTGTATCGATGGCGGTTTTACCTCCGTTATGATTGATGGTTCTCACCATTCCTTTGAAGACAACATTGAGCTGACCAAGAAGGTTGTTGAATATGCTCACGCACACGGCGTTGTTGTTGAGGGTGAGCTTGGTCGTCTGGCAGGTATTGAAGACGATGTAAACGTTTCTGAGGAAGACGCTTCCTATACCCGTCCTTCCGAGGTTGAAGAATTCGTTACCCGTACCGGTGTTGACTCTCTGGCCATTGCCATCGGTACCAGCCACGGTGCATACAAATTCAAGCCCGGTCAGAAACCCCAGCTGCGTTTCGATATTTTAAAAGAAGTTGAAGAGCGTTTGCCCAACTTCCCCATCGTTTTACACGGTGCCAGCAGCGTTATTCCTGAATATGTTGAAATGATTAATGCAAACGGCGGTAACATGCCCGATGCAATTGGCATTCCCGAAGACATGCTCCGTGAGGCTGCAAAGTCTGCTGTCTGCAAAATCAACATTGACTCTGACCTGCGTCTTGCAATGACCGGTTCCATCCGGAAATACATGGCAGAAAATCCTGCACACTTCGACCCCAGACAGTACTTGACTCCTGCACGTGCAGCAATCAAGGATCTGGTTAAGAAGAAACTCGTAAACGTTTTAGGTTGCGACGGCAAAGCGTGAACTTAAATGAAACACAAAGTGGTGTAAAGCAAAAGCTTTACACCACTTTTTTTGTGAGTCAAGCCCTCCTCCGCTCCCTTGCAAACCCTCCTTGCCTAATACCCATTCTGGGCACACAAGGAGGGGAACCGTCGTAGACGATGGGAGGATTCCGGCAAGCAGATAGTTTATAGTGCTAAATGCCCTGCCGGGCGGGCCTACTTTTGTAAGACAAAAGTAGCAAAAACGCGGGGGATTTCGAGTTCCCCCGCACCCCTTAAAACGACACAGGGGCTTTGCCCCTGGACCCCTTTACATA
>JAZSAS010000092.1:0-2937 GCA_045602005.1 Clostridia bacterium
TTTTAGCGGCTGCCTTTGTCTTTGAACAAAGACCTTTGAAAAATGACTTGATTTTCTTAAACATATTGAATTACCTCCTTGAATTTTTTAACCGGCGTAGTTGAACAGACCTTCAACCCTTGTTTCAACCGTGGGCATGATGACTGTGTTGAACAGACCGTAGATAAGTGTGAGAACGAGAGCGCCGACAACGACTGCGATAAGGATTTTCACACCTGTATCGACATAGGCTTCGGCACGGGTTCCGGCAACGAGTCTGATGACCTTTGCCTTGATGACTGCTTCTGTGTTTTCATAGGCTGACTTTGCCTTTGATGAAACACCTTTGAAAAATGACTTGATTTTCTTAAACATAAATAAATACCTCCTGAGATTTAATTGAATTTTTCATCTGTTGCGATTTCGTAAGCGGCAAGTACCGCATCGGAAATCTGCTTACGGGTTTCTGTTGTGATGGGATGAGCAATGTCACTGCGGCGAAGCTCACCTTCGCCGGTCTTCCATTTCTTGTAGGGCATGGAAACGAGCTTATTGCCGTCCTTTTCAATAACGGCGACACCGTGAATGACCATACTGCCGTCAATCACAACATCAGCAAAAGCCTTTACAGGTCTTTCGCCTTTAATGATTTTCTTGATTTCTACTTTGATGTTCATAAAAAAATTATCCTTTCTTTTTTGAAATAAAAATAAGAGCAAAAGATTACCTTGAACGGTTTTCTTTTACTCTTTCTAAATATCGGTTATAGAATTCGATAGCCTTGATAACAAAATCACAGTATTTCTCTTTGGGTATGCCTTTCGGGATTGCACCTTCAATGCGCTTATCTCTGAAAGGTGATTTTTCTCTCTGATTTGGTTTAGGCTCTTCCATAATTTTTTCTACAACCTCTGGTGTGAGATTGCCTTCATGATATGCTTTTCGCATACGGATGGTCTGGTCGTGAGATGGGGTTGCTTCGTTGTATTCCATAGCTTCCAAAAGGTCATATTGTATTTCTTCGGGTAAGTATGATATTTCAACCGCAGGTCGCATTGCTACTTTACCTTCGTCAACAAGGTCAAGCATTTCGGGTACAAGATAATTTAAGCGGATAATTCTTTGTATTTGATTTCTACTCTCGCCAACTTCATCGGCTAACTGTTGGTCTGAACGCAACTTCGTCCCCGTTGGGGACAAAGTTAAATCTGTTCTCTTACCTTGCCTTTTCATTGCATCAAGTCTCATTTTGTATGCTCTTGCTTTTTCCGAGGGTAAAACCGTTTCTCTTTGAAGATTACTGTCCACCATTGATAATATCGCCTCATCTCTTGACATTTCCTTTACTCTTGCAGGTATTTTCTCATATCCCGCAATTTCAAAAGCTCTTTTTCGTCTGTGCCCTGATACCATTTCATACATTCCGTTATCAACAGGTCTTATGATGACCGGCTGTATCAAGCCTCTTTCCTTGATGCTTTCAACAAGCTCATCCATACTCTCATCGTCTTTAACAAGATAGGGATGATGAAGAAAATCACGGATTTGTGTTAATGGCACATCAGTAAGCATTTCATTCTCTGCCATACATTAGCCTCCGATGAAGTTTGCAATCGCCGCAATGATATGGAGAAATGCCGCTGTGTAAAGACCGGGCAAGACAAGTAAACCGTGAATCATTTGTTTTTCCTCCTTGTATTATTTTTTTGAGGGTGACTTCACTTTACCTAAAGCCCTGTGATTTTTTTGAACATTGTTTTTACCTCCTTGTTCGCAAATTTTTATTAAATAAAAATGCCGCTACTTTTTACAGTAACGGCTATGTATTTCTATTAAATTTCGGTAACAAAAAAAGACCGAAAATTTCAATGATTTCTCTTGAAAAATTCGGTCTTACATAATAAATGATATTAATTAATTTGTATTGTCCTTGGTTCAAATCCTAATTGTCCATAAAAACAACGAAATGTTCGTCATTGAACTATCAAAGATTTTCTCAACATAAAAACAACGAAAACCCTTGATTTTCAAGGGTTTTCAACTTCGTTCGCCATATTGGAACGAAATCATGGCGCCTCAAACAGGACTCGAACCTGTGACACCTCGACTTGCGGTACACAAAGTTTTGTTGTGCCTTGGAGCGGCACCAAAACTTTGACCGCTGGCTGCTCGTCGCACCCCTTCCTCTGCCACCGGCAGCGGCTCGGCTGAACCGGTTAACAGCCGCATTACGTCTGTGGAAACACAGTTACACATTCGGATTCTTCTTTAAAACCAAAACAAAAACCACCCGATTTGGGTGGTTTCTGTTTTGGGATTCGTACCCTTTTTTGAACCCCTTATTTTACATTAGTTACAAGGCCACTCAAAACCATAATCAGATAAAATTTCCCTGAGTTGTTTGTTTTCACTATCATCTAATGATATATAACCATTACGCTCTTTAAAATAAACAGTACCACATTCATCGCAAGCAATGCAAAATGTATTATCATTTATTATGACTGATACATTTTCATCAAAACCACAGGCGGGCAACTCAAAAATACTTATGTGTTTTCCGTTAAGAATTTCAGCAACAAGGGTTGCATCTTCTTCTGAGAGTTTTGTTGTTATATTTTTATCACCATATATGTATCTAGCAGTTACGTTTTCCTTTCCGACAATAATTACAGTAGAAAAATTTACAATCAATATTACTAACAAAACACAAATCGAAATAAATATAATTATTTTCTTTTTCATAAAACTACTCCTTAGGTTTTATTGTAAAAATAGTATAGCATATAATAATCAACTTTACAATAAATCGTATAAAACTTAAGATTACAATTGTCATTCTGAACGAAGTGAAGAATCTTAAACGCTTTATTCAAAAGATCCCTCGCGTTGCTCAGGATGACAAGGTAAGGTCGCTGCCTCTTAAGTTAGTGACATTGCTCGCTGAGGGAGTGAACA
>JAZSAS010000093.1:0-11425 GCA_045602005.1 Clostridia bacterium
GCACTCAAAACCATCAGCTGGAGCTTTTTGTTTGCCGGATTCTGCATCATCGTGACCTCGGTGTTTCAGGCGCTGTCGCACGGCATTCTCAGCTTGACCGTATCGGTCGGCCGTCAGTTGGTGGTGCTGATTCCCGTGGCGTTTTTGCTGTCGCTGCTCGGAGACATGAGTGCCGTGTGGTGGGCATTCCCCATTGCGGAAGTGGCGTCAATGATTATGTGTACGATTTTTATGTTTGCAGTTAACAAAAAGACGATTCGAAATATTCCGGACAATGCGTAATAGGCATAGGAAGAATTGACAAAGCAACACATTTTATCATAAAATAGAATGCGTAAAATATAATATAAAAGTTACGGATATCCAATGAGATGTCCGCTAACATACGCGGATGTGGCGGAATTGGCAGACGCGCCAGATTTAGGTTCTGGTGGGAGACCGTGGGGGTTCAAGTCCCTTCGCCCGCACCATATACAACCGACAATTTTCAACAGAAGATTGTCGGTTATTTTTTGTATTTATTCATAAATTATTTGAAAAGTTTTGGTGTGGTAGTTTTGCTTTCGCAAAATATTGAATTAAAATTTTTATTGTGTTATACTAAGTGTGAGGTGAATCATTTATGAGAAGTCTGCTTATAAAAGAATCTCTTAATTCTATAATAAAAGATGTTTTGTTTTATGAATAGTAAACAATATTTGTGTTTAGATTTAAAGTCATTTTTTGCATCAGTTGAATGTGTGGAACGGGAACTTGACCCGATGAAAACGAATCTTGTTGTGGCGGACAAGAGCCGAACAGAGAAAACCATTTGTCTTGCCGTAACACCGTCACTTAAATCTCTAGGTATTTCCGGCAGAGCAAGACTTTTTGAAGTGGTGCAAAAAGTTAAGTGTGCAAATCAGGAAAGAATAAAAAAAGTGCCCGGCAGAAAGTTTGAAGGCAAGAGCTACCATTCGGATGAGCTGCAAAGCAATCCTGCATTAGAGCTTGATTACATCATAGCACCTCCGCAGATGGCAAAGTATATTGAATATAGCACGAGAATTTATGATGTTTATCTTAAATATGTTGCTCATGAGGATATGCATATTTACTCGATAGACGAGGTTTTTATAGATATAACAAACTATCTTAAAACCTATGAAATGACGGCGCGTGAACTTGCCATGACCATCATTCGTGATGTGCTTAAAACCACGGGCATAACAGCAACTGCAGGAATCGGAACAAACATGTACCTTGCAAAGATTGCTATGGATATTATGGCTAAGAAGATGCCCATGGATCAAGACGGTGTTCGCATCGCTGAGCTTGATGAAATGAGTTACAGAAAAGAGCTTTGGGAGCACAGACCCCTTACTGATTTTTGGAGAGTGGGACGGGGTTATGCAAAGAGGTTGGACGAAAATAACCTCTATACCATGGGAGATGTTGCAAGAGCCTCTCTTGAACCATATGGCGAAGATAGGTTATATAGGCTATTCGGTGTTAATGCTGAGTTGCTTATTGACCATGCGTGGGGGTATGAACCATGCACAATTGAACATATAAGACAATATAAGCCTGAAAATAAAAGTATGGGTGAAGGTCAGGTTTTGCATTGTCCCTATGACTTTGAAGGTGCACGGTTGATTGTGAGAGAAATGCTTGAGCTTTTAAGCCTTAAATTAGTGTCGCAGAGGCTGGTAACAGACCAGATTGTGTTAACCATTGGGTATGACATAGAAAACCTTACAGACGTCGAAAGAAGACGAAATTACAAGGGCGAAATAACAACAGACTTTTATGGCCGCAGGGTGCCCAAGCATGCACACGGAACTGCTAACATTGGAAGACATACCGCATCAACCATGCTGATTACAAATGCTGCTCTTGCATTATTTGATGAGATAGTCAACCGGGACTTGCTTGTTAGAAGGGTGAATATATCGGCAAATCATATTATAAATGAGTCAGATGTTCAGGAGAAGCAAACCTATGAACAGCTTGATTTGTTTTCGGATTACAATGAAATTCAAAAGCAGAGAGAGCAGGAGGAACTTGCCCTGAAAAAGGAAAGAACCCTTCAGGAAACAACACTTACTATTAAACAGCGTTATGGTAAAAACGCCATACTGAAAGGTTTTAACCTGCAGGAGGGTGCAACGACCATTGAACGCAATAAGCAAATTGGAGGCCATGCTGCCGGAGGAGATGGAAAAGATGGGGAAATATGATGATATAATCAATCATAAATACATTAAATCTTCCAAACGAAGAGCGATGACTATGGTGGAGCGTGCAGCCCAATTTGGCGCCTTTAAGGCAGTTACAGGTCATGAAGATGCGGTGCATGAAACAGCAAGACTGACCAATGAAAAAGTGGAGCTTGATGAATATGCAAAACAGGAGTTAAATGGCAGGCTGAACTTCCTTTTAGACCACTCAGGCGAAGAGCCGGAGGTATCCATCACATACTTTGTTTTGGATGAAAAGAAAGAAGGCGGAGCATATCAAACAGTGAAGGGCATTCTTTCAAAGATAAGAGATTTTGAGAGAAGGGTTATTGTGGATGGAGTAGAGATACCAATAGACGATATTTTGTCTATCGAGAGTGCAAACTGGGATCATGCGTGAGGAGTAGTCAATTTATATTATTTTTTTGTTTTACATTAAGAACCGCCTACAGAGCCTTTTGGCTAAGTGGGCGGTTTTTTGCTGTAGAGATTTTCGAAAATTTTTCGTTGATATCTCTCTCGACATTTGTTTTATATGTGATACAATATAATAAAAATAAATAAAAATATGTTTTGAAATGAAACCTTATTCCAGAACAATTAAAATTTTAGGGGGAAATTACTATGCTTACACAAAGATTGGGTCCATTCAATCAGATTGATGATCAGTTTATCGACGAACTCATAGAAGCCATAAAGGCGAATCCCCGTTCGTGTGACGAAGTTTGGTTTACAAGTTCCTCGGGCTTTCCTAAGATAGAAACGCATAGGGAAACAGCTGAAAAAATTTATGCACAGGCGGAGAAATTTAAAAAAATAGGTGTGCGGGTGTCGCTTCAAATACAAAGCACCATAGGTCACGGTCAGTATATGCAGACTCGGGACAATACAGGTTTGGTATATGAAGGTTCGCCTGTCGAGCATTTAGTAGGTCCGGATGGAACTGTTGCGGGTTACTGCTTCTGTTGGAGAGGCGAAAACTATAAAAAATATATTCTTGAGTTATATAGTGAATTTGCAAAGATTAAACCCCATACCTTCTGGGTGGATGATGATTTTCGTGCCAACAACCATGACCCCGTTGAAATAGGCTGCTTCTGCGATAACTGTATAAAGACGTTTAATGAAAAGCACGGTACGAGCTATGACAGGGAAGAACTTGTTAATGAGATAAACTATGGCGATGTATCCGTTCGTGAAAAATATATTGAATTTATCAGAGAAGGCATGCATGACCTTATGCTTGAAATTGCAAAAACTGTGCATGCAACTTCACCTGACAGCTATATGGGCTATGAGTACTGTGCTAACGGCGGTTATACGGGTTTTGGCTTTGACTTTATATTTGATGCTATGAAAGAGGGAACGGGCAAAACGCCTAAGTCAAGACCGGGCGGCAATGCATATTCTGCTCATAACCCCAATGAAATAATTGAAAAGGCAAGATTCATTGACTGGGCAAACTTTATGTTGCCTGATGTAAACATAGAAAAACGTCCTGAAATAGAAAATCTTCCTGATATTGTGTATGGTAAGTCTATACAGACGACCTGTTTTGAAACCACTCTTTACCTTGCCTATGGCAATGATGCTATGAGTTATGCACTCTTGCAAAATTTCAATGAGCCGGTAGAATACCATGCTGCTATGTTAGAGGCATTTGCAAAAAGACGTAAATACTGGCAGAAGCTGATAGATTTAAATAAAAATACGGTGCAAAGCGGGCTTACGATTGCTTATTCTCCCAATCGGTATAAAATGAAACTGGAAAAAGATGATGCACCTTTTGAGTGGAAAAAAGAGCTTTATGATGTGTGTGACAGACTTTGGAGCATTTTGGGCGTGCCCATGTGCTTTAAGAAAAACAATGAAGGTGTAGTGCTTCTTCACCCGATGGTTGCAAAAGCCATGACAGACAATGAGATTATGGACTTAATCGGCAAACCTGTTATTACCGATGGTAAAACCATAGCAATGCTTTGTGAACGAGGCTTTGGGAAATATCTTAACATAACTGCTAAAGAAAAACAGCTTGGGATCTTTTCTGAACAGCTGATTGACCATGCAGTAAACGCACATGTTAAGGGCGGGGGAACATGGGTTACCAGTTTCTTTGTGAGCAAGGAAAGATATCAGTATGAATTACATGGTGAAAATATTGAACCCATGAGCAAATTTATAACAGCACGCCCCGATGTGGAAAAAACAGGCGAGGAGCCGTTCCCGTATGGTATCGCAAGCGCGATTACAACCACCGAAAAAGGTGCTAAATGGGCAGTTCACGGAGAATATCCATGGAGCGGCATCATTAGCTTTGATAAGAGAAATCAGTTTATAAGCATTGCAAACTATATATCTGGCACTGCTGTTTCTGCAATTCTGGAAACGCCAATTCAGGCTATTGTTATGCCCAGAGAAAATGCAAACGGTGAAATCACAAGCGTGAGTGTACTTAATAAAACTGTTGGTGATAGCGGGGTGCTTACTCTCAAAATTAAAAACCCTGCGGGCAAGAAATTTAAGTTCATGACATTTAAAGACGACAAGGTTATAGAAAAGAATGTGAAATGCACCATGGAAGACAATTGTGCTGTGCTTAAAGTTCCAAGCATTTCCGGTTGGGGTATCGGCACGGTATATGTAGTGTAAAAGGACTCGAATCAGACAAACTATACACTCGTTATACAGATTTGATATACAAAGGATAAAAAAGCCTTCCCCTCGAGGGGAAGGGGGACCGCTTGCGGTGGATGAGGTGGAAGTGAATAACGATTGCTTCGCAATCTACACCTCATCAGTCACTTCGTGACAGCTTCCCCTCAAGGGGAAGCCTTTCGCAATAACATTTTAATCGGCACTTTTTAAAAAGCCGATTAAAAGTGCCGATTAACTATTAAATTTTTATCCCTAACTTGACAAAATCATAGTAAGGATTTTATTAAAATAAAATCAATGAATAATGAAGTCGCTACGCTGGTGAATAGTGAATAATGAAAAATTAATGAAGAAAATCGCAATGCGATTTTCAACCACAATTATTCATCATTCATTATTAATTATTCATTTAATTGGTTTGCATCTAAACCATCTGTCCCACATAATCAAAATATTTCTAACTTACAATTCTCATAAGACATAAATAAAAAAATAAAAAAGACGTTTGTCTTTTTTATTTTTTTATATTATATACCGATTCTCTTTTCACAAGTCTGGTTTTTATAGGGATATTTTGATTTAATGTATAAAATTTATTTTCAATTTTTTTAAAAATCAGGTCGCACACAGCAAGGCACAGTTCTTTTGGAGGAACACCAATGCTGGTTATGGGTGGAATGATATTTTTAATAACATCAATATCATCCATTCCGATAATTGAAAAATCCTTAGGAACAGAAAAACCATGTTCGCATATGCTTCGGTATATTCCAAGTGCTATATAGTCATAAGCTGCAACTATGGCAGTTGGAAGGGTTTTGCTTTCAAACAGCTTATTCATGGTGTGATAACCCGCATCTTCAAAGCGTTTATCACTTGTTATAATAAATTGGTCATTTACATCGATGCGGTTTCTATACATTTCCTGTTTAAATAATTTGAGTTTAGAAGAGGTGTGTTTTTCGCCAATAAAGCCAATATTTATATGT
The DNA here is from genome assembly GCA_045602005.1 of Clostridia bacterium. GTDB lineage: Bacteria > Bacillota > Clostridia > UBA1381 > UBA9506 > UMGS755. Next base: position 5,864 of record JAZSAS010000093.1, read on the forward strand.
CCGTTTTCTTTCAAGTGGGCTATTGCTTGGTTCATAGATTCTGTGGAATCGTAGTAAACACTATCAAAATTTTTGCTTAATCCCATCGCCACAACGATGGGAACTTCAATATTAAAATCAATGTTTTTTGGCATGGGGCCCATCACGATAATACCATCACTATGACCGAAGGTGGCATAGTATCTGATAAGCTCCTTTTGAACACGCTCATTAAAATTTGTGACAGAAACAACCATGGTGCAGTTGTTTTCATAAAAAATGTCGTTAAACTCCGCAATGATGGCACAGTAAAACTGGCTTTTGATTTCCGGAGCAATAACGGCTATGATTTTTCTGTTGTATTTTCCTTTGTAATACTTGTCATAAACGCCAAGCCTTTTAGCAATGTTAAGTATATCTTCACGAGTTTTGTCGCTGATATCCTTGCTGTCTGAAAATGCTTTTGATACAGTAGAAACTGAAACGTGTGCCATTTTGGCTATGGTTTTAAGGTTCATAACGAGAACACCTCTTTACAAAACAAGCGTTTAATTTATTTTATCATATTTATATTACGCATTGCAATACCAAAAAAAAACGAAAATGTTTCGTAATGTAGGTGCTTGAAATTATTTTTTTCAAATGATAATATCATAGGAGAAGCTGTAATATCGAAATAGTTAGGAGAGAATGCAATGGAGAAAATATATGTGGGATGGTCGGAGGTCAGCATAACACCTGATAAAAAAATTAGTCTGGCCGGTCAGCTTTTTGAAAGAATTTCAGAATATGTTGAGACGCCTGTAACCGTTACGGCACTTGCAGTGGAATCCGGTGGCGAACAAATGATTATGTGTTCCTGTGATCTGGGTAGTATAGGAAGTTGCCTGGTTTCAAATGTAAGAAAAATTGTTTCCGAAAAAGCGCCTGATATACAAACGGATAAAATTATTATTAATGCTACTCATACACATACTTCTCATGTATATACAAGAAAAGCTGATGCTGCAAGAGGCATAACCGCGGAAGAGGTATTAAACCGCTATCTCCCGGAAGAAAAGCACTATCGTGCCAAAGTGACGGCAAAAGGTGACGATTATATGACTCCGGCTGAGGCTGCTGTCTTTCTTGCAGAAAGAATTTCACAGGCTGTCATTGAAGCATGGAACAGCAGAAAACCTGCAAGATATGCACATGGATTTGGCAGAGCAGCAGTGGGCATGCAAAGAAGAGTTTGTTATAGTGATAACACGGCGAAAATGTGGGGAGATACAAACACTGCCGCATTTACTGCTCTTGAATCAGGCAATGATTCAGGCATAGAACTTATGTTTTTTTATGATGAGAGCCAAAAGCTTACAGGTATTATTGCCAACATCGCATGTCCCTCACAGATAGTAGAACACCGTAGTTTCATTTCTTCAGATTATTGGGGAAAAGTGAAAGCGCTTTTGCGTGAAAAATATGGTGAAGATTTGTATCTTCTTGCCCTTTGTGCTCCGGCAGGGGATCAATGCCCGAGAGACCTTGTAAGATGGGTCAATCCCGAAACACCCATTGATGACCCCCAGATTGCACGAACGGATTATATAGAAAGAAATGCAGATCCATCCATGTTTGATATCAAGGGCACATGGAAAGTAGGAAGAAGAATTGTAAGAGAAATAGAAGATGCTCTTGATGAAGTTACAGAAACATTTGATGAAGTGGACCTGATACATAATACATATACTGTTGATATGCCGCTGCGTAGAGTTACACCGACTGAGTACAAAGAGGCCGATGAAGCGATCAAGAAATTTGCGGCAAATGTAAAAGATCATATCAATTTTATGGATAAAGCTATGATGCATGTTCATGCAGGAACCATTATCAGATATGAAGTGCAGCACAGAATCAACATGCGTCCTGTGGAGATACACATTGTAAAATTCGGTTCAGTTGCATTCGCCACAAATCCATTTGAGCTTTTTCATGATTACGGCAATCAAATGAGAGCACGCAGCCGCGCCAAGCAGACTTTTTTAGTTCAGCTTGCCTGTGATAGTTGCTCATATCTTCCTACAGAAAAAGCCGAAAAAGCAGGGCACTACAGCGCCTATGTTACAAGCGGCCTTGTGGGTCATGAAGGCGGAGATTTGCTTGTGCGCAAAACGGTTGAAGAAATCAACAAAATGTTTTAGTGCATGATGTGATCAGGAAGGAGCTAAATTTTTGTGAAGGTTCTGTCGCTCCCTGAAGGAGCAAAATTTTCAAATAAAGATATATTGATTTTCTTTCTTCCGGTGCTTTTTGAGCAGCTAATGGTGTCGGGACTGAGTATGGCAGATACATTTATGGTATCTTTCTTGGGCGAAACCGCTGTTGCGGGTGTGGCGCTTGTCAGCCGGATAGACACTTTTGTAAAAATGTTTATAGTTGCAATGGCGCAGGGAGGAAGCGTTGTGCTTTCTCAATACATAGGTGCAAAAAATAGTGAGAAAGCTGCCGTTTCATTGAAAAGCAATATTAGAATTGTTGTTGCAGTTGGACTTGCCTTGATGCTTGTAATGGTGATTTTCAAAAATCAGGTTCTCAGACTCCTCTTCGGCGGGGCAGAGGAACAGGTGCTTAGCATAAGCAGTTCTTATTTTACAATCACGGCGTTTTCGTATCCGTTTCTTGCTCTTTACTATGCATGTTCTGCGGTATACAGAGCAATGGGCGAGAGCAGAATTCCTTTTGTTGGTTCTGTTGTAATGATGTGTCTTAATCTGCTTCTTAAATATATATTCGTTTTTAAAATGAATATGGGTGTTGCAGGAGCGGCACTGTCCACTCTTTTTGCAATGGTAATAACCGGTTTTATTCTTCTGGGTATGCTTAAAAGCCATAATAACCGTGTGCCGCTTCACGGACTTTTGAAACCGGATTTTGATGGTGATATTGTAAAAAAAATTGTTACAATTTCTGTTCCAAACGGGCTTGAGCAGGGTATGTTTCAGCTTGGTGCACTCATGATTGCAGGACTTGTATCAGGTCTTGGCACAGCATCCATTGCAGCAGATTCCATCGCGAGGACGCTTACACCGTTTCTTACCTCTTTGAGTGCTGGTTTTAATGCAATTATGATGATGGTGATAGGTCAATGTATGGGTGCCGGAGAGATAGATGAAGCAAAAATGTATACGAAACACATTCTTAAACTTGACTATCTCATCACTGCTGTGGTCGCTATACTTTTTATGATATTCACAGGGCCTCTTATTCAGCTGTTTCAAAACGGTGCTTCTTGGGAGGCTCAAGTACTTGCACATCAGATTTTGACATTTTATACTGTTGGTTTTATGATTTTATATCCGTTAAGTTTTTCTCTGGCATCATCACTCAGGGCTACAGGTGATACAAAATTTGTTATGTTGGTTGCATCAGGTTCTATGTTGCTTTTTAGAGTGGGTACGGCATATTTCTTCGCATATGCGCTGAATCTGGGCGTTTTAGGAACATGGTATGCCATGGTGTCAGACTGGGTAATAAGAACAATCATATTTGTTGTCAGATTTTGTCGAGGGAAATGGCAGCAAAATAAAGTTATATAAAGGAGCATGAAATGTATAAAGGAATAACAATTAAACCACCCTTCTTTGAAATTGGACCAAAGGCTTATCTCTACGGAGAGGAAATGCTTGCTCTGGCAAAAGTTATTGACAAAACTGCTTTAAAGTATGACCTCGATGTTATCGTGACGCCGCAGTATACTGATATCAAACTACTTGCGGATAACACAGAGAGAATATTGGTTTTTGCACAACACATGGACCCTCTCCCTGTGGGTAGAGGCTTGGGAAGTGTGTTGCCTGAAGCGGTAAAAGCGGCAGGTGCTGTGGGCGTAATGCTCAATCACGCAGAAAAGCCGATTTCAATGGACACTGTGGCCGAAACCATTAAAAGGGCAGACGAGGTTGGGCTTGCAACAATCGTTTGCGCCGATACCCTTGAAGATGTAAAAACTATTGCAAAAATGGGTCCCAATCTTATTGTTGCAGAGCCTACGGAATTGATCGGTACCGGTCAGACAAGTGATGCAAACTATGTAATTGATACAATCAAAGCGGTTGAGGAAATAAATCCTGAAATCATGGTTTTGCAGGGCGCAGGAATTTCAAACGGACAAGATGTTTACAACACCATAAAACTTGGTGCGCAGGCCACAGGCTCAACAAGCGGAATTATTAAAGCGGCAGACCCGTATGCTATGGTAGAAGAAATGCTTTATAATTTAAGAAAAGCCTGGGACGAATTGCATAAATAGGTGAAGAATATGAAAAAAGAATCATTATTACAGGCTAAAGAGGCTTTTGAAATTGAAAGTAAATGCATAAGCGAAATGTTATCATATTTTGATGACGATGCTTTTTCCAAAGCCGTTGAACTTTTGAAAAATGCGGAGAGAATAGGTGCGTCCGGCTGTGGCCACAGCGGTATTGCTTGTCAGCACTTTGCTCACCTTATGTGTTGCATAGAGAGACCTGCAAAGTTTATATCTCCTGCAGAAGCAGTACATGGCGGAACGGGATATTTACAAAAGGGAGATGTGTGCCTCTTTGCATCCCGAGGCGGCAAAACAGCAGAGCTATTGCCGATTGTAAGCATTTGTAAGGAAAAAGGGGTAAAAATCATTACGATTACCGAGAATACTGATTCGCCTCTTGCGGCAGTGGCAGATGTGGTGATTAAACAATATGTAAATCGAGAAACAGATAAATACAATTCTCAGGGGACAACCTCTACTACATCACTTTGTGTTATTTTTCATGCGTTGCAGGCAGCACTTATAGAAGAAACAGGATATAAAAATGAACAGTTTGCTCTCATTCATCCAGGTGGAGCTGTTGGAGAGAGACTTAATAAAAAACAATAAAAAAGGAGAAATGTGTTATGGAATTTAAATTTTATCAGAAAGAACTTGAACTTCAGTCAAGAGGATGGATCCCTACATTTCACGATATTTCAAAAGAAATTGTCGAGATTGTAAAGGCATCTGGCGTTAAAAACGGAACTGTTACAATCGCATCACATCACACAACCTGTTCTGTTATGGTGCAGGAGTGCTCACACGATATTGACTCTTTTGACCTTGAGTATCTCCAACACGACCTTCTTGATATTATGAGAAAAATGATTCCGGATTATACAAATGAAGGCGACTACCGTCATCCAGGACCGATTCATTCACAATTCGGCAGATATGTAAATGAGCCGGGCGACTTTACAAGCATGAATACTGACGGACATCTGCGCAGCGTGTTCTTCGGCAGATCTGAAGTTATGACCATTAAAGACGGCGAGCTTGATGGCGGCGAATTTGCTCATGTTTACTTTGTTGACTGGGATCATGTTCGTGCTCGCAGAAGACAGGTTAACGTTACAGTAATGGGTATTGGTGACGCAGAAATCGATAGAAAGTGGAACAATGGAGAGGTTATCAATACATTACATAAGTTCACAGACGAAGAAAAAGCTTATGACGTTCACTATGACCTTCAACAGAAAAGATAATTTAAGGAATTACTGATATGGTTAAAAATTATAAAATTTCAACAC